>JAMPGS010000006.1 GCA_023663815.1 Clostridium sp.
AGATGAATACGGAAAAGATATTTTTTCAAGAAATCAGGAAAATTATTAAGATTACGCCTTTTTTTAATATGGCTGATAAAAGTTACTCTAGGCCGCTTCCACCGCATTTCCGCCGCAAAAGAACGATAGATTGCAATTTCCTTCCGAAGGCTTCTCCAGATACGCAGCGGCGTCAGGACGCCGTCGTCAGCATACGCATATTTTTCATGACGGATAGTTGCACTTACAAGATTTGCATCTCGCACCAACATTCGTTTATAGCTTGCCGTCAATGGAAAATATCTTTCAAATTCCTGCAAATCAATTAGCTCAGGAAAACACTGCATAAAAATTTTAAGCGTCATGCGGACCCGTTCCGTTGCGTGAAATACCGCAGCTCTGTCTGCAAGGTATTTTAAGTTTATCCCGCCTGCAAATTCCCAGACGCGGCGGCAGTCGTAAAGCCATTGCATCCGGCGTTCAGCGCCTTCCGGCAAAAGATAGTTCCGTACCTGAAAGTAATTTCGGGACTGATTATCGAGAAGATGTATCAGCATATCCTCCGGTGCGGGAACGCGAACATTAATGCCATGAAAACAAAATGTTTCGGCATGTTCCCAGATATCAGTGGAGCGTTCTCCATATGTTTTAAAAATCCAGCGGTGTAAGTCTATTTCGTCGCGAGCTCCTTTTATTGCGGCAGAGTGCGGATATTCTCCCATAAGGGTATTTTCGCCGGTCAAAAGCAACGGCAGAGCACGCTCAAAATCTGCGTTTGGAACCGCAATATCATAATCCCACATTAGTCTTGGTTTATCGGGCGCATAGTATGCCAGCATAGCAATGCCTTTAAGCAGCATTACAGGAATCCCATTATCAGTAAGGACTTGAAGCTGCTGAAGGAGCCATGGGATACCCATACTATTATGGATATGATGGTAGTAGTGTACGCCTTTTAGTCTTGGCTGTATCTCCGGCGGGAAATATTTCCAGCCTTTTGTGTATCCCAAACAGGAAAGCATTAAAATATAGTTTTGGTTTGCTGTATCTAAATCAAGATTATCTAAAAGAACATGCGCGGAGTTTTCTGTCAATTTTCCGCTAAACAATAGCGACATTAGGCATTTTTCGCGCGGCGATAAGATGTTTTTATTCAGTTGCTCTTCTATATACATTGCATCCATTCAGGCGTACTCCATTTTCCTGCAAGGCAACATAGCTGTAAAACAAACATAGCTGCAAGGCAGCATAATTGCAAAACAACATAGCTTTAAAGCGGCGTACCGCCTAACAGCATATAATTATCCACATGGCATGATACCATTGTTTTATGCAAATTACAAGCAAAAAATTCTTGTATCTTCCATAAATGCTTGTGAATATTCTGAAAAAATGCTATACTTTACCGGCAAATAAATTAAAATGGCGAGTAAAATAAACTTGCGGTGAGCGGGAGATATTGGTTATGTTAAAAATCGGCAAAACTTATATCTTACAGGAAAATGAGAGCGCACGTCTTTGCTCTAATCTTACAATAGGAGACCGCCATGCCACTCTTTGGTTTCGTGTTAAAAGAGGACAGGCGGATTGGCTGGCATTGGGGCGTGCGGATGCTTTTGTGATGGCGCTGCTTCCCTGTGCCATGCGGGAAAAACATGAGATTATCTGTGAAGACCCTTTGTCTGAAAGGCTGTATTATCAGCTTACAGGCAGTTTGATTCCAGCATTGTCTTCGGTGGGAGAACGCTATCATTCTATTTCAATTACCTGCCCGCTTACAGCAAAGCGGCTGTCAAATGAAGGCGCGGTGGGCACCGGATTTTCCGGCGGTGTAGACAGTCTTTATACGATTATGCGCCATGGAACAGATAGCGAGCTTCCTTTAACCCATCTTGCGGTTTTTAATACGGGAAACCTTAAAGACAAAGTTCTTTCTAGGCTTTATGAACAAGCGGAAAAATTTGGGGCAGAACAGGGCTTACAAACGCTCTTTGTCGATACCAATTTTCAGAAAATACTTCCTGAATTTTATGACGGCATATATACGTTTCGCAATTTAGCCTGCGTCATGGCTTTGCAGGGATTATTTTCGGTTTATCTCGTTTCTTCAGGGCCGGACGCCGCAAATATGGAATTAGATTTGCTCAAATGCGACCGATATGATTTATTAACGGTAAACTGCGCGGCGACAGAATCCCTTGCTTTTTACTTATCCGGCGTGGAAACTACCCGCATAGGCAAATTAAAGTCGCTGACAAAATGGGAGCCTTCTTATAGATGGCTGAACCCCTGCATCAGCATAGTGGGGAAAAACAAAAATTGCGGTCATTGCAAAAAATGTATTCGGGATATGACAGTTCTATATGCCTTAGGGCAGTTAGAACAATATCGCGCGGTTTATGATATTGATGAATATTTCCGGCATTTGCCGGAACGGTTTGGTTTTATTTTAGCAAGCAGCCTGCATAGCCGTTCTGGAACTCAAACAAAACAGCTTTTAGAGGAATGTAAGATTCCCATCCCTCCTGCAGCCTATACTTACGCCAGACAATTCCATCTTGCCATGTACAATATTAGAATCAATCAACAGGAAAGGTTTCAATATAATGAACAATGAAAAATATCCTATCATAATAGAAGCTTCTTATTTGGAAAAATCTTCCGACAGGGTAAAATTATGCGCGCAGGTAAATTTTCATGATAAAAAATCGGTTTTGTGGTTTTCTGTTGATGAAGAATATGGCGAATACTTGACGGACGACCGGTTAGATTCATGGGTTGTAGCGTTACTGACAACCGCCATGCGGGAAGAGCGGGACATTATTTGCGAAGCTCCTGTAACCCGACGGCTGATTTATCAATTAAATCATTATCTTATTCCTATGATGGCGGCCAATATGGATGAATTTCATCCAATAACAATTCACGCACAAGCTGCCGAAAATAAAATTTCTTGCGCTGGCGCGGTGGGAACCGGCTGGACTGGCGGCGTGGACAGTATGTTTACTTATATGCAGTCGGTTAAAAAGGCGGAACGCGCGTTGACCCATCTGTTAATTACCAGCAATGGCGCATTGGAAGAAACGGATAACTTTGCAGTATTGAAACAAATGGCGGCTCAGGTGAAGGAAGGTTTTGCAGCGGAAGCGGGATTAGCGGTGGTTGATGTGGATACAAACCTGCAGGATATACTTTTAGAGCCGTTTCTTGCCGTTGCAGCTTTTAGGCATGGGGCGGTTGTCTTAGCCTTGCAAAAACTGTTTCATGTTTTTCTCTTTTCCTCTGCTTATGAATTTTCACGTTTTGCATTTGATGCAAATAACTCTTTTTACTATGACTTGGCGTCTCTTGGTTGTTTTGAGACAGATAATACGGTTTTTTACTCCGCTGGCGGCGCCTATTCCCGTGCGCAAAAGCTGCATGAGCTTTCGTCTTTTCCAATGGCCTACCGTTATCTTCATCCTTGCGTGCATGTAATCAAAGAAAACTGCGGGCGCTGTGGAAAGTGCGTGCGCACAGAGGCGGCATTGTATGGTTTGGGAACCTTAGAAAAATTTTCAGAGGTATTCGACTTAGATAGGTTTGAACGGGACAAAGATTGGTATTTTGCGCAGGTACTGGCAAATGAAAAAAGCCAGCATTATGGCGAAGCTCTTGTTTTACTTAAGCAGCGGGGAATTGAATTTTCGCCAGAAGCCCGGCGTATGGCGCGCATGATTCGCGCGGCAAAAGCGGTAGCAGTTAAAAATAAACAGTTCCTGAGCGAGAATCTTTTATAGAAAAAGCTGGCAATTGAGAAAGAACAGAGTTAAATTATGGTGCGGATAGGGAAAACATACATTGATTGGAAAGATGATAAAGCGTATCTCTGCTCAGATATAGTGATTGATAGGCATAAAACAACGCTATGGTTTGCGGTAAACCGGACGCAGGCAGGTTATTTATCTGCAGGCGCTGCAGATTCGTTTGTAACAGCGCTTTTGCCATGCGCTATGCGGGAAAATCATGAGATAATATGCGAAGAGAGTATGTCGGAACGGCTGTACTACCAGTTAAACGGTTCCTTGATTCCCACATTAAGCTTTGCAGGAGAAATTTATCATCCGATTCAAATTAAAGCGCCATTAGCGGCTAAACCTATGGAAAATGTGGGGGCGGTAGGCGCTGGATTTTCAGGCGGCGTTGATTCTTTATATACAATTATGCGCCATAATGAACAAAGTGAATATCCGTTGACGCATATAGCCGTATTTAATTCAGGCGTTTTTGAAGGTTTAAAATACAAGGATTTTTTTGTTGAAAGCTGTAAGCGGGCCGAGTATTTTGCAAAGGAGCAAAACCTAAAAACAATTTTTGTAGATACTAATTTTCAGGAAGTTCTGCCGGAGCGTTTTCTTGACGTGTATTCTTTCAGGAATCTTGCGTGCGCCCTCGCGTTGCAGAGATTATTTTCGGTATACTTGCTTTCATCGGGCCATGATGCCGCAAATTTCACTTTAAATCTTAGAAATGCGGCGTCTTTCGATTTGCTTACCGTCAATTATATTTCTACAGAAACCACTTCTTTTTACCTTTCAGGCGTGGAGGTAAAGCGCAGGGAAAAGCTTCGTTTGCTTGCAGAATGGGAGCCGTCATGGAAATGGCTTCATCCTTGTATTTATGGGCTTGCAGGAGATTATAATTGCGGGCATTGTAAAAAATGCACGCGGGACCAGACAACGCTTTACGCAATGGGAAAATTGGATAGGTATGGGAATATTTTTGATATAAAACAGTATAAGAAATATTTTTCTCAAAGGCTGGCTTTTGTTTTTGCGAATCGCGGGAATCATCTTTTTGATGAAACGATAGAGCTTTTAGAAAAACAAAATGTAGCAATCCCAAAGGCCGCCTATCTATATGAAAAACAATTTCGCAAAAGTATGCAGAATTTAGAGATAAAAAAGGATAATTAAGCGTCAAGCTTACAGGAGAATAAATGGAAAAAATTTCAGTTATCATTCCCGCTTATAATGCAGAAAAATATTTGGTGGAAGCGGCGGCGTCTATACAAAATCAAAACTGGAAAGGCGAGATGGAGATTATCATTATCGACGACGGTTCTACCGATAATACGTTGACAATTGCAAAAAAAATAGGCGGCATTGTTTTGACAAAAGAAAAAGGAGGGGCCGCTTCCGCACGTAACATGGGGATTCGAAACGCTTCAGGGGAACTGCTCTTTTTCTTTGATGCAGACGACATAGCCGCTACGGGGGCATTGGAACAATTATATGAACCAATGCTTAGAGATAAGAAATTTTTTGCAGTATTCGGCAAAGCGCAGGATTTTCTCTCACCAGAGCTTTCTGCCGAGCAAATAAGCCTTTTGCAAATTAGAAAAGAGCCTTACGGCGGCGTTTTGCCGGGATGCGCTTTAATTAGACGTGAAGCTTTTGAGAAAATCGGATTATTTGATGAAAGCCTGAAAACAGGGGAGACAGTGGCGTGGCAGATAAATCTTCGGGAAGCAAAACTTCCGACTGTAAACATTGATTGCGTGACATTAAATCGAAGATTACATTTAACGAATACCGGCCGTGTAAACAACAGACAGGAGATGCAGGATTATGCCGCAATATTGCGCAGGAGGATGAAAAAAGAGTGAAGCCGTTAGTATCCCTTGTAACGCCGGTTTATAATGCTATGCCTTATTTTAAAAATTACCTTGACTGTGTGCGGGAGCAAACATGGAGGCCGCTGGAATTCATTGTTGTAGACGACGGTTCTGCAGACGGTTCGTGGGAATACCTTCAATCAGTGATACCGCAGTTGGAAAAAGACGCTGTTTTTGTAAACGCTTTGCGAAGGGAGCATGAAAGTCAATCAGCAGCCATTAATGCCGCGTTACCGTTAATTTCCGGCGATTTTTTTACATGGTGCGACGCGGATGACCTGATGGCGGCGGAGAGCATTGAAAAAAAAGTAGAATTTTTAATTTCGCATAAAGATTTAGGAATGGTTCGCAGCGACGGATTTTATTTGGATGGCGATTCCGGAGATATCATTTCTCACAGTGCAAAAAAAGAGGACGCATTTACGCAGAATGTGTTTGATGCGCTTTTTTATGGACAGACCTATTGCTATGCAGGCTGTTATATGCTCCGCACAGAATTGTTTTTTGAGTGTTATCCTCAAAAACAAATCCCCTTGTCTAAAGAAGGACAAAATCTTCAGCTTTTGCTGCCGCCGGCCAGCAGGACGGATTGCGGATTTCTGCCGGAAGCGCTGCATTTTTATTATCAGCGCAGCAGCGGCCATTCCCACAGAAAACGCAGTTATATGGAAAGCTTATCGAGAATTGAAAATTTTTATAAACTGCGTTCCGCTATTTTACCTTTTTGCGCATGTGATTACCAGTATTATATGAAAGAAAATAATGATATATTAAAAAGTGATAAACAACGGTTATATCGTTTGGCGGCTGCTTTAGCAAGAGAGGAGTTTAAGAAAAATGAAGGCGGGTATTCTTACCTTTCATGAAGCTGATAGTTATGGCGCGGTACTTCAGGCGTACGCTTTACAGAAAGCATTGATGAATTTAGGGGTTGAAAGTGATTTTATTACTTTTAAGGATGAAACATCAAAGAAGCAATCAGCCGCTTCAGGGAAAGTGGGCGCGTTAGACAATCTGCTGCGTGAAAAAAATGCAGCGCGTAAATTGCTTTTTGATGAGTTTCGGAAAAATTATCTGAAATGCACCGCCCCGCTTGAAAAACAAGAAGCGGATGATTTAAATGAGAAATATGATTTGTTTATTGCAGGAAGCGACCAAATATGGAACTTTTCTTCCCCGGCAGTTGACGGGAGATATTTTCTTCCGTTTGCAGCGCCGAATAAGCGTTTTTCTTACGCTGCATCTTTTGGAGGAAATGAAATTCCAGATAAAATGAGGGAGTGGTGCATACGGCAATTGAATACTTTTCATGCGATTTCAGTTAGGGAAAAAGAAGGGCAGGAGATATTGCGCGCGCTTATCGGCCGGGATAGTATTGTATGTGTGGATCCGGTCTTTCTTTTAGAACGTTCCCAGTGGAGAAATTTAACCTATCAAATTGAAGGAAAATCATATATTTTATTATATTTACTGCAATATGACAAGCAAACCATAGATTTTGCAAAAAAGATGGCGGTTGAGAAAGGGATTGAACTTCGGATTGTTACGGCCAGTTTTATGTATGCCTGCGGTTTTGAACCATGGTGCAATATTGGCGTGGAAGAGTGGCTTTCCCTGATAAATTGCGCGGAATGTGTTGTTACGAATTCTTTTCATGGAATAGCCTTTTCCATGATTTTTGAACGCCCGTTTTCCTTTACAAAATTAAAGGATAATTTGAAAAAAAGAAATGGACGAATAGAAGAGCTGTTGAAAAAGGCAGGCGTGGAAAAATGGGAAGAAGGACAAATTTTATATCTTTCTGAACAAGAATTCATGACGCATATGGATGAACAGAAAAAACATTCGTATGATTATCTGCAAGAAATAATTAATGTTTCATGCTATGCTTGAAATTTATAATAAAAGGGTTGAATTTGGATATGAAAGGTAATAAAAAGAGTTGTTTTGGGTGTGGTAGCTGCTGCGCAGCCTGCAAGGCTGGGGCAATAACCATGCAGCAGGATGAAGAGGGATTTTTCTACCCTGTCATTGATTCTAAACGATGCATAAATTGCGGGGCATGTGAAAATGTATGTCCGACAAAACAGCATTTAAGCCGTGTGGAAAGCAAATTTTATGCGGTTCGCTGTAATGATGAAGCCCTGCTAAAAAAAAGTACGTCGGGAGGCGCGTTTTCTCTAATTGCGCAGGAAGTATTAGAACAGGGCGGGCTTGTCTGCGGAGCGTGTTTTGATGATAAATTTTATGTAAAGCATATTCTATCGGAAAATATTGAAGGTATGCGCAAATCAAAATACGTGCAAAGCGATATGGGAGGGTGCTTTGCTTCTATTCAAAATGCGCTTAATGAGAATAGACAAGTACTTTTTAGCGGAACCCCCTGCCAATGCCACGCTTTAAAGCTATTTATTAAGGAAAACGAGGATAAACTTATTTTAGCGTCGCTTGTCTGTCGTGGCGTGCAGTCGCCGGGATTATGGGAAAGTTATACCAAATGGCTTGGCCGCAACGCCTCTTTGCAGGCATATGATTTTCGAGATAAACGGTTTTTAAATGACGCGCATACAATAGCCTATACGATTGGCAGTACAGAAATTACTGCTCCGTGGGGAAAGGATGAATTTAGCCGGATATACAGTAAATGTCTTACGTATCGTCCGAGCTGCTATTCATGCCCTTATTGTGACCCTGATATTGATTTTGATTTTACAATAGGAGACTTTTGGGGGATTGATAACGTTTGTTCTGAGCTTGCAGATGGGAAGGGAGCGTCCCTCGTGATTGCGCGGGGAAAAAAGGCGGGAAAATTGATGAATAGGATATCTTCAAAAGCGCGGGTTGTGCCGTGCAGTAGAGAGGATTCCATGCAGCCAGCCTTGATGGAACCGGCGAAAGAAAGTATTCTCCGCAAATTTTTATTTAATGATTATAATAAAAAAGACTTTGAAGGAGATTGTAATATTCCGCTAATTTTAAAAAAATACGGGGCTTAATTTGTTACAATTAATAAAATTTCTTATTAACATTTTTGACTTATTAACAGCAATTAAGAGCTTATTCAATAGCGACTAAGGAATCCACTCATGAAAAAAATAGAACTACTATCCCCCGCCGGAAACTTCGACGCCCTAAAGGGAGCCCTAAACGCAGGCGCGGACGCCGTGTATCTTGGCGGCGGCCAGTACGGCGCCAGAGCGTACGCGGATAATTTCCCCAAGGAAGAGCTTCTTGAGGGGCTGCGTCTGGCTCATATATTAGGCAAAAAGATTTATCTCACGGTGAACACTCTTGTAAAAGAAAAGGAGCTTGACAAGCTTTATGAATTCTTGCTTCCTTTTTATGAGAGCGGTCTTGACGGCGTTATCGTGCAGGATTTGGGAGTTCTGCGCTTCATAAGAAAACATTTTCCCTCCCTAGCGCTTCACGCAAGCACGCAGATGACGCTGACCGGAAGCTATGGCGCAAATCTGATGAAAGCGGAGGGCGTTTCAAGAATTGTCCCAGCTAGGGAATTATCCTTAACGGAAATTCAGAAGCTAAAGCAGGATACGGGTCTGGAAATAGAGGCCTTTATTCACGGCGCAATGTGCTATTGCTATTCAGGCCAATGCCTGTTTAGCAGTATTCTCGGCGGCCGGAGCGGCAACCGGGGAAGGTGCGCCCAGCCCTGCAGGCTTCCCTATCGGATAAAAATAGGCGCGGAAATTTACCCTGCGGGTTTGCATCTGGCATTTGATGTCAATCAATCTGTCAAATCGAGTAGGAATTCATTGAAGGGAGAAATATATCCTTTAAGTATGCGGGACATGTGCACCCTTGAAATTCTTCCCCGGCTGATAGACGCCGGGATCGATTCCTTTAAAATAGAAGGAAGAATGAAAAAACCGGCCTACGCGGCGGGAGTTACCGCCATTTACAGAAAATATATTGATTTATATGAAAAGAACGGAGCGGATTACCGCGTCGATGAGGCCGACCTTAAAATGCTACATTCTCTTTATATCAGAAGCGAGGTCAGCGACGGATATTATAAGCGCGGAAACGGCAGGGAAATGATTAGCCTGCGTTCCCCGTCTTATTCCCCAACAGATGAAAAACTGCTTTCCGTTATAGAAAAGAATTATATTGAAAAAAAGCCCTGTCATGAAGTAAACGCTAGAATCGTCCTAAAAGCCGGTACACCGGCGGAGCTGACACTGTGGGCGGACGGCGTTAGCATCTCCTGTCAGGGTGCTTTTGTGCAGGAAGCAAAAAAGCAGCCCTTGCGGGAGGAAAAAGTTGCGGAGCAGATTCAAAAAACCGGCAACAGTCTGCTCAAAATAAAAAAGGTTGAGGTGAATCTGCAGGGCTTTGTATTTATGCCGGTAGGAGCGCTCAACGAGCTGCGGCGCAGGGCGGCAGCGGCCATGGAGGAGGAAATTATTCACTGGAGAAGAGAGCAAGGCCAAAGCACACAAACATTGCTGTCCTCCTCTTTTGAAGCTGAGCCTGTCGATGAAAATCAACAGTTTTCCGTTTCCTCTGAAAAGTCAACTGATAAATTGACCGGTAAAACGGGTGACAGCAATCAATATGTACATGTTGCTCAACATAGAAAACTTTCCAATCTCGAAACTGAAAGTCTCCGGGGAAGCGGGAACTTTCATGTATCCGTCAAAACAAAACCGCAGCTTCAAGCGGCCTTGGAAGTTCAAAATGCCGGGCTGATATCCCGCATTTATGTTGAATACTCACTTTTAAATTCAGAAGTTAAAAATTGGGAAATAAATGGGGAAATTTACGCGGCAGCACCTTATATTGTCCGGGAAAAAGATATTTGTCAGTTAAAAAAACTTGCGGAGGCCTTTTCAGAAAAGGAAATTGACGGTATACTTATAAGAAATCTGGAAAGCTATGGTTATTTGGCCGGACAGATTCCCAGTGAAAGGCTGGTAATAGACGCCAATCTTTATATCTGGAACAGGGAGGCTCTTTCCTTTTGGAGAGGGAGGGCGGCGGAATTTTATCTTCCTCTGGAATGTAGCAGGCAGGAGTGGAGGGAACTGCTGCAGGCCGCTTCAAAGCGGCCAGTCAATAACCCTGCGGAAATCAAATCCTCCGCGGTAGTTTATGGAAGGCTTCCCATGATGATTACGGCTAACTGCCTGAAAAAGACTACAGGAAAATGTAACAAAAAATCGGATAAGCATTTGCCGGAGCCTCCACACCCCTTTTCTCCACCGGAAATGGTGACGTTGATAGACCGATACGAAAAGCAATTTCCTGTTTATACTGATTGTAATTGCTGTTATAATGTTATTTATAACAGCGTGCCCTTATCTTTACATGGAATGTTTGCTGAAAATCCGCTGAAAGGCAAATCTGAAAATCGCATCGGGGTTGCGGCGGTGGAAAGCAATCGTGATATTGCCCTGCCCTATGACACTCTCCGTTTGGACTTCACCACGGAGAGCGGGGAGGATACCCTGAAAACAATCCGCTATTTTCATGATTTGCAGGCAGGTTTCAGGGAACCCTTTTATAAGGAGTACACGACGGGGCATTATAAAAGAGGAGTTGAATAGATGGAAATTTATATCAGCGAATTTTCCAAGTATGTGATTGCGTTGCTGATAGCTTTATATACCTGCGAATCCTTTGCCGCGCTTTTCCGTAAGGACGAGGAAAAAAGGCGGGGGGTTTACGCCAGACAAAACTTTTTGATGTTTGTTTTCCTTTTCAGTTGTTTTGTGGTAATTTGTTTTGAAAAAAAGGACATTACTTATCTGTTTTTTTACGCTTTCGGGCAGATAATTTTGTATGCGGTCAACGTTTTGTACCGAATGATTTATCCGAAGGCAAACCGGCTGATTGCAAACAATATGTGTATGCTCCTTGGCATTGGGTTTGTGATTTTAGCGAGGCTTGATTTGGGAAAAGCGGGGCGGCAGTTGATTATCGTTACGGTTTCCCTTGGGGCGGCTCTTTTAATTCCTTTTTTCGTCAGCAAATTTCATTTTTTGAGGAATTTAAAATGGCTTTACGCCATGGTGGGGATTGCGGCCCTTTCCGTCGTGATGATTTTGGGACAGACCACCTACGGCAGTAAACTATCCTATTCCATAGCGGGCGTTGCTTTTCAGCCCTCGGAGTTTGTGAAAATTATATTTGTATTTTATGTCGCTAGCGCCTTGTACAAGGCCGCAGGATTTTTCGAGGTGTTCACCACTGCGGTAGTGGCGGCGGCCCATGTAATTGCGCTGGTAATTTCCAAGGATTTAGGCAGCGCGCTGATTTTTTTCCTTGTGTACGTGCTTATGGTGTTTGTGGCATCCAAAAATTTTTTGTATCTCCTAGCCGGGGCCGCGGGCGGTTCGGCGGCGGCATACGTTGCCTTTCAGGTATTTACCCATGTTCAAGTGCGGGTGCAGGCGTGGAAAGACCCTTGGAGCGTCATTGACGCGGAGGGGTATCAAATTACCCAGTCGCTTTTTGCAATTTCCAGCGGAAGCTGGTTTGGGCTGGGACTGTTCAAGGGAACGCCGGAATCTATCCCTTTTGTGGAAACGGATTTTATTTTTTCAGCCATTGCGGAGGAGCTGGGGATTATCTTTGCGGTATGCCTTATTTTGATTTGCGTCAGCAGTTTTGTCATGTTTATGAAGATTGCATCTGGCCTGCGGGATAAATTTTATCAGCTTACGGCTTTTGGGCTGGGCGTTACTTATATTTTTCAGATATTTCTCACCATTGGAGGGGGAACCAAATTTATCCCCTTAACAGGCGTAACGCTGCCCCTTATCAGCTACGGCGGAAGCTCTGTTCTCACTACCCTTGTCATGTTTGCCGTACTGGAAGGCCTTCATATTATCTGGCAGGATGAAGAAGAACTGGCACAGGAACAGGCGCGGGAGATGGCCGAGCAGCGGAAGAACAGGAAGAAAAAAGCTGAAAAGGCCGCGAGAAAAAAGAGCAGGCTGTCGGAAGAGCAGGAGGCAGAATGGGATGAGCGGGGGCCGAAAAAAAGAAGCCCGCGCAAGACAGAAGCAAGGGTGAAGGAGAGAATTTCTAGCGGGACAGATTTAAGAATGGAAGCGATAGGGCCGAATGAGGCAGAAGAAAGATTGAGAAAGACCGGCCCGGAAAAAGCAATGCCAAGCCGGAAAAAGGCAGTTTCAGAATTAGAAGAGCCGGAAACAGATTTTGAGAACATAGATACCGAACCGGAAGAACTGGAAATAGATTTGGAGGACATGGAGATAAATTGGGAGGATATGGAAATAGGGGTGGAAAACATAGAGTATCCGGCGGGAGATGGCAGCGGCGATGAAAAATACTGACAACGGGCGTCATGCTCCGCAGAAAAAGAAAAAAAACTGGGAAATAATGCTTGTAACATGGGCCTTTGTCCTGTTGTTTTTTGGACTTTCGGGCTATATCGTCCACTATTCTGCAACCCACAGGCAGGAGCTGATTAACAACAGCTACAACGGCAGGCAGCAGATACTGATTGCCCAGAACCGGCGGGGAAGGATTTTTTCCGCAGGCGGGGAGGTTCTTGCCCAGACGGTGACGGACGAGGAGGGAAAGGAAAAGCGGGAATATCCTTATCAGAATTTATTCGCCCATGCGGTGGGGTACGCAACCAACGGGAGAATGGGCATAGAGGCTCTGGCAAATTATTATCTGATTAATTCCAACGCGCCCCTCTCTGAAAAAGCTGCGTTGGATTTGCAGGCGGAGAAGTATCCGGGGGACGACGTGTATACCACGCTGAACGTGGATCTGCAGCAGGTTGCCTCCACGGCCCTTGGCATTTATCAGGGGGCGGTCATTGTGACGGAGCCCGGAACTGGAAAGGTGCTTGCCATGGTGTCGAAGCCTGACTTTAACCCTGAGGATATCTCGGAGATGTGGGATGCTCTGATGGCAGATAAGGAAAGCAGTATTTTGTTAAACCGGGTAACGCAAGGGCTTTATCCGCCCGGTTCCACTTTTAAAATTGTTACCGCGCTGGAATATATCCGGGAAAATCCCGACAGCTATTCCAATTACAGCTACAACTGCACGGGAGCCCTCACCAGAGGGGAGGACAGGATTCAGTGCTATCACGGCTCGGTTCACGGCGGGGTAAACTTTAAACGCTCCTTTGCAAAATCCTGCAATACCTCCTTTGCAAATATCGGGCTTTCGCTGGATAAACCGGCGTTTCACAGTACGTTGGAGCAGCTCTTGTTTAATCAAAAGCTTCCGGTGGACTTTAACTGCAATGTCAGCCGCGTAGACGTCTCCAGTAAAACGCAGGATTCGGATATGATGCAGATTTCCATTGGGCAGGGGACTACCTCCATTACGCCGCTGCTCCTCAATATGATTACCTGTTCCATTGCCAATGATGGCGTGCTGATGGAGCCTTATCTTGTGGATTATGTGCAAAACAGCGCGGGAAACCGCACTAAGACTTACAGCCCCTCCGCTTACGGCAAGCTGATGGATTCGGAGGAAGCCCAGATTTTAAAAGAGCTTATGACCGACGTGGTGGAAGAGGGGACCGCTTCAAGGTTAAAGGGCTTGTCCTACACGGCGGCAGGAAAAACCGGTTCGGCGGAGTACGGGACCGTCAAGGGGGACAGCCACGCGTGGTTTACCGGCTTTGCCCCGGCGGAAAACCCTGAAATATGCGTCACCATCATCATTGAGGGAGCGGGCGCAGGCGGCGATTACGCGGTTCCCATTGCAAAGAGAATCTTTGACGCTTACTTTGGCGTTTAATGTTTTGTGTGGCCGCCGTAGAGTTTGTCTGGCTTGAAAACGGAATGTTTTAAAGTTATCTGGTTTGAAAACGTGATGTTTTAAGTAAGCGTTGCGAATATTTCAAGCAGGAAAGAGTGAAAGGAATGAAATTTTATAAATATCTTTACATTGGAGATACTGTTGCCAATCCGATAAAAATAAAATGGAAGTTAAAACGCCATGCGGGGATAACCGCCTATGTGATTGCCCTTGCGGCGGGAGACGATCAGCTTGAAATTTATCACAGCGCTTATTTAAAACAACGGTATTACCGGTATCATCCGCCTGTGATTGTAGGGATTGCCGCAAACCATGAGGAGGCGGTGGAGCTTGTGGTAAGGATAACGCAGGAATGTCTTGACGCAAGGGGAGACTGCTGTCTGAAAGAGTATTTGAAGCAAAAAGCGGCGCAGAAACGGGGAGAACTATGATGCTGGTATTAAAAATTCTGGGGATTGCAGTGCTGGCTGTTTTAGGAATTTTGTTGACAATCCTGCTGCTGGTGCTTTTTGTCCCGATTCGGTATAAAATTACCGCCCACCGGAAAATAATTGAGGAAGTACCGGTGGTGGCGGAGATAAAAATAACGTGGCTCCTGCATATTTTAAACGCGGCCTTTTCTTACCCGAAAGCGGCGTACGTGAGAGTGCGGTTGTTTTGCTATACCATTTTTAAAATAGGGGAAAAGTCTGATTCCGGGACGGAGGGGAAGAAAAAGAAGCCTGCCAAGAAAGAAAAGAAATTTACAAAAAAAGAAAAGGAAACAGAAAATAGAAAAGAGGAGAAAAAGGAAGCTGGCTCTTCCACAGAGGAAAGCTCCAACGCCGATATTTCCAAAAGCAACGCCGATACTTCAAACAATGAAGCGGCGGAAGAGGATATGGAAGAGGGCGGGAATAAATTTGTCAAATTTTTCAGAAAACTTTTAGAACTGTTGCGAAATATCCGGTACACAATCGTCAAGATTTATGATAAAATAAGACATGTTGTAAATAATATCCAGTATTATATTAAAATTTTAAAAAGCGACGCCTTCAGCGGAGCATGGGCGGTATGTTCAAAGCAGGTTCTTTCCTTATTAAAGAGTATCGGCCCAAGAAAGATATCCGGTACGCTTCTTATAGGGACGGGAGACCCGGCCAGCACGGGACAGATTATGGCGATTTACGGGATTCTCTATCCTTTTATTGGCGAGCACGTGGAAATAACGCCTGATTTTGAACAGCAGATTGTGGAGGGCGACCTTTTAATCAAAGGGAAAATAACGGTATTCAAAGCGTTGAAAACGGCATGGATTGTCTATTTTAATAGGGATATGCGCCGTTTAATCAAATTATTTAAAAAGGGAGGCAGCTAAATGGCGGAAAATAATTTTTCGGGAGTAATTGATTCTCTTATGAAAGGGATGAACGCGGTTTTATCTACAAAGACGGTCGTGGGAGAGGCCACTAAAATTGGCGACACCATCATTTTACCTCTTGTGGACGTAAGCTTTGGCGTAGGGGCGGGTGCCGGCGCAAGCGACAAGAAAAACGGCGGCGGCGGCGGTTTTTCCGGGAAACTCACTCCTAGCGCGGTTCTGGTAATCAAGAACGGAAGCACCAAGCTTGTAAACGTTAAAAATCAGGATACCATCACCAAGGTGCTTGACCTGGTTCCCGACATTGTGGATAAGTTTACCGCGCCCAAGGAGGAAATGATTGACGACGACGAGGCGGTGGACATTGCCTTTCCAGAAGAAAAGGACGGGGAAAAAGGCGAATAGAACATGCAGTAGCTGCATAAAATAAGTTAAGAAGCGTAACGGTTTGGTCAGGGCTTTGTATCTTTAGCCGAGAGGGAATCTGTCTCTGCCGCAGGCGGCTTTATATGGCAGATTCCGCAGCCGTTCGGCCAAAGGCTGGACTGTTATTAAGAAGCATAAGCAGGTGATAAGCATGAAAAAATTGATTGGATTTATCGCGTTTTGGATTGCAGTTGGAATGTTGCTTATGCTTTTTCTTGCCCACCATTATTTGATTGCGCTTATCATTATCGCGCTTCTTCTTTTGGTGGGGTATAACTGTTATTCCTAAAAAATATGCAGAAAGAGCTGACCAGCGGCCAGCTCTTATAAATACTTTATGCTCTTTCAACTTTTCCGGACTTCAAGCAGCTTGTACAAACATGCATTCTTTTGGAAGCTCCGTTTACTTTACATTTTACTTGCTTAATGTTTGAATGCCAGATTCTATTGGATCTTCTATGAGAATGGCTTACATTGTTTCCGAAATGAACGCCTTTACCACAAATATCACACTTAGCCATGTTGCACCTCCTAACGATTCAAAAATAACGTACACAACAGTTGTATGATAGCAGATATTAAAATAGATTGCAAGCGGAAATTTAATATTTTTTTGTTTCCTTTTTTTTATTTTACGGTTATAATAGCTTATATATGTTCAAAAAATAAGGAGGCAACCTATGAAAAATTCTTCCATGAAGAAAACGTTTATGAATACTCATATGGGGAATGTTGCGATTGACAGTGAAGTGATAGCCCAATATGCCGGCGGCATTGCTATGGAATGTTTCGGCGTGGTGGGAATGGCCGGCATCAATGTAAAGGACGGCCTTGTCAAATTGCTGAAAAAGGAAAGCATGACGAGAGGAATCAACGTATTTATTAAAAATAATAAACTGACGATTAATTTTCACGTGATTGTGGCCTATGGCGTAAGCATCCTTGCCGTGAGCGATAATCTTGTCAGCAATGTAAAATACAAGGTAGAGGAATTCACAGGAATAGAAGTTGAAAAAATAAACATCTTTGTAGAAGGTGTTAGAGTGATTGATTAAGGAGGACTTGCTGTGACTAATACAATCGACGCTAAGATACTTGCAAAGATGTTCTTAGCCGGAGCCAAAAATCTGGAATCCAAGAAGGAATGGATTAACGACTTAAACGTTTTCCCTGTACCGGACGGTGACACGGGAACAAATATGACCCTGACAATTATGTCTGCCGCAAAGGATGTGGCCGCCATGGAGAACATTGACATGATTTCTCTGTGCAAGGCAATCTCTTCCGGTTCCTTGCGGGGAGCAAGAGGTAATTCGGGCGTTATTTTATCGCAGTTGTTCCGCGGCTTTACAAAGTCTATCAAAAACAGTACCAATTTGGACATCCCTATGTTTGCGGACGCCTTTGAAAAAGCGGTTGAGACTGCCTATAAGGCGGTTATGAAGCCCAAGGAAGGCACGATTTTAACCGTGGCGAAGGGCGCGGCCACAAAAGCAAGGCAGCTTTCCGACGAGGGATGCGAGGATTTTGCTCTGTTCTTTGACGAAGTCATCAAGTATGCCGACGAGGTTTTGGAGAAAACCCCGGAGCTGCTTCCCGTGCTGAAGCAGGCAGGCGTGGTGGATTCCGGCGGACAGGGGCTTATGCAGGTTTTAAAGGGCGCTTACGACGCGTTTATGGGCAAGGAAGTGGACTTTAGCATTGAGGAGAATCCCTCCGCTCCTTCCGTGGGCTCAGGCAAAGGGGCGCAGGCGGATGTGGATATCAAGTACGGTTATTGTACGGAATTCATCATCATGCTGAACAGGAACTTTAATATTAAAAATGAAATGGATTTTAAGGATTACTTGGAATCTATTGGCGATTCCATCGTGGTGGTTGCGGATGACGGCGTGGTAAAGGTACACGTACATACCAACGACCCCGGACTTGCTATCCAGAGGGCGCTTAAGTATGGCGCGTTATCCAATTTAAAAATCGACAATATGCGTCTGGAGCATCAGGAAAAGCTCTTTAAAAATGAAGAGGGACAAGCTAAGACGCCGGAAGAAGAAGCGGAACCTATGCCGCACAAGGAGATAGGCTTTATTGCCGTTTCCGTGGGGGCGGGCATCAATGAAATATTTACCGGGCTGGGCGTCGATTATGTAATCGAGGGCGGCCAGACCATGAACCCCAGCACGGAGGATATCTTAAACGCTATCGACAGGGTAAATGCGGATACAGTCTTCATTTTCCCCAACAACAAAAATATCATTTTGGCGGCCAATCAGGCCCAGACAATGGTGAAGGACAAGAAGATTGTGGTAGTTCCCACCAAGACGGTGCCCCAGGGAATCACAGCCATTATCAATTACGTGCCCGATATGTCGGTGGAAGAAAACGAGGAGACTATGAAGTCGGAGATTACCCATGTAAAGACCGGCGAGGTCACTTACGCGGTCAGGGATACGGTGATTGACAACAAGGAAATCAGCCAAGGCGACTATATGGGTATCGGGGACGATGGCATCCTCGCCGTGGGAACGGACGTTGCCGACGTGGCATTCAACATGGTAAAAGAAATGATGAGCGATGACCTTGAGCTAATCAGTATCTATTACGGACAGGACGTCACGGAGGAGGCAGCCGGGATGTTCAAAGAAAAAATCATGCAGGAATACCCTTCCTGCGACGTGGAACTGCAGTTTGGCGGACAGCCGATTTACTACTATATTATTTCCGCAGAGTAATTTTGACGTGAAACGCATTGCGCAAGGAGGACGGAATAGCCGTCCTCTTTGCGCGTGCAACGAGCCAAGCGGAAGTGCTTGCACTTCCATTTGGCGACTGCCGCGACAGCGAGACGCTAGTCGAGCGCGCGTGCAACGTAAAAAACAAAACCATATATGGCCATGAGGAATACGGAATGAAAGACGCAGATGCGATTACCAGCCTAAAAGGAATCGGCGAAAAGACGGCAAAGCTCTTTTACCGCCTTGGAATCTCCAAGACCTCGGAGCTTCTTTTCTATTATCCCAGAGGCTATGAAACCTTTGAGCCGCCCGTGAAGCTGGCAAAGGCGGCGACGGATAAGCCGGTCACCTTGGAGCTTTTTCTTTTGGGGGATTTTAAATGGAAGAAGGTGCGGAACCTCTCCATTGGGACGGGGCTTTGCAGCGACGGGGAAAATAAAATTTCCATCACCTACTTCAACGCTCCTTACCTGAAAAAAAGGCTGTCCGCTGGAAGCTCCTATTTGTTCCGCGGAAAACTGAAAATAGAAAACGGAAAATACGCCATGGACCAGCCAAAGCTGTATACATGGGCGGAATATGAAGAGCTGATGGGACAGCTTTGGCCCTGCTACAGCCTTACGGCGGGGCTTACCAACAGGGCCGTCACAAAAGCGGTATCGCAGGCCGTCGAACGATTTTCGGAGGAGGAATATCTTCCCGAAGAGGTTCTTAAGGAATACGGGCTTGTCTCAAGGCTTCATGCAATCAGCCAAATTCATTTTCCAAAGGATTATGACAGTCTCATAGAGGCCCGCAGGAGGCTGGTATTCGATGAATTTTTCTTATTCCTTTTGTCCGTCAGGAAAATGAAGGAGTACAACGAAGAGCTTTTGACCGATTATCCCATGATGGAGACCGCGTGGACAAACCGCTTTCTGGAAAAGCTTCCCTACAGGCTCACAAACGCCCAGCAAAGAGTGTGGGGAGAAATACAGAGGGACCTAGTCAGCGAAAAGTGCATGAACCGGCTGATTCAGGGGGACGTGGGCTCTGGGAAAACGATACTTGCCTTTTTGGCGCTTTTGCTTACGGTGAGCAACGGTTATCAGGGAGCCTTGATGGCCCCCACGGAGATATTGGCGACGCAGCATTTCGAGCAGATGCGCCATTTGACGGAGAGGTATTCCCTTCCCTTTAAACCGGCGCTTTTAACCGGCTCCCTCTCGGCCGCGGCGAAAAAGGAAATTTACCGGAAAATTGAATCCGGGGAGGTAAACGTTATCATTGGAACCCACGCCTTAATACAGGAAAAAGTCTCCTACAAATCGCTGGCCTTGGTGATTACCGACGAACAGCACCGCTTCGGCGTCCGCCAGCGGGAAATCCTTGGCGAAAAGGGCGGGCGGGCCAACGTGCTGGTGATGAGCGCAACCCCTATTCCAAGAACCCTCGCCATCATTTTATACGGGGATATGCACCTGTCCATGGTGGACGAGCTGCCTGTAGGCAGGCTGCCCATCAAAAACTGTGTGGTGAATACCTCCTATCGGAAGAAAGCCTATGAGTTTATCACAAGGGAAGTGCAGAAAGGCAATCAAGCCTATGTGATATGTCCCATGGTGGAGGCGGACGAGGGCTCGGATTCCTCCATAGAGAATGTGACGGACTACTGCGAAAAGTTTCGGAGCATACTGCCGGAGGAAATTCATGTGGAGCTGCTTCACGGCAAAATGCGGCCTGCGGACAAGAAAAGAATCATGGAAGCCTTTGCCAATGGGGATATCCATGTTCTGGTATCAACCACGGTGATTGAGGTGGGAATCAACGTGCCGAACGCTACGGTGATGATGATTGAAAACGCGGAGCGGTTTGGCTTAGCCCAGCTCCACCAGCTTCGGGGAAGAATCGGGAGAGGGCAGGCGCAGTCCTACTGCATTTTTATCAACGCTTCCGACAAAGAAGAATCCATGGAACGGCTGAAAATATTAAACAAATCCAACGACGGCTTTTACATTGCCGAGGAGGACTTAAAGCTTCGGGGGCCGGGGGATTTGTTTGGAATCAGGCAGAGCGGCGCAATGGAATTTCGGATTGCCGACATTTATCAGGATGCGGAAATTTTGAAAAAAATCAGCGTTACAGTAGATGCGATTCTTGAGAAGGACAGGGAGCTTGCGCAGGAAAAGTATGCGCTCCTTCGGCGGTATCTGGATGAAAATGCTGGAAATTTTATTGACTTTAGAACAATCTGACAGTAAGATATATTTGCATTGAGGAAAGGATGGAAAATAAATTGAGCGGAAAAGTTGCGGTTGTAACAGATTCAAACAGCGGTATCACGCAGGCGGAGGCAAAGGAACTTGGAGTAATTGTCCTCCCCATGCCTTTTATGATTAACGAGGAGACCTTTTTTGAGGATATCACCTTGACGCAGGAGGAGTTTTACGAGCGTTTGGAATCCGGGGCCGAGGTAGTTACCAGCCAGCCAAGTCCCGAATCCGTCATTAATTTGTGGAAGGAAACCTTGGCGGAATACGATGAGATTGTCCATATCCCCATGAGCAGCGGCTTATCGGGCTCCTGCCAAAGCGCAATTATGCTTGCGGAGGATTTTGACGGGAAGGTTCAAGTTGCCAACAATCAGAGAATTTCCGTCACCCAAAGGCAGTCCGTTTTGGATGCGAAGCTTTTGGCAGAAAGAGGCATGAGCGCGGCGGAAATCAAGGATTTTCTTGAGAAAGATAAATTTAATTCCAGCATTTACATTATGCTGGACACCTTATATTATTTGAAAAAGGGCGGGAGAATCACTCCCGCGGCGGCGGCAATCGGGACGATTCTGCGCTTAAAGCCGGTGCTTCAAATTCAAGGGGAAAAGCTGGACGCCTACGCAAAGGCCCGCACGGTAAGCCAAGGCAAGTCGATTATGATAAGCGCCATAAGGAGCGATATGGAAAACCGCTTCGGAGGAGCAGCCGCCGACAATATTTGGCTGGAAATTGCCTATTCCAAGGATTTAGGGGCGGCGGAGCAGTTTAAGGAGGAGCTTCTTAAGGAGTTCCCCGGCTTTGATATCGTTATCAGCCCTCTTTCCTTGAGCGTTGCCTGCCATATTGGGCCGGGATCGCTGGCGGTGGCCTGCTGTAAGAAAATCAACTAAGAGCAAGAGAGGTTTGCATAAATGGCAAAAACGGAGGTTTATGATGCTTCCAGTATCATTGTATTAGAGGGACTTGAAGCCGTAAGGAAAAGGCCGGGCATGTACATCGGCAGCGTTTCCACCAGAGGGTTAAACCACCTCGTCTATGAGATGGTGGATAACGCGGTGGACGAACATTTAGCGGGGCACTGCAGTAAAATATTCGTGACGCTGGAAGCCGACGGCTCCGCCACGGTGGAGGACGACGGCCGCGGGATTCCCGTGGGAAAGCATGAAAAGGGAATCAGCGCGGAGCGGCTGGTGTTTACCACCCTTCACGCAGGCGGAAAGTTTGACGATTCCGCCTACAAGACCAGCGGCGGGCTTCACGGCGTGGGTTCCTCCGTGGTAAACGCACTTTCCGCAAGATTGACCGTACAGGTCAAGACCGGCGGCCGCATTTACGAGGATAAATACGAGCGGGGAAATCCTGTAGTGGAGCTTGAGGACGGCCTGCTTCCGGTAATCGGCAAGACAAAGGAAAGCGGCACAAAAGTAAATTTTCTGCCGGACGATACGATTTTTGACAAGACAAGGTTTAAGGAGGACGATATCAAGAGCCGGATGCATGAAACCGCCTACTTAAACCCGGAGCTTACGATTATTTTTGAGGATAAGCGGAAGGAAGAGCCGGAGCATATAGAGTACCATGAGCCGGACGGGATTACGGGCTTTATCAGGGATATGAATAAATCCAAGGAAAGCATCTGCGACGTGATTTACTTCAAGGGGGAAAGCGAGGGTATTTCCGTGGAAGGAGCTTTCCAGTACATCAATGAATTTCATGAAAATGTGCTTGGCTTCTGCAATAATATCTACAATTCGGAGGGCGGCGCCCACTTGACGGGCTTTAAGACCGCTTTTACCAACATTATCAACACTTACGCCAGAGATTTAAATATTTTAAAGGAAAAGGATGCCAACTTTACCGGTACGGACGTGCGGAATGGGATGACGGCGGTTATTTCCATCAAGCACCCGGATCCCAGATTTGAGGGGCAGACCAAGACCAAGCTGGACAATCAGGACGCGGCAAAGGCGGTTTCCAAGATTACCGCCGACGAGGTTGTCCGCTATTTCGATAGAAATCTGGACGTCTTAAAAAATGTTATAGGCTGCGCGGAGAAAGCCGCTAAAATCCGCAAGACGGAGGAAAAGGCCAAGACAAATATGCTGACGAAGCAGAAGTTTTCCTTTGATTCCAACGGAAAGCTCGCCAACTGCGAATCCCGCGACGCAAAAAAGTGCGAAATCTTTATCGTGGAGGGCGATTCCGCGGGGGGCAGCGCAAAGATGGCGAGGAACCGGGCTTATCAGGCCATTTTGCCTATCCGCGGGAAAATATTGAACGTGGAGAAGGCAAGCATCGACAAGGTGCTCGCCAACGCGGAAATCAAAACCATGATTTACGCCTTTGGCTGCGGTTTTTCGGAGGGCTACGGCAGCGATTTTGATATCTCAAAGCTCCGCTATGATAAAATTATCATTATGGCCGATGCGGACGTGGACGGCGCCCATATTTCCACGCTGCTGCTCACATTGTTTTACCGGTTTATGCCGGAGCTTATCTACGAGGGGCATGTATACATTGCCATGCCGCCCCTCTATAAAGCTATGCCCAGCAAAGGGGCGGAGGAATATCTCTACGATGACAAGGCCTTAGAGAAATACCGGAAACGCCACAAGGGCCCTTTTACCCTGCAGAGATACAAGGGACTTGGGGAGATGGACGCCTCCCAGCTCTGGGAGACCACCTTAAATCCTGAGACAAGAATTTTAAAACAGGTTGCAATCGAGGACGCGCGCATGGCCTCGGAGGTGACGGAAATGCTGATGGGGACGGACGTGCCGCCCAGAAAAGCCTTTATTTACGAGCACGCCACCGACGCGGAGCTCGACGTTTAACCATAAAGCATGAGCGTGGGGCTTGATGTTTAGCTAAGGGCATCGATGGGGACAAAGTTCGGCGCTTAATCATAGAGGGAACAGGGGAAAAGAATGGAAGAGACAATTATCAAAGCCGAATATTCCGAGGTAATGCAGAAATCCTATATCGACTATGCTATGAGCGTCATCATTGCAAGGGCCCTGCCGGACGCGCGGGACGGCTTAAAGCCGGTGCAGAGGCGGGTTCTGTATGATATGCATGAGCTGGGAATTAGGTACGACAGGCCCTACCGGAAAAGCGCCCGTATCGTGGGGGACACCATGGGTAAATACCATCCCCATGGCGACAGCTCCATCTATGACGCCTTGGTGGTGATGACGCAGGATTTTAAAAAGGGGCTTCCCCTGATTGACGGCCACGGCAATTTCGGCAATATCGAGGGAGACGGAGCCGCCGCCATGCGTTACACGGAGGCCAGATTGGAGCAAATTACGCAGGAGGCCTTTTTGTCCGATTTGGATAAGGACGTGGTGGACTTTCTCCCCAATTTTGACGAGACGGAAAACGAACCGGCGGTGCTTCCCGCCAAATTTCCCAATCTCCTAGTAAACGGTTCCGAGGGCATTGCGGTGGGAATGGCAACCAGCATCCCGCCCCACAATCTTGCGGAGGTGGTTGACGCGGCAAAAGCCTATATGCTGGACGAAACCATCACAGACGAGGGGCTTATGAAATATGTCAAAGGCCCTGATTTTCCCACTGGCGGGATTGTGATTAACAAGGACGAGCTTGCGGAGATATATAAGACCGGCGTGGGAAAAATCAAGGTCCGCGGGAAGGTGGATATTGAAAAGGGAAAGGCCGGAAGGATTAATGTGGTAATCAGCGAAATCCCTTATCCCATGATAGGGGCAAATATCTCAAAGTTTTTAATGGACGTGGCAGCCCTTTCTGAGAGCAAAAAAGCGCCGGATATCGTGGACATTTCCAATCAGTCCTCCAAGGAGGGCATCCGGATTGTCATTGAGCTTAAGAGGGACGCGGACGCCGGCAACTTTGTCAATATGCTCTACAAAAAGACCCGCCTTGAGGATACCTTTGGGGTCAACATGCTTGCCATTGCGGACGGACGCCCTGAGGTTATGAGCCTTAAACAGATTATCAAGCACAATGTGGATTTTCAATTTCAGGTAGCCACCAGAAAATATACCACATTGCTTGCAAAGGAAAGAGAAAAAAAGGAAATTCAGGAGGGCCTCATCAAAGCCTGTAATGTAATCGATCTAGTGATAGAAATTTTGCGGGGCTCCAGAGACCGGGCCATGGCAAAGGCCTGTCTGGTGGAGGGAAAGACCACCGGAATCAAATTCCGTTCAAGGGAATCCAAAATCATGGCCTCCCAGCTTATGTTTACGGAAAAGCAGGCAAACGCCATACTGGAAATGCGTTTATATAAATTGATTGGGCTGGAATTGGAGGCCCTTATCGGCGAGCACGAGGAGACCATGGCGAATATCTACCGCTATGAGGATATTTTGGAACGCCGGGACTCCATGGCGCAGGTCATCATCAACGAATTAGAGGCTATCAAAAAAGCCTATGGCCGCCGCAGGAGAACCGTTATTGAAAACGCCGCGGAGGCCGTTTACACGGAGAAAAAAGCCGAGGAGATGGAAGTGGTCTTTTTGATGGACCGCTTTGGCTATGCAAGATGCATTGACACAGCCACCTATGAGCGGAACAGAGAGGCCGCGGAGGCCGAGAATCAATTTGTCTTTTCCTGCAAAAATACGGGGAAGGTGTGTATTTTTACCAACACGGGACAGCTCCACACGGTGAAGGTTTCGGATATCCCCTTTGGGAAATTCAGGGACAAGGGGATTCCCGTGGATAATGTCAGCAATTTTAACGGGGAAAAGGAAACCGTTGTGGCCGTGTACAGCCAAAAGAGCTTAAACCTTTACCGATTGATTTTTACCACAAAATCCGCCATGATGAAGGTGGTGGACGGCGGGGAATTCGACGTTGCCAAGAGAACCGTCGCGGCAACCAAGCTTGGGGAGGGCGACGAGGTGGCGAGCGTCGCCGTGCTGAACGAGCAGCGGCAGATTGTGCTGCAGAGCGCGGAGGGCTTTTTCCTAAAATTTGACGTGGAGGAAATACCCGACAAAAAGAAAAACGCTTTGGGCGTCCGGGCGATGAAGCTGGGGGAAAAGGACTTTGTAGAAAACGTTTACTTTACCGGAACAGGCGAAAGGACCACCGTTGAATATAAAGGGAAAATGCTTGAATTAGGTAAAATGAAAACCGCCAAAAGGGACGGGAAGGGTACGAAGGTGAGAGTGTAGGATTTTTGTAAAGTTTTTGATTTTATGGCGGGGTTTTGCTGTGCGGACAGAACGCACATGTGCGGGGCGCGCTACATTCGGCATATTTTCTTGGGCACGAGAATACGTGTGCAGGGCGCGCTGTTTTGTGGAAGCTGCATTACGCAAGCGCGCAATACACAGAGGCTGTTGTATTGCACATGTTGTCTTATGCGCGGCAGGGAACATGTGCAGAGAGGCACGCTGTTTTGTAGATATGTCATATGCAGGCGGAAAAGAAGTTTCGCTCAGGGAAAGGAGCAGGTATGCGCGTAGTGGCCGGAAAGGCAAGAAGTTTAAAACTAAAGACGCTGGAGGGCTTGGACGTTCGGCCCACCACGGACAGAATCAAGGAAACGCTGTTCAATATCATTCAAGGGGACATTCCGGGCAGCATTTTTATTGATTTGTTCGCGGGAAGCGGCGGAATTGGGATTGAGGCCTTAAGCAGAGGGGCGAGCCACGCTTATTTTGTTGACAACAGCATGGATGCGGCCGCTTGTATCCGGGACAATCTTGTATTTACAAAGCTTTCAGACGACGCAACGCTGCTTCGGCAGGACGTATATAGCGCCCTGCGGCAGATTAACGAGAAGGAAGCCGATATCGTATTTATGGACCCGCCCTATCGGGCCGGATACGAGGAGGGCGTTTTTAGGGAACTTGAAAAACAGACTTATGTGACGGAGAATACCTTGCTGATTTTGGAGGCGCAGGCGGATAAAAAGCTGGATTTTTTGGAAGGGCTGGGCTTTGAAATTATCAGAGAAAAAATATATCGAACCAACAAACACGTTTTTATAAAGAGAAAATGAGGAAAGTCATGAAAAAAGCAATTTACCCCGGAAGTTTTGACCCTGTGACCTACGGACATTTGGATATCATAAGGAGAGCGGCGAAAATCTTCGATGAATTAACGGTCAGCGTCCTAAATAATAAATTAAAGACGCCATTGTTTTCTGTGAAAGAACGTGTTAAGATATTACAGAAAGCCTTGGCGGACATGCCCAATGTAAAGGTGGAATCCTTCAGCGGGCTCTTGGTGGACTATGCGAGATCCAGAGATGTCCATGTGGTTATCAGGGGATTGCGCGCCATTACCGATTTTGAGTATGAGCTTCAAAACGCCCAGACAAACGCCAAGCTTTCAAAAGGAGAGCTGGAAACGATGTTTCTCACTACCAGTCTGGAATATGCGTACCTTAGCTCCTCCAGCGTAAAGGAAATTGCAAGCTTTAACGGCGACATTCACATGTGCGTGCCTGATTTTGTGGCGGAGCTTGTGTATGAAAAATATGGCTTTGAGAAGATATAAACGGGGGAACGCGCATGAGCAGCAGGATTGAACAGTTAATTGATGAAATTGAAGAGTATATCGACAGTTGTAAATATCAGCCTCTCTCCAACAATAAAATTATTGTAAACAAAGAGGAAATCGACGATTTGTTGAGAGAGCTGCGTATGCGCACGCCCGATGAAATCAAGAGATATCAGAAAATTATCAGCAACAAGGAAGCGATTTTAAACGACGCGAGGGCAAAGGCGGAAAATTTAATCAACGACGCCACCATACACACAAACGAGCTGATTAACGAGCATGAAATCATGCAGCAGGCTTACGCGCAGGCCAACGAGGTGGTTAAGATGGCAACCCAGCAGGCGCAGGAAATACTGGACAACGCCACCGTGGAGGCCAACAATATGCGGATAGCCGCCATGCAGTACACAGACGGGCTTCTCGCCAATCTGGAAAATTTAATCAACCAGACCATGCGGACCACCACCGACCACTACGAAAGCTTTTTCGGCGCGCTGAATCATTATAACGACGTGATAAACGCCAACCGGATAGAATTAAATCCGTTGGAGCCTGAGGAGTACATAGAGGAAAGTGTCCCGGCCGCAAAGGACGGCGGCGGAGAGAATTTAAATCTTGACTTATTATAACAGGAAGGTTGTTCCCGGCTTACTTTGTTTCCGTAAGCCGGGTTTTATGTTCGTGATGGTGCAGTATATTGTTATATGCAGCTTACGCAATTACTTGCAGAACAGCGAGATAATAAAGAACCGTGGCCGCCGTCAGAATCATTTTGTGCATCACATACTCCGTGATGGAAAGGCCGGTGTCTTTTATCATACTGTAGGTCTGCGCAATGCAGGAAGCGCCGCCAAAGGGAAGGACGCACAGCACCAAAAGAGGAGCGCTATTCCCGATAACGCTGATTCCCCCGGTAATTTCCATAAGACAGCCAATCCCTCCCACAAATAAGGCAGATTGCGCGCTGTTTATAGGAAGATTCTTAAAAATATCCATAGAAAAAATCCCGGCGGCAAGAGTGGGAAGAATCATCAGCAGATTAAAAAATATCATGTATCCGCCCAGCCTTGCAATACCAAGGAGGGCGTTTAAAATGGATTCGTCCATGGCCGCAAGGAGGGGAAGTGGGGCTTTTGGGGGAAATTCTTTTTGCAAACCGGTATCTATAGCGGTCCTAAAAACGGTATAGCGCAGAATCAGGCCATAAAAAAAGGGCAGCCCGTACATACCAAAAAGAAAAACCGCCGCCCGCGGCAGGCCAAGGGTTGGCAGGACAAAGCTCAAGAAATAAACGGGCCCTATATTGTTGCAGAAGGATAAAAGAAAAGCCGCCTCCGATTTGGAAATCTGCCCTTGCTCATACAACTGCGCGGCCACATGGGCTCCCATGGGAAAACCGCAGAGAAAACCAACTGCCATCCCATAGACGCAGGAGGCCCGCACTTTAAAAAGCCTGCCCAGCAGGGGATACAGCAGTTTTATAAAAGAATCGGTGAGATTCATGCGGATAATTATGCCGGAGAGAACCATAAACGGAAAAAGAGTCGGTATCATGCGCTCAAACCACAGGTTGAGGCCCTTTAAGGCAAAGGAAAGGCAATCCGCCGGAAACGCAAGAATGATAACGGTGAGGCCGAAGGCAAGAATCGTATGGAAATAATGTTTTAGTTTCATAATAAGCTCTTTTTCCTTTTTGCCGTTGTCGCAAAGATTGACCCATCGCAATGGGAGAGGCCTTACGACAATACATGTTTTAAGCATGTTTCATTACACTATATTTATGAAAAGAGGTACGCGCTTATGCTTGAGAATATTGACGCGGTATTGTTTGATTTAGACGGCTCGCTGGTGGATTCCATGTGGATATGGCGCGATATCGATATCGCTTATTTGGCGAAATTTGGGATTTTGCTGCCCGGAGATTTACAGAATAATATTGACGGAATGAGCTTTTCCGAGACGGCTCTTTATTTTAAAAACAGATTCCAGATACCGGACAGCGTGGAAGCTATCAAGGAGGAGTGGAACCGCATGGCATGGGACAAATACACCCATCAAGTGCCTTTAAAAAGAGGAGCGGAGGAATTCATAAAATACTGCCATGAAAAGGGTATCCGGCTGGGGATTGCTACCAGCAATTCCAGAGAGCTTGTGGAGAATGTGATACAGGTTCACGGCCTGTCGGGATATTTTGATTGCATTGTGACCGGCTGCGACGTGGAGAAAGGAAAGCCTTCGCCGGATATTTACTTGGAGGCGGCCAAAAGATGCAAGGTAAGCCCGCAAAAATGTCTGGTGTTTGAAGATATCGTGGCCGGAATTTTAGCCGGAAAAGCCGCGGGCATGAAAGTCTGCGCCGTGGACGATAAACATTCCCGGCATCAGGACGAGGAGAAGAGGCGGCAGGCAGATTACTACATAAAGAATTTTTTTGAGGTTTATGATGTAATAGGCGCAAAAGAAAATCAAGCGACGCAAAGCGGCATTTGATTTTCTTGCGCCATTAACGAGCAAGCAGTCTGCGAAGCAGACGATAGAGCACTGCAAGTGCGGGCTTGCGAGTTTTGATGATGTAAGGAGGAACTGATTTGAAAAAAAAGGTAAAGGGCAGTTTTGGATATATTAAATATAGAAGATACCGAACGGCTGTGACGACGATTTTGTTTTTTGGAATTTCTCTCGCGCTTTTTGCGGCGGGGTATATCTCCACAGGGAAAAAAGAAAACCTGCTCACAATTGTTGCGGTTTTGGGCTGTCTGCCAGCCAGCAAAAGCCTTGTAAACCTTATCATGCTTTTTCGCGCCAAGGGCTGCAGCGAAGAGGCAAGGGCTGCAATCGCCCCCCTTGAAGGCAGGTTAAACGGCATGTACGATATGTACTTTACCTCCTATCAAAAAAATTTTGCGCTCAGCCACATGATGATTGTGGGAAATGTGATTTTGGGTTACACGGAGGACGAAAAATGCGATATAAAGGCCTGCGTGGAGCACCTTCAAACCATGCTAAAGCAGGGCGGAGTGAAAGATATGACGATTACTGTTTCAAACCAGCTTCAGAAATATTGTGAGCAGCTTTGGAATTTAAATGAGATGGAGGAGAATCGGAAGATTGAGAAAGAGGAAGAAGTGCGGGGGATTTTGGGGGATATTACGCTTTAAAAAATACGAAAGGAAATAGAGTAATGGTTGATTTTAACAAAGTAAATTGCCAATGCATTAAATGAGCGGATTGATAAAGAAAAATAGAATATGAAGAGGTTAATTGAGATGCGATATGAGGATATGCTTTTTAAAATACCAATAGAATCACCTACCTATAGGGAGGATAGTGAATTTTTGATTAAACAAATAAATTCTATATTAAATGCACAAAAGGAGCGCGGCGATAATAAGATTATTATTAATACTAATTTACGCATAGGGCTTCCGTTAGAAAATATAAATAAAATTGCTGGGCCTATGATAGAAGCATGGGCAGGGGAGGTTTTTGCAGGCATAAGAGATGATATGAATAATCCATATCATCTTATCAATGTGGAAGCTCAAGAGCGTTTGAGCATGGCTGATGTAATATTACAATTTAAGAAAGATAATAGGTCAATAACAGGAAATATAGATGTAAAAGCAACTGCAAATGATATCCCTAATAGTGGCAAAGGTCCCAATATTACAAGTTTTAGCAGAATAAGAACAGCTTACGTCAAAGATCCTGATTTTATGTTTATCATTTTGTCAATCAAACATAAAGTATATGTTCAGAGAAACGAGCGTACAAGATTGATGGATGGAATTATGGAAATTGTTGATTATAATGCATATGACTTAAAATTTATTAGTGATGCAGATATTAATTATAATCCGGCATTAGGAACGGGACAAATTCAAATAAAAGACATACATTATGTTACATATCAATATAGAACAACTTGGGAGATGTGTAAATTGTTGGATAGTAAATATTTGCACAGTTCACGAAGAAGCATTGAGGATTTTTATAGAGAGGCCAAGAAAAATAAATGGATAAAGAATTAAGTGCAATTTGTGGTGATGCCATAGAAGAATTATGCAAGTTGGAAAGTGGCATTGTAGATTTGATAGTGACAGATCCGCCCTATAATTTAAATAAAAATTATGGAACAAGTCAGGATAAGTTGGAATTTGAAGAATATCTTGAGTTTAGCAGAATGTGGTTAAATGAAGCTAAACGAGTTTTAAAATCGGACGGGACGATATATATTTTTATGGGAATGAAATATATATCCTATATTTATACAATTCTTGAACAAGAATTGGGCATGACGTTCAATAGTTGGATTACATGGTTCTATACACAAGGGATTGGAAAAACAAAAGGATATAGTCCGAGGCATGATGATATACTAATGTTTACAAAAAGTCCAAAAAAATTTTTGTTTGACTTGGATGCAATTCGTGTTCCGCAAAAATATTATCGTTCAGTCAATAATATGCGAGGGGCTAATCCCGGAAATGTATGGGAATTTTCCCATATGCATTACTGCAATAAAAACCGAAAAAGACATCCAACACAAAAACCAGAAGGCTTATATGAAAGAATGATTTTAGCGTCAAGTAAAGATGGAGATTTGATTGTAGATCCTTTTGTTGGGTCGGGGACTTGCCTGAGAGTTTGCCAACAATTAAATCGGAGAGGAATAGGGATTGACATTAATCCTGAATATATCCAAATGACAAATGAACGATTAAGTGAATCATTTTCAGGATTTGATAGCATTGATGAAAAAATGAAAAGATGCCCTAATGATTTAAATGATGCTCAAGTCAGAATCGATTATATTGAAAATCATATAGGCTGGTTTTTGAAAAATCATCCAGATGCAATTAGTGAGTTCTTAGAAGAAGTAAAAGAAAAATATTTAGTTAAAATGATTGAAACCGGTCAAACATGGATTTTTGAGCAGTACGGTGTAGCGATATAAATAAGCGTTTCGCCTTTCTCAAAGGGCAAAACTAATAATAGCGTGTATTTTGCCCTATTTTCCCGCACATACAAAAGGGATGGAAATAGATTTAACAACGCTTGAAAAAGTGCGGAACTTTGATATAATACAGTTGGGAGGTTGACAACGTGAAAATTAAATATGCCAAAAAGGCAGTAAAATATATTGAATCGTTGGATAAACCGACAAAACAACGAATTAAAACAGGTATTGAAGGACTAACTAAAAATCCGCCAAGAGGCGATATTTACAAGTAGGAAGGAAGTGTATATATGAGCAGCGCAGTACAAGAAGCAGTAAATCTTATGGAAATATTACCGGAAAGCGAACAAAATTTTGCGCTTGAATTCATAAAAAAGCTTGTTCTTGCATGGGATCCGGACTATACAAAGGTTTACACCGGCAGAAAGGAAAGCGCTGGAAGAGGCAGAAAAAGATATTGCGGAAAATGGGACGATTGCTCATGATTCTATAAATTGGGATTAAAAGCATAAAAAGAATGATTAATTTCAAAACGTAAACCTAACATTGGGGTGGTTTTTCCATCCCTTTTTCAATATAATTATAAAAACAAGCTTTTACTTTTTTGGAGAACCCAAAATGCAGGAAATAAAAATAACCCCCAACGAATCCGGCCAAAGGCTGGATAAATTTCTTCACAAATTTATGCCGCTGGCGCCTTCCTCCTTTTTTTATAAGATGCTTCGGAAGAAAAACATCACGTTAAATGGAAAAAAAGCCGAGGGCAAAGAAAAGCTTGCGGAGGGGGATATTTTAGCTTTTTATCTGTTGGACGAAACTATAGTGAATTTTCAGCAAGGGCAAGGCCATACGGAAGAATATGAGGAAGCTTATAAAAAGCTGAAAGGGATTCAGGTTATTTATGAGAATGAACATATTTTAATCTTAAACAAGCCCGCGGGGATTCTTTCACAGAAAGCGGACGCAGGGGATATATCTTTAAATGAATGGCTGATTGGTTATCTTCTGGCACAAAATACCGTTGCCAGCGATATGCAGAGTTTTTTTCTGGCCCAAAATACTGATGACAACGACGCGCAAAGTCCTCCAAGACAAAACACCAATGCTGATGATACACACAATATGCAAAACTTCCCCCCTTTTCGCCCAGAGCAGCTTGCCACCTACAAGCCGTCTATCTGCAACCGCCTAGACCGAAACACCGCCGGGCTGGTGATTGGCGCAAGGTCGCTTATTGGAAGTCAGGAGATGAACCGGCTTCTTGCGCAGCGGAAAATCGGCAAGTATTACCGCATGTTTGTGAAAGGCCATGTGACCGGTGAGAAAGTACTTGAAGGGTATCTTCTCAAGGACGAGGCGCGCAACACTGTCCGGCTTGTATCTGACAAAAGTAACGACAAGGCCGCTTTTATAAAAACCAGATACTACCCTATAAAAGAATTTTCTGATAAAACGCTGGTTGAAGCGGAATTGATTACGGGAAAATCCCACCAGCTTCGGATTCACCTAGCGGGCGCGGGGCATCCCCTGCTGGGGGATTACAAGTACGGCGACAGGGCATGGAACGACATTTATAAAAGAAAATACGGCGTAAACGGCCAGCTTTTGTATGCCTGCCGACTGGAATTTCCCAAGCTGGAACGCCCATTTGAAAAACTGAGTGGGAAAGTTTTTGCAGCCCCTATGCCGGAAAACTTTCAAATGCTGGCACAGTGATTGCAGGACAAATAAGAACAGAGGCGACGGTTCAGATAAATTCAGAAAGCAGGATAAACTATGGCAACATGGAGTTCCAGAGGGCTTAGAGGCTCCACCTTGGAGGAGCTTGTCAACAGGACAAATGAAAAGTATCAGGAAAGCGGTTTGGCTCTGATTCAAAAAATCCCCACCCCTATCACCCCTATCACCATCGATAAGGCCACGCGGCATATCACGCTGGCCTACTTTGAACAAAAAAGTACCGTTGACTATATCGGGGTTGTGCAGGGGGTTCCCGTTTGCTTTGACGCCAAGGAGTGCGCCATCGAGCGTTTCGCCCTTCAAAATATACATGAGCATCAAGTAAATTTCATGGAGCAGTTTGAAAAGCAAGGGGGAGTTGCTTTTTTTCTGATTTACTTTTCCCATAGGGACGAATTTTATTACCTGCCCTTTCAGATTTTCAAATATTTTTGGGATAGGGCGGTAGAGGGAGGTCGGAAAAGCTTTCTCTATGAAGAGCTGAATCCCGAATACATCTTGCCAAAAAAGCACGGAGTTTTTGTCCCTTATCTTGATATGCTCAATAAGGATTTGGAAGAGCGGATTTAAAATTTGACAAAAATTCAACTTTTCTGTATACTTCCTTGTAGTTTTTATATCAGCTTGATAACGAATTAGAACTTTAAATAAATAAAGCGAGGAACAACCTTTGAATCGACAATTAATCCATACGCCGGAGGGTGTGCGGGATATTTACGGAAAAGAATATGCCGGAAAGCTTTATGTGGAAAATTTGATACATAAACAGCTAAATCTCTACGGTTATCAGGACATTCAAACGCCTGTGTTTGAATTTTTCGACGTATTTTCCAAGGAAACGGGAACCACGCCCTCCAGAGAGCTGTATAAGTTTTTTGATAAGGAAGGGAATACGCTGGTTTTGCGGCCGGATTTTACTCCTTCCATTGCAAGGTGCGCCGCCAAGTACTTTATGGACGAGGACGTGCCTATCAGGTTTTGCTACGCGGGGAGCGCTTTCACAAACACTAGCAGCCTTCAGGGAAAGCTGAAGGAGATTACGCAAATGGGCGCGGAGCTGATAAACGACGGCAGCGTGGAGGCCGACGGGGAAATGATTGCCATGATGGTGGAAGCCCTTTTGTGCGCCGGGCTGAAGGATTTTCAGGTAAGCATCGGACAGATGGAATATTTTAAGGGTATCTGCGAGCAGGCGGGGCTTGACGATGAGACCGTTATGGAGCTTCGGGAATTCATTTCCGGAAAAAATATTTTCGGCGCGGAGGAGCTTCTTGCAGAAAAAGGAGTTGAAAAAGCCTACAGTGAGATGCTTCTTAAAGTGACGGAGCATTTCGGCACGGTTCAGGTTCTTGAGGACGCCAAGGAAGCGGCGAAAAATAAGCGTTCCCTTGAGGCGGTCCGCCGCCTTGAGAAATTGTATGATATTTTATGCAAGTACGGCGTTGAAAAATATATTTCCTTTGATTTGGGGATGCTCAGCAAATTTAATTATTACACCGGCGTTATTTTTAAGGTCTACACCTACGGGGTGGGGGAGCCGGTTGCAAAGGGCGGCCGGTACGACCAGCTTCTTGGGTATTTTGGCAAAAAAGCGCCTGCCGTCGGCTTTGTTGTAGTGATTGACGACCTCTTAGCGGCCTTGAAACGTCAAAACGCGGAGATTGAAATAGAAGATGAAGTGATTTATCTCACTTATCAGGCCTCTGATTATGAAAGCAAACTTGCCGAGGCAAGAGCCCTCAGAATACAGGGGAAAAAGGTTGCCCTTATACCTGAGAATAAACTTTAAGCAAACCGCAAGTATTTATAACTGTACTTACAGTAAATTATTAATTTTGAAAGAAAAAGTATAAAGGAAAAGCATAATATGCAGACAAATAATCCATCTGTAAAAATAAATACGTTTATGCCGTCCTCTGCTCCTTTTCAGCGAAATACCTCTTTGCAATCAGACCGATACCTGACCTTTGCCTTGGGGAAGGGCCGTCTGGCGGTAAAAACCCTTGAGCTTTTGGAAGCAATTGGAATCACCTGCGAGGAGATGAAGGATAAAAGCTCCAGAAAATTAATTTTTGTCAACGAGGAGCAGAAACTAAAATTTTTTCTGGCAAAAGGGCCGGACGTCCCTACCTATGTGGAATACGGTGCGGCGGATATCGGGGTAGTCGGCAAGGATACCATTCTGGAGGAGAACAGACGGGCCTACGAGGTGTTAGACCTTGGCTTTGGCAAATGCCGGATGTGCGTGTGCGGCCCGGCTTCCGCGAAAGAGCTTTTGCTTCACCATGAGCGAATCCGCGTTGCAAGCAAATATCCCGTAATTGCCAGAGATTATTTTTACAATAAAAAGCACCAGACGGTGGATATTATCAAGCTCAACGGCTCTGTGGAATTGGGCCCTATTGTGGGACTTTCCGACGTGATTGTAGATATTGTGGAGACCGGCTCCACGTTAAAGGAAAACGGGCTTGAGGTTTTAGAGGAAATCTGCCCCCTGTCCGCAAGAATGATTGTAAATCAGGTCAGTATGCAGATGGAAACGGAGCGGATTAAGAAGCTGATATCACAATTAAAAGAAATTGTACTTGAAAAAACGGCTTCCAAAAAGGAACATTGAAAGGAATTGTTCTCAAAGAAGCTCAATCAAGGAGCAATAAAAATTATGTATAAAAGCATTTTTGTAAAAAAGAAGGGACAAGCAAATGCGAATCATTGAATTAAACGAAAAAACAAGAGGCAGTCTTTTGGACAATCTTTTAAAGAGGAGCCCCGGAAGTTTTGGGCAGTACGAACAGATTGTTGCGGACATTATAAATGAAATTAGAGGAAGAGGAGACGAGGCCCTCTTTGAATATACTTTAAAGTTCGACAAGTGCAGCATCACGGCGGAAACTATCAAAGTGACGGAAGAGGAAATACAGGAGGCCTACGGCCTAGTTGACCCTGCTTTTGTGGCGGTTATGAAAAAATCAGCCGCCAACATCACCGATTTTCACAGACACCAATTGAGAAACAGTTGGATTGTGCCCAGTGAAAACGGCGTTATTCTCGGACAAAAAATTACTCCCATTGCAATATCCGGGGTTTATGTTCCCGGCGGAAAAGCGGCCTATCCCTCCAGCGTTCTTATGAACGTTTTGCCCGCGAAGGTGGCGGGGGTTCCCAGAATCATTATGACGACGCCTCCCGGCGCGGACGGGAAGGTTAATCCCGGCACGCTGGTTGCCGCCGACATTGCGGGGGTGGATGAAATATACAAGGCCGGCGGCGCGCAGGCGATTGCCGCCATGGCCTTTGGGACGGAGAGTATCCCCAGAGTGGATAAGATTACCGGCCCCGGAAATATTTTTGTGGCCCTTGCAAAAAAAGCCTGCTTTGGCTTCGTGAGCATCGACTCCGTGGCGGGCCCCAGCGAAATTTTAGTGCTGGCGGACGAGACGGCCAACCCTAGATATGTGGCCGCCGATTTGCTCTCGCAGGCGGAGCACGACGAGATGGCAAGTGCAATTTTAATCACCACAAGCAGAGCGTTAGCGGAGCGGGTTTCCGCGGAGGCCAACGCTTTTACGGCGCAGCTTTCCCGAAAGGATATTATTGAGAAATCTCTGGAAAACTACGGTTATATTTTAATCGCCCAAACTATGGAGGAAGCCGTTGACGCCGCCAATCAAATTGCATCGGAGCATTTGGAAATCCTGACGGCCAATCCTTTTGAGGTCATGACAAAGATAAAAAATGCGGGCGCTGTTTTCCTTGGGGAATATTCCTCGGAGCCCTTGGGAGACTATTTTGCAGGCCCCAATCATATATTGCCTACGAACGGCACAGCAAGGTTCTTTTCGCCCCTAAACGTGGACGATTTTTTGAAAAAGACCAGCATTATTTCCTATTCCAAGGACGCGCTTTTCGAGGTTCACAGAGACATTGAACTGTTTGCGGAAAAGGAAGGCCTAACGGCTCATGCAAATTCTATTAAGGTAAGATTTGAGGAGAAGGATAAATGACAAGAACAGCAGTTATCACACGAAAAACAAAGGAAACGGAAATCACCGCGTCGCTTGACCTAGACGGCGGCGGAATCGGAAGGATTGAAAGCGGAATCGGCTTTTTCGACCATATGCTGGAAGGCTTTGCAAAGCACGGCTTTTTTGACTTAACCTTAACTGTAAAGGGGGATCTTCACGTGGACGGCCACCACAGCGTGGAGGATGCAGGGATTGTCCTTGGAACCGCCATAAAAGAGGCCCTTGGGGACAAAAAAGGAATTCGGCGTTACGGTTCCTCCATTCTTCCCATGGACGACGCCCTTGCCCTGTGCGCCGTGGATTTGTGCGGGAGGCCTTATTTCGCCTTTGACTGCGCGTTTACAACAGAAAAAGTGGGAAATTTGGATACGGAGCTGGTTCGCGAATTTTTTTATGCCGTCTCCTACAGCGCGGGGATGAACCTTCATATAAAAATGCTTTCCGGCATCAATAATCATCACATGATTGAAGCCATATTCAAGGCTTTTGCAAAGGCCTTGGACCAAGCGGTGGAAAAAGACGAAAGAATCAAGGACGTTCTCAGTACCAAAGGGAGTTTATGATGAAGAATTATAAAAGCTTTATACCCTGTATTTATCTTTTAAACGGAAAGGCCGTTGCAGGTTTTCATGATAACGCGGTTATCAGCGAAAGCCCGGCGGAGCTTGCCAGATTTTACGGAGAAAACAATGCGGATGAGCTGATTGTTTTCGATAGGTCCACGGACGGCGCTTCCCACGATGCGGCCCTCGACGCGCTGAAGGTCATCTGCAGGGAAGCGCAGATTCCCGTAATCGGCGCGGGAAACGTTAAGCGCATGGAGGACATTAAAAAGCTCATCTATGCGGGGTGCAGCAAAGCCGCCCTCAATTACTCCAAGGAAAGCAATATAGAATTGACAAAGGAGGTTTCCTTAAAATTCGGGAAAGATAAAATTGCGGCCTGCGTGATGGAGGCCTCCGACATTAAGGCCAATGAGCTGCTTCTCAAGGAATATGTAGGCACGGTCATTTTAATCAATGAAAAAAGCATCAAGCAGGCAGTTCAGGATTCGGAAATACCGGTTATCGTCTCGCTTCCTGAGGTCTCCTTGGACAAAATTATCGAGCTGTTGTCCAGCAAAAATATTGCGGGAGTTACCGGCCCGGCCATCAACGCCAACGCGAAGGAGCTTATAGATATCAAGGATTTATGCGCGGGCGGCGGCGTGGCGGTTAGAACCTTTGAGCCCGCCGTCAAGTGGGAGGAGCTTAAGAAAAATTCTGAGGGTCTTGTGCCCGTGGTGGTTCAGGACTACAAAACCCGCGAGGTGTTGATGGTTGCTTACATGAACGAGGAGGCCTATCTTGCCACCTTAAAGAGCGGGCGGATGACCTATTACAGCAGAAGCCGGAAGCAGCAATGGCTAAAGGGCGAGACCAGCGGCCATTTCCAGCACGTAAAGGAAATGATTGCGGACTGCGATAAGGATACTATTTTGGCAAAGGTTTCCCAAATAGGGGCCGCCTGTCATACCGGGAATTACAGTTGCTTTTTCAACGAGATTATTAAGAAAGAATATGAGGAGAGCAACCCCCTTATGGTGTTCGAGTCGGTTTTGAACGTGATTAAGGACAGAAAGCTCCACCCAAGGGAAGGCTCCTACACCAATTATCTGTTCGACAAGGGGATTGACAAGATATTAAAGAAGCTGGGGGAGGAGGCCACGGAAATTGTCATTGCCGCCAAGAATCCCAACGCCAATGAGATTAAATATGAAATTGCAGACTTCCTTTACCATATGATGGTGCTTATGGTGGAAAAGGGCGTAAGCTGGGAGGAAATCACGGAGGAATTGGATAAGAGATAATCAGAACGAGAAATAGCTAAACTTTAAATGCTGCCATGCAAACTTGGCGGCATTTTGAGTTCTGTGGCGATTGCCCTATTCATAATCCGGCCATGCCCCGCATATTTTTTACCAATAAATATGATTACCTTAGGAAGAAACGCGCTATGGGTAAGGTAAACGCAAACAAAAAATTGGAGCTGGTGAAAGCTATCCGGATGCAGAATCAGTATAACAGACAGCTTTTCCGCTCAAGAGAAAATTTTATATACTCCAAGACGCCGGAGACTATGCATGGGGAGCTGTACAGCTTGGAAGAGCCGAAATCGCCGGAGGAGGACGCCCCGATTGCAAGCAATTTCCGCGTTCGCTTTGTGATTGCTCTGGCTCTTTTATTTGCTTTTGTGCTGTGCGACGTCAATCAGGTAAGCTACGAAGGGGAAAACGCCGGCACGGTTTTCGAGCGGATAGTAGAAAGCCCCGACTTGACGGATGTCTTTGATTTTCTAAAGTCGGATATACCATGAGTTTTGGCGGCGATTGGGCAAAAATTAGGCAGTTAAACTTTTTTACAGACAGAAGATGTGTTTTTGCAGGCAGCAGATGCATTTTTTTGCAGAGAACAGAACGATTGACTTTACCAAAAGATTTGTTACAATAAATATTTGAAGAAAAAATTTGCAGTTATACGGAAAACACCGCAAAACACACTATGGAAAAGCATGGAAGTACTGCGGAATAAGGAGAAGTATGAGAAAACTTGCTTTAAGCGACGAGATACTATTGCAGATTGAAAAGCCCGCCCGCTACATTGGCGGCGAGGTAAACGCCGTGATGAAGGATAAAGAGAAGGTAAGTATCCGTTTTGCCATGTGCTTCCCCGACGTCTATGAAATAGGAATGTCCCATTTAGGAATACAGATTATCTACGATATGCTAAACCGCTTTGAGGACGTGTGGTGCGAGCGGGTTTACTCCCCATGGGTGGACTTGGACGCGGTGATGCGAAGGGAAAAAATCCCCCTGTTTGCGCTGGAATCTCAGGAGCCCGTGAAAGGCTTCGACTTTCTTGGGATTACCCTTCAATATGAAATGTGTTACACAAATATCCTGCAGGTTCTCGACCTTTCGGGGATTCCTCTGCTGTCAAAGGACCGGGGGGAGGAATACCCCATTGTAATCGGCGGCGGCCCCTGCAGCTACAATCCGGAGCCTATCTGCGATTTTTTCGACCTTTTTTATATCGGCGAAGCCGAGACAAGATACAGAGAATTGCTTGATTTGTACAAAAAATGCAAGGCAGAAAAGGCTGGGAAGAAGGAATTCCTGCATAAAGCCGCCCAAATTCCCGGCATGTATGTTCCTTCCCTGTACGACGTGGCCTACAAGGAGGACGGAACTATCTTAAAAAGAATTTCCCTTGCGCCCGGCGTCCCTGAAAAAATTGACAAGGAACTAGTAAAGGATATGTCGGATACCTATTATCCCCAAAAACCGGTGGTTCCTTTTATCAAGGTGACGCAGGATAGAGTGGTGCTGGAAATTCAAAGAGGGTGTATCAGAGGATGCCGTTTTTGTCAGGCGGGCCAGCTTTACCGGCCGGTGAGGGAGCGGAGCCTTGAGGCTTTAAAATACTATGCCATGGAAATGCTGAAAAATACCGGTCACGAGGAAATTTCCTTAAGCTCCCTAAGCTCCAGCGATTTTTCAAAACTGCCGGAGCTGCTGGATTTTCTCATTGAAAACTGCGGCGAAAAGAAAATCAATATTTCCCTTCCCTCCCTGCGGATTGACGCTTTTTCCTTGGATGTGATGAATAAGGTGCAGGATGTAAAGAAAAGCAGCCTCACCTTTGCCCCGGAGGCGGGAAGCCAAAGGCTGAGAAATATCATCAACAAGGGATTGACCGAGGAAGTCATTTTGGAGGGAGCCAGGATGGCCTTTGCAGGCGGATGGACAAGGGTAAAGCTTTACTTTATGCTGGGGCTCCCCATGGAAACGGAAGAGGATATCAAAGGCATTGCGGAGCTGTGCAATAAGATAGCGGCCGTTTTTTACGAGACTGTTCCCAAGGAAAAGCGGACGGGGCGGGTGCAGATTGTGGCAAGCACTTCCTTTTTTATTCCCAAGCCCTTCACCCCCTTTCAGTGGGCGTCCCAATGCACGAAGGAAGAATTCTTGGACAAGGCGTATCTCACAAGAACCTCTATTGCCGGCGTACTGAATCAAAAGAGCATCAAATACAACTGGCACGAGGCGGACGCCAGCGTATTGGAGGGCATCATGGCCCGCGGAGACAGAAGGTTAAATCAAGTGATTCTGCGGGCCTATGAAAAGGGCTGTCTCTATGACGCGTGGAGCGAGTATTATAAAAATGATATGTGGTTTGAGGCTTTTGAAGAGTGCGGCATGGACCCGGCTTTTTACACCCTGCGGGAGCGGGCCGACGACGAAATTTTTCCTTGGGACTTTTTAAGCTGCGGCGTCAGCAAGGAATTTCTTTTGCGGGAATGGCATAAGGCGAAGGCGGGGGAAACTACCCCTAATTGTCAGAAACGCTGCAACGGCTGCGGAGCGGCTCGGTACGGCGTGGGCGTTTGCGCAGCCGGACGGGAAGGAGGCGCGTCATGAAGATAAGGGTTAAATTCTCAAAGTACGGCGCTTTGCGGTTTATCGGCCATTTGGACGTGATGCGCTATTTTCAAAAGGCTATCCGGCGGGCGGAAATCGATATCGCTTATTCCGAGGGCTTTTCCCCCCATCAAATTATGTCCTTTGCATCACCTTTATCTGTGGGGCATACCAGCGAGGGGGAGTACTTTGATATGGAAGTAAATTCCTTTACCGGCGAGGAGGACTTGCTAAAAAGGCTTCAGGCGGCGATGGTTGAGGGAATCGACATTTTAAAGGTAAAGCTTCTTCCCGAAAAAGAAAAAAACGCCATGGCAAGCGTGGCGGCTGCAGATTACCTTGTAACGTTCAGTGAAAAAGTGAACCTGCCCGATGATTGGAGAAAGCAGCTTCTTGATTTTTACGGGCAAAGGACAATTCCCGTGATAAAAAAGACTAAAAAGGGCCAGCGGGAATTAGATTTAAAGGAAGGCGTTTACCGGTTGGAGCCGCGGGACATGGGCGTTTACATGCTGGTGGACGCAGGCAGCGGCAGCAATGTCAAGCCGGGCTTTGTGCTGGAAACCTTCTTTGAACAGGCGGGAATTTTGCTGCCAGAGTATCCTTTTCACATTCATAGAATCGACACCTATAAACGATTGGAAAGCGGAAAGCTTTCACCGCTTCTCTAGGAAAGCCTCTTTAGGAAATATTGATATGGGAAAAATTGTAATCGTTAAGCGGCGGACTTCCCCTAGCAGCTCTTTTTACGGACAGGGACGCACAGCGGAAGCTTCCGCTAAGACCACACGCGGGACGCACAAAGAGGGAGGAGAAAACTGCTCCTATTTAATTGAGAATAAGCTTGAGAACAAGCCGGGCGAGAGGCTGCTGATGGTTTTATTTGATGAAAAAAGGCCTTATATGATGGAGACGGCGCCTCTGCTCACGGAGGAAAGTATTCTTGGAAACATTTACCTTGCAAGGGTAAAGAACGTTGTCTCCGGCTTAAGCGGAGCGTTTCTTTCCATTTCAAAGGACGAGACGGTATATCTGCCTCTTTCCAGATGCCGGGAGATTCTTGTAGCCAACCGGGAGCTTAAGGAAGGGGAATCTATTCGGCAGGGGGACGAGGTGGTAGTTCAAATCACAGGCGAGGCCTTAAAAACCAAACAGCCTGCGGCTTCCGAGCGGCTTTCCTTAACAGGCCAGTACTGCGTGTGCTCCTATTTCGGCCACGGCGTTCATTATTCGCGGAAATTAACCGAACAGAAGAAAAAAGAGATTGACGGCGCGCTAAAGGCGCGGGAGCTCCAAGGGCGGAAAGGGTATCAGTTTACCGTCCGCACGAACGCCGAGGGATTGGAGGATTTTGAGCCTCTTTTTCAGGAAATGCAAAAATTTATTCACATATTTGATACTATCACAGAAATTTACCGGAGCCGTACCTGCTATTCCCTGCTTTACCAAAAGGAAGCCGAGCTTTTAAGCCGGATAAAAAATATTCCCCTGACCGCATATGACGAAATTGTAACGGACGAGGAGGACGTCTGCAGCTTTCTCGAAAAATCCTTTCCCCATAAGCCGGTCCGGCTGTACAGGGACGAGCTTCTTCCCCTTGCAAAGCTGTACAGTCTCGACGCCCATTTAAAGGAGGCCCTTGAAAAAAAGGTCTGGCTTCCCTGCGGCGGGTATCTGGTGATGGAACCCACGGAGGCTATGGTGGTTATCGACGTAAATTCGGGGAAAACCATAAGCAAGGGGAAGAAAAGCCGCGATTATTATTTGAAGGTGAATCTGGAGGCGGCGGGAGAGGTTGCAAGGCAGCTCCGCCTTCGGAACTACTCCGGCATGATTATGGTTGACTTTATCAACATGGATTCGGAGGACGACGATAAGCTTTTACTTGAAGCCTTGGACAAGGCCCTGCGGGAAGATAAGGTAAAGACAAGGCTTGTGGACATGACGGCCCTTGGCATTGTGGAGATTACCAGAAAGAAGATAAACAGGCCCCTGTCGGACTTTTTTCATCTCTCTGACTTTTTCCGCTGATTCCTCTGTTTTCTTTTGATTTTTTTGCAGATTGCGGTTGATTCCTTTAGCAGTTTCTTCTGCTTTTTTACAGAAATTTCTTCTGATTTCTGTAAAAAAGCTTGACAGCGTTTTGCCAATGTCCCGTCTTTGACAACGTTTTGATTAAAAAAGTCTCGAAACCCGCTCTGGCAGCGGCTTGCGGGGCTTTTTTAAATTTTACAGTTGCACGTTACGCTATCTATTTCTTGGTCTGTGAGCAAATATTTTTCATTTTTGCTATGGGCACGATTTGCCTGGATGTGCAAAAGCCGAAAGCCTCATGCAGTGCATCGGTTAATTCCGTCCTTGTGTAGACCGGCTGATATCCCTTGCCTTCATATTTCATAAAGTCCATTTCCTGTAAGGCGGGCAGTATCTGATCTATGGTGTATT
>JAMPGS010000070.1 GCA_023663815.1 Clostridium sp.
ATCAATCTTAAAACGGCTTGGCAGTTTGAAAAACATCTTCACGTCCGGGTCGGCGTCAAGTTCAAGGGCAAAATCGTTTTCAGTCTTGCTGTCGTATATGATGTAGTCGTATACGCTTCGTTCAACGGCAACGGCGTTTCGGTCAAGATTTGCAATGAGTTCCGCGCTGTCAAATATTTCCTGAACATAGTATTCCGCGCCCGGCAGCTTTTTGTAGCTGATACCGCCGATGGCAAGGGCGTGACAGGCGTCCCGGATAATTTGGGCGGCGTTTTCAAGGAACAGTTGCGGATTATTTAAAAAGTCTTGTCCCCTTCCGCTTTGTTTTAATATCTCCGCTATCACGCTGCGCCGCGCTAGCGTCCGTTCGTCAAGGATAGCAAGGATATCCGGCAGGCTGGAATAGCTGTCTGTAAGGTCGGCTGTCTTAATAGCACGCTCATTGTAGGTCACGCCCGGCTGGTCGATATGAATATCCGCCGTCTGCGTTATGATGCGCGCCTTTGGTATGGGCGCCATGTCTTTTAAAGCCGCAACGCTGCGCCGTATCAACTCGGTTTCGTCGATTTGGATGCGGTAGGTGGTTTTTTGCTTTATTTTTTCCCACAGCTCTAAAAATTCCGGCGATACAGTAACTTCCTTTTTTAGACGTACCGTCACGTCGCGGGAAGCGTCCCGGACGGGCGGTTTTGTGTCGGCGCGCCGAATCGCCGTCATAAGCTGCGCCCGCGCGCTTTCAAAGCGGGGCGGCAAATCAAGGATTCCCTCCTGCATAGCGGCTTTCATGCTGTCCTTTATTTTACCGGATTTGGTGATGTAACCCTTTTCTTCAAAATGGGCCATAAGCTGCTGGGCGTCGTCGTAAGTCAGCGCGTGCTGTACGGCGACGGTTTTCTGCGCCGTTAGCTGCGCCATGGCTTGGGGGGGTAATGCCGCCCTCGCGGGCGATGACCTCAATGGCCTTTGCCTTTGCCGCGCGCAATTCCAGTGGCAGCGGGGCAACGAGTTCATCTTGTGGCAGCGGAGCAACAAGTTTGTCCTCTGGCAGCGGAGCAGCAAGCTTGTCCTCTGACAGCGAAAGGGCAAATTCGTTCTCCTGCAACGGAGCGGAACGCCCGTCCTCCGGCGCGGGCATATCCCCGGATTTGATAAATCCCTCCTCCGCAAGATGGGAAAGAAGCGTTGCCGCCTGCGCTTTAGTTAGAGGCGTCTCCTCGATTTTTGTTTCCTTAAAGGCTATGCCGCTGAATAGGCTAAGCTGCAAAACCCCAAACCTTACGCCCGTTTCTTCCTCGATTTCCTTTTGCAGATTGTCGGCAAACTCCGCGAAACTTTCATTTGCCATAACATGTAAAAGGTTGATATTCCTGTCCTCGATGCGTTCTCCCTCCTGATTGACGCACAGCCGCAGGCCGCGCCCCACCTTTTGCCTTGCGGTTAGGACATTTTTCTGTTCTATCAGCGTGCAGACCTGAAAAACGTTTGGATTATCCCAGCCTTCCTTTAGCGCGGAGTGGGAGAAAATAAAGCGCAAGGGGCAGTCAAAGGATAAAAGCCATTCCTTATCCCGCATAATAGTGTTGTAAGTGCTGGCGTCGTCCAAGGTATCCCCCTTGGTATCCTTGTAGTTGCCTTTTTTATCCTGTGAAAAATATCCGTCGTGGACGCGCTCCGCCTCGGCGGGAAAGCGGCGGCGCAATTCCGCATATTTTGGCAGAGCAATTAATTCCGCGTACAATTCCTCGAACATCTGCGCATAAATTCCCTTGCAGCCCTTCGCGCCGCGGTATTTTTTTACCTCGTCGATAAAAAATAGGGATAAAACCTTAATACCTTTTTGCGTGTAGCGTAATTCCTTGTCTAAATGGGCTTCAATCGTTCGGCGTATCTGCATACGCTTGACGACGTTTTCGTCAATGTCGCCGATGGCTTTTCCCAAACGCACAACGTTGGTATTGCTTAATTCTATCTGTTCCATGCCGGGGGTACAGTCAATGCCGGAAACGACGTATCCTTCGTACAAATCGCGTCCGCCGGAGAGCTTGCATAAATCCGCGCCCGGTTTGACAGTGAGGGCTTTGCGGCTTACTTTTCCGTTTTTGCCTGCAACGTCAATTTCCACCCGCGCACGAAAGCCGTCCTCGTTGGAAACGGAAAGCAATTTGATATAGGACTTGTTAAAGCCGCCCATAGCCTGATTGGAGGATACGCATATCTGCTTGACAAGTCCCATTTGGTAAGCGTCAACGGGGGTTAAGCGGTAAAGAAGATTTATCTTTTCTCGGTGGGTTGCGGAGTAGCGGAACACACATAAGGGCGCAAGGGAGGCGATGGCGTCCTTGGCCTTTTGGGTATTGTCCACGCTTTGCGGCTCGTCGATGATAACTATAGGGCGGGCGGCCCGAATATAGCTAATTGCCGTGTCGCCGTTTAGCTTGTCCTGCTGCTGGTTGATAATATTTTCGGCTTTTCGGAAAGCGTCAATATTGATAATCATAATTTCAATATTTGCGCTGGTCGCAAACTGCCGCACGCCGGACAGTTTAGAAGAATTGTAGATAAAATAGTGGCATGGGGCGTTGTCATAGAGCGCGGAAAAGTGCTCCTGCGTCGTCTGCAAGGATTTATAAACGCCCTCGCGTATCGCCACGCTGGGGACGACGACAATAAACTTGGTAAATCCGTACAGGCGGTTTAGCTCATAAATTGTTTTGGTGTAAACGTAAGTTTTTCCTGTCCCGGTCTCCATCTCAATGGAAAACTGTCGCCCCTGCAAATCATCTGTCTGCGGCAACAGATTTTTTTGCTGTACTGCCTGCATATTTTCAATCATTCGCTTGTCGTCAAGGGAGATGGTATTGGAAACGCCTATGTCTGCAAATAATTCTAATTGCCAGTGTTCTATATAAAAAGTGGAAGTCCGCCGCTGTTGCCCGTCAAAGAGGGCGCAAACTGCGTTTACTGCGTCAGTTTGAAAATCCTGCTGTTTAAACTTTAATTTCAAAATATGCCCTCCTTCATAGGGTTTTCAACTCAATGCCCCTGCTTTCAAGCAGATAAAAGGCGTTGACCTTTGCGCTGCTGTCCGCAAGGCTGCGCTCTGCAAAGACAATTTTTTGCGGCAACAAAGCCGCCATGCGCTCTACATGGCTGGCAGTCGCGCCCTCCTGCAAGCAGATAAGCATTTCCCCGTCAGCCACCTTGTAGACGGTTAGGCCTCCTATGTCGATGTTTGCGATGGCTGCGGTTAAGGGATAGCCCATTTTTAAGAGAATTTCAAAAATCAAATCCTCGTCGCTGCGGTCCGCTTTCAGGCCGTCGATATGCCCCGCAATACGGTCAAAGAGGGTATCAAGATTGCCGTCCTCTATGGGAACGGCGTCCCACAGCTTCATATTAGAGGTGTCCAGCTTGAACACCTTAAAGCCGACGTCAAGAGGCGGCTTGCCCCCGTTAAGGGCCATTTGTCCGTCCATAGTTTCCAGCAATTTCTTTCCGGCGCGGCGGATGCGCTCCTTGCCTATCTCGCAGATGTTTTGGTATCCGGCCTTATAAGCTTCGGTTTTCTCGCCGCATATTTCGGGCAATTGCACCATGATAAAGCGGCGGTTGCCGCCGTCCTCGGCGTTAAGCTGCATGACGGCGTGGGCGGTGGTGGCGGAACCGGAGAAGAAGTCAAGGATGATATTTTTGTCATCCTTTGTGGCTGCAGTTGCCATCGTTATAAAATGCTTTATCAGTGCGAGGGGCTTTGGGAAACCAAAAACCTTACCTTCAAACATTTCTGTTATCTCTTTTGTGCCGTCTTGCGTCATGCCTATATTATCAGGAAGTTTTGTACTTACAGAAATATAGCCGAATCTTGTTCCCGCTTTTGCGATATCATCTTCTTGAAAATATCGTAAAGCTGGTTTTGATATATTCAAAAATTCATAATCACCGGGAAATACAATTCTATTTTCAGAATAATATTTTTCAAATGTTTCTTGTGTAATGGCCCATGTACGATTAGGATTAGCGGGGTATTCTTCGCCTGTTTTTGGATTCACAATAGTAAAAAAGCTGTTGGGTCTTTCGCTTGCACTTGTTTGTTTGCTTAAATCGTGGATACGCCAAGGTTTATCTGGCAAGTCATCCGTCTCAAAATATTTGCGTGTACCGCCTTGAAGCCCAGCAATAAAATCAGTTGTTTTGGCATAGCATAATATCCATTCGTAATCTTGTGAGATGCCGAAAGGCACATCTGATTTTGCGGTTCTTTTTCGCCACGGGAATTGTCCTGCAAAGTTCTCCTCACCAAAAACCTCATTACAGAGCTTCTTAAGATTATCCACCTCATTATCATCAATCGAAATAAAAATAACCCCGTCGTCCCGCAAAAGGTTGGCGGCCAGCCGTAAGCGCGGGTACATCATGTTTAGCCAGTTTGTGTGATACCGTCCCACTGTTTCGGGATTGCTCCTTGTGGTCTGCTGGGTGACTTCCACATACCGCCGCATGGGGTCGGCAAAGTCGTCCTCATACACAAAATCGCTGCCCGTATTATACGGCGGATCTATGTAAATCAGCTTGACCTTGCGGAAGTAGGATTTTTGCAAAAGTTTTAGCACTTCCAGATTGTCGCCCTCGATATATAAGTTTTGCGTCGTGTCAAAATTGACGCTCTCGGCGGGGCAGGGGCGCAGGGTTGCCGTGCTGCGCCGCTGGGCTAGCCGCAAACACTCACTTTTTCCTTTCCATTTGAACTCGTATTTTTCGTAGTCGTCGGTGATATACTCGCCGCAAAGGGCGAGCAGCTTATCAATGTCCAATCTGCCCTCGATGAAACATTCCGGGAAAACGGCTTGTAATTTCGCCTTGTTCGCCGCTTCTATATCCATGCTCAATCCGTCCAGTTTATCGTTCATTTTTGTGTTCTCCATTCTGTTTTTTTAGGCGTTTGCAGCCCGCCGTTTCCCGTCTGTTCCATTGTCATAATATCCGTAAAAATCGCATCTATTATTTATGCTCCAGCTCATAGGTGACAAAAGCAAACCGTCGGTTGTCGGGAGCCCACGAATTTACGTTTACAGAGCCTTGCCCGCCAAAGAAATCCAAAAGCTTTTTCCGCCCTGTGCCGTCGGGATTCATAAGCCAGAGGGACACGTTCATGTTGGGAAGATGCTCGTTTGCGTCCAGCCCTAATTTGCTGTAAGCCAAATTGATAACCTTTTTCCCGTCGGGGGATACGTGGGCAAACCAGTTGTTTTGCTCCTCGAAGGTCATTTGGGTTTGGTTTGAGCCGTCGCGCTCCATTTTCCAAATCTGCATCAGGCCGGAACGGGTGCTATTAAACCAGATATGGGCGTTGTCCGGGTCATATTCTGGCCCGTCGTTAAAGGCGGCGTGGGAAGTGAGCTGTTTTTCCTGCCCATATTTTTCAAGTTGATTTTCCTCTACCGGAATACTGTAGATATCCACGCAAAGCTCTCCGTCATGCTCCCGGAAAGCGCAGTAAGCAAGCTCGCTGCCGTCGGGGGACCAGCCGTGAAGGTAGCTTGGCCCATTGGGGGTCACAAGGCGGGGTGTTCCGCCGGTGATGGGCAGAATATAAATTTTTGATTCCCATGTGCCGGGCGCACTGTGGCTTACCGCAATCTGGCTGTGGTCGGGGGAGAGCACATGGTCGTTGTTGCAGTTGCAGCACTCCCCTGAGGGAATTTTGCGCTCCGAATCCTCTGAAATAGAGTAATTCCAGATAAACCCTTCCGAATTGTAAATGATGGCGTCCCCGTCCTTTAACCAGTTGGGGGCCTCTATGATTCTGTCAAAGGTATGAAGCTTTGTAACCTCGCCGGTTTCAAGGTCGTAAATGCAGAGAGTACTTTTCGTGCGGCTTCTGCATTGGGTTAAAGAGTTAAAAAGCGCTGCCGTGCCTTGAATGTCCGCAAGCAAATCATTTTCGTTGCCGTCCATGTCCGTAAATTGGGGCAGTTCCATAGCACGGGCAAACTGAAAGCAGGCCTCCACGTCCACGAGGCCTTTTCCAATGGCGGTTTCCGTGAGCGCGCCGTCAGCGTTTTTCTTAAAATCTTTATAATGAAGGGAAAGGATTTTGTCCTTATTTCTCCAGAGAAAAGCCTCCACATCTTCCCCGCCGTAAAGGAGCCAGCCCACGTCAGGCTGCGCGCCCACCATGCCTTTGCAAGCGTCAAGGAGCCATTCGTAGGCGGTTTTTCCGTCGATTTTTGCATGAATATCCTCCGCGCCGTTGTGAAGGAGAAGCTGGATAGGCGTGCTCTTCAATTCCTCCGCCAATTCGGTCAGCTTTTCCGCATAGGCAAGACAGCCCTCCCTTGTGGTTTCCGTCCTCCCTGCAAGAATAAACTGGGTGACGCCGAAAGAAGTATGGAGCTTTTTCAGCTTGTCAGCCGCGGTTTCAAGGCTTTGTGTAAAGACATGGCAGGAAAGAATCTTCAAGCCGTACTTCTCATAGAGGGGCTTGTAGTTATGCAACTCGTCGATTGTCCATATAGGTATTTTGTCCGCGTCCGCCGGCGCGCCGTCCAGAAAGAGACAGGGCTCAATTAATTGATAGCGGGCGTCCGCAAGAGCCCTAAAAAATTTTTCGGGATTTTCCCGGCATAGAAGGCCGGGGCCAAACATTTGCACTCCAAATCTCATATTGATTCCTCCTAATTGTTTTCACTGACTTTATTATAAAGAAAGCGGTGAAAATTGTACACCGCATTTGTTAGAAAGTATAATTTTTGCAAAAAAGTGGGTGTCGGAGTTATAATATGATATATGTATCGTAAGGGGAGTTATCGCAGACGCGAGGCTTGTGGTATGATGTTGTTTTGTACAGTTGTGAACTCAAGAAAACTGTTTCGCGATTAATTTTAAATTTCTTTGTATATATTTACAACTTTCTATGCGAAGGTATTGGCGTGCTTCGCTGTATTATAAAAACAGGAGGAATAAGATTGATTATCACAGTGACAATGAACCCGGCCATGGACAGAACCGTTGAGATTGACAAGCTTTGCCGGGGCGGGCTCAACCGAATTCAGAAGATAGAATATGATGCCGGAGGGAAGGGAATTAATGTCTCCAAGACAATCCGCGCGCTGGGCGGCGAGAGCATTGCAACGGGCTTTTTGGGCGGGAACGCGGGAAGGGCAATCGCCTCCGCTCTTGAGGAAAGAGGGATTGTCTGCGATGCAGTTTGGGTAGACGGAGAGACGCGGACGAATACGAAAATCGTCGAGAAAGACAGCACGGTGACGGAGCTAAACGAGCCGGGGCCAGAAGTCAGCGGGGAGCAGTTAGAGCTGCTGATGAAAAAGCTGGAAGGCTATGCTGGGAAAGGGACGCTGTTTGTGCTGTCGGGAAGCGTTCCCGCCGGAGTAGATAAAGGAATTTACGGAGGGATAATCCGCATGGCCCATGAAAAAGGCGGGGCGGCGCTGCTGGATGCGGAGGGAGAGCTTTTCCGCATTGGAATGGAGGCCGGGCCCGACATGATAAAGCCCAACCGGGCGGAGCTTGAGGAATATGCAGGATATATGCGCAGGGCTTCAAAAGAAGAGCTGCTGGCAATCGCAAAGAGTTGTCAGGAAAAGGGCGTAAAAATGACGGCCGTCTCCATGGGGGAGGAGGGCGCGCTGTTTGTGGGGGAAAGTTATAGGGCTTACGCTCCGGCGATTCCTGTAAAGGCGCGCTCCACCGTGGGAGCGGGGGACGCAATGGCGGCGGCTCTTGCCCTTTCTTGGAACAGAGGGCTTGTGAGAGAAGAATTAATCCGCTTGTGTATGACCGCGGCGTCCGGGGCGGTGACGACGGAGGGGACTAAACCGCCAAGCCGGGAGCTGGTGGAAAAGCTGCAAGAAAGAGTTCAAATTATAGACATGTATTAATCAAAACGTCGCGGTGGAAGCTCATAGCGGAAGCTGGTGGGTGGGCATTGTAGAAAACAGCGGGATATTATAGCAGGTGCTGACAGGCTATTACATTGAAGTCACAGGATATCGCATTGAAACCAAACAGGCTATCACATCGAGACCGCAGGATATCGAATTGGAGCCAAACAAAATATCACATCAAAGCCGACAGAATATCACATCGAAGTCGAACTGTGGATTGACACTTAAACAGAAGCTTGTTAAAATAAAAATAGTGTCAATCATCAACATAGGGGAGGAAAGACATGTATCATTGTCATATTCATTTCTATTTATTGGGGTATAAAAACGAGATATTTGAGATGATTAAGGAAATGACGCCTTTTTCACATTTTACGCATCAATTTTCGGAAAGCAGTGGATTAGATTCGGAGCTTTTGACTAAGGCGGATGTGATTTTTGCAAATCTTCGGGGGGAAGATGCGCTGGAAACTTTAAAGGTATTGGAGACGGGCAGGAAGGAATCAGCGGAGCTTATTTTGCTAATGGAAGAAAACCAGCTTTCCTTTTTATCGGAAAGCTTATCCTGCGTAAAAGATATATGGCGTTTGCCCATGGCGAGGGAGGAAGCGGCTTTTCGTCTTATGCGCTGGCAGGAAAGCTATAAGGCTGGCAGGGACTATTGGGAAAAGAGCCAATTCCTTGAGGCAGCCATAAACTATAGCCCGAACCTTATCTGGTTTAAGGATAAAGACGGAGTTCACGAAAAAGTCAACGACAGCTTTTGCGCCGCCGTGAATAAGACTAAAGCTCAGGTGGAAGGGCGCAGGCACGCCTATATATGGGACGTGGAGGAGGACGACCCCGCCTGTATCGAATCGGAAAACGAGGTTATGCAGAAAAAAGAAACCTGCGTGTCCGAGGAAGTGATTAAGACTGGCCAGGGCATGAGAACCCTTGCAACTTACAAATCGCCCCTTTTTGATATCGACGGCAGCGTCATGGGAACTGTGGGAGTAGCGATTGACGTGACGCAGGAGCTCAATTATAGAGAGGAGATTTTGAGAAGAAACAGGAATCTGGAAAGGATTCTCAGCACCCTAGACTGCGGCGTTATGCGGCATACGGCGGACGGAAAGCGTATCCTAGATGTCAATAAGGCGGCCCTTGAGATTCTGGGTTATGAATCCGTGGAAGAGCTTATGGCCGCAGGTTTTGACATGGTTGCGCCCTCCGTTATGGACGGCGATAGGGAGCAGCTTAGGGAAACCATCGAGTCCTTGAAAAAGGCTGGGGATATCGTCAGCGTGGATTATCGCGTACAGCATAAAAACGGTGAGATTACGTATGTGATGGGCAACGTGAAGCTGTTGGAGGAAAACGGGGAACTGATTTATGAACGTTTTCTCATAGATTACACCGACCAGAAAATTCAGGAGAAGCGGAAAGAAAAACGTCAGTCGGAACTGATTCAAGCCCTCAGCATCGACTACAATATTGTCTGCTTTTATGACCTTGATACAGGGGAAGGATACCTTCTCCAGAGCAACAGCGAGCGAACCGCCGCCACTTTAAAGGAAGAAATGTCCTTGGAAGAAAAGATGGAGGAGTACATAGAAAGTTATGTGCATGAGGACGACAAGGAGACGCTCAGGAAAGCCGCTTCGGCGGAAAGCTTTCGCGAGGAATTGGAAAAGAAGGAAATGTGCTATACCAATTATCGCAGAGTTTGGAAAGGAGAGACAAATTATTTCCAAATGAAGGCGGTGCGCGCAGGAAATTGGGAGGAAAGCCACGGTATTGTAATTGGCTTCCACAGCGTGGACGAGGAAATACGCAACGAAATAGAGAAGAAAAATCTCTTGGAGGACGCGCTTTTGCAGGCTAACAGGGCCAGCAAGGCCAAGAGCGTATTTTTATCCAACATGTCCCACGATATCAGGACGCCTATGAACGCGATTGTGGGCTTTACCGCTCTGGCGTTGACGCACATTAACAATAAAGAGCAGGTGGAGGAGTATCTGAAAAAGATTATGACTTCCGGGAACCATCTGCTGAGCCTGATTAACGACATTCTGGACATGAGCCGCATTGAGAGCGGTAAGATGCATTTGGACGACAAGCCCTGCAGCCTGCCGGATATCCTTCACGAGCTGCGCAACATTTTGCAGGCGGACATTCAGGCAAAGCAGCTTGAATTGTACCTTGACGCCGTGGACGTGCTGAACGAGGAGATTATCTGCGATAAGCTGCGTTTGAATCAGGTGCTTTTAAATCTTTTAGGAAATTCCGTCAAATACACGCCCGCAGGCGGCATTGTTAGTATGCGGATTATAGAAAAAGCGGGGACCATGCCCGATTACGCCACCTATGAATTCCATATCAAGGATACCGGTATTGGAATGAGCGAGGAATTTGTGGCTCATATATTCGAGCCCTTTGAGCGGGAAAAGAATACCACAATCAGCGGTATTCCCGGAACCGGCCTTGGAATGGCAATCACAAAGAGCATCGTAGACATGATGGACGGAAAAATTGACGTAACCAGCGAGCCGGGGGTGGGAACGGAGTTTAAGGTATCCTTTGTATTTAAAATCAATAGAGATGTGGAACAGCCGCGGGATATACCGGAGCTGAAAAACTGCAGGGCGCTGGTGGTGGACGACGACTTCAACACCTGCGACAGTGTGTCTTATATGTTGCAGCAGATTGGTATGCGCTCGGAGTGGACCTTGTCCGGGAAGGAAGCCGTGCTGCGCACCCATCAGGCGGTAATGCGGGGAGATATCTATAGCGTTTATGTCATCGATTGGATGCTGCCCGATATGAACGGAGTTGAGGTAACCCGGCGAATCCGCAAGGAAGTGGGGGAGGAAGCGCCGATTATCGTGTTGACGGCTTATGATTGGGCCGACATAGAGGAGGAGGCAAAGGAAGCCGGCGTCACGGCAATTTGCAGCAAGCCCATGTTTATGTCGGAGCTGCGCAACTGTCTGTACTCCATCATCAACGGGGAAAAGGAAAGCGAAAAAGTTGCAACCGACGAGACGATAAAGAAACATAAAGGGCGCATTTTGCTGGCGGAGGATAACGAGCTGAATCAGGAAATCGCCGTGGAAATTTTGCAGGAGGCGGGCTTTACCACCGAGGTGGCCTCCAACGGCCAGATTGCCGTGGATATGCTGACAAAGTCGAAGCCGGGCTATTATCAATTGATATTGATGGACGTCCAAATGCCGGTGATGGGAGGCTATGAGGCCACCAGAAAAATCCGGGCACTGGAGGACGAGCGGCTGGCAAATATCCCCATTCTTGCAATGACGGCAAACGCCTTTGAGGAGGATAAAAAAGAGGCCTTGGCCTGTGGAATGAACGGCCATATCGTAAAGCCCATCGATGCAAAATATTTGTTTGAGACGTTGGGGAAAGTGTTGGGGTGAACGCACGGGACAGTAGGTAAAGCATCGTCGAAAAAGTATTAACAAATTGAAGAAAAGTATTGCGCGAAAATGTAGATTGCGTTAAAATGAGGATGTAAAAAGGGTACTGCCGTACAGCAACGGTTGTCCTCAAATATAGCTAGTTAAAAATAAACCGCTAGTTTTGTGGGCTAGGCGGTTTATTTTTGTGCTTGATTATATCCGATAGTGTATCCGATTCCAAAAGCTGTCAGCGCAAGGCTAATCCGCAAGACTGATTGCGCTGCGCAGAGCCGCCTTCACGGTAAAGGAAACATTTTTTATCAGCTCTTCCCGCGTGCATACGCTTCTGTCGAGAAACCAGTCCAGCAAAAGCCCGGAAAGGGCGTTGGCATAAAAATTGCAGAGAAAATTTCTGTAACGCGTATCAAGCTTTTTATTCATTTCTTTTTCCAAATTTTCAATTATTACTCCAATGGACTGCTCCAAATCGGAAAAGAAGAACCGCTTCATTCCCTCCCTTCCAATTGCCTCATAAACGCAATTGAGAATATGGCTGTTTGCGTCAACGTAATCGATGACAAAGCTTAGAACCTTTTCGTGGTCGGCGGGAATGTTGTATTTTTTTACAATGTCCAGCGTTTCCTGCTCCAGCATCCAGCGGAGCAGGGCGTAAATATCCTCAAAATGATAGTAAAAGGTTTTGCGGTTCACGCCGCAGTCGGCGCAGAGCTCGCTGATAGTGATTTTAGACAATGATTTGCGCGCCATGAAGGTTTTCAGGGAGGCGGCCAGCGCATGTTTTGTATTTTGGGAAATTTCTTCGTGGGTCATAGTTTTTCCTTATTTTTGTGGTGTTTTTTACAGCGTATTAAAATCAGGGCAACCCCTATTATCGCCGCAAGGCAAAGGGCTATAGCGGTGGCCGCGCCGATTCCCATGGTTTGGGGCCGGTCTACACAGCTAAAAATAATGTCCGCGTTTTCGGAGGCAAATACATAATAGCTTCCGTCGGCGTCGGCGTCAATGGGCTGCCAGCTTCCATTTTCATAAAGCTCAAGCTTTGGATTTTCCATATCCGTGGGAATCAGGCAGCGGACGGTGTAAGGCCCTGTAAAGGAGCTGGACAAGGTGATTTTCCAGCACTGCGCCTTGGTTTGGGCGTCGGCAGGATACGCATCGATATTCATTAGGGTAAAGCTGTCCTCCGGGGCAAAGCGTCCCTCCAACAGCACGACGGGACGCTCCCCTATGGTCTGGCTGCTTTCAAGGGTGGAAGTATACTCCGTGTAGATGGCTTTTATTTCCCGGTCGTAGCTTAAGTCGGTCATATCAAAATCTTCCCAGCGGCCCGCGTACCCATCCTTTTGCGGAACGACGGGAAGCATGTCGGGATGAAGGTTTTCCCCGTAATTTACCGGAACAGTCTCTATAAGAACGTCGTCCGCCGTAAAGGTTAGGTATATCTGTTGGAAAATATTCGGCAAATCGGTTCTCGCCGTAAATTCCTCGTAAGAGAGAGGCTCGGCCTTTTCGTGATAGCTGACGCCGTCGATTCCGGCGGGGCAGCCTTTTACAAAATAGTTGCCGCTGATATCGGCATTAGAGTCGGCTTTTCCCGCAATGGAGCCAAGATAGCTTTCTCCTTCCTGAATCGTAACCATGCTGTAGCAGCCGGAAAGATTTTTTCCATAGCCCGCAATGCCGCCGATTTGGGTTTGGCCAGAGAGGGAACATTTTGCGCTGGAAGAGCGGATAGTGGAGGCGCTATAGCCTGCAATGCCGCCTACCATGCTGCCGTCGCTTGCAATGTTTCCGCTGTTAAGGCAGTCGATAATGCTGCCAAGAACCATTTCCCCGGCGATACCGCCGACGCAGTCTTTTTTACCCTCCACCGCGCCGGTGTTCTGACATTCGCGCACGACAATGCGCTCCTTGTACCGAAAATTTAAGGTGGCGTTGTTTCTGTCCCAGTTTAAGTCGTTTTCCGGGTCAAGGTTGTTTTCTCTTGAGAGGGTTCCGGCAATTCCGCCAACGTTTAAGTCTCCGTTGATTTTTCCATTGTTGATACAGTTCATCACCTTGCCGGTGGTGTCGGTGAGGGAATCCTCGTCGGACACGTCCGCAAGAATCTCGTCGGGATTCACAGCGTCAGGCTCGGTGATGATATTGGTAATAACGTGAATTTCATCGATAATTGCCTGAATGTCGTCCAGCAAAATTTGGTTTTCGTTGTCCAGCAAAGAATTTAAAGTCCGTGTGTCCGAGATGATAGAGGAAAAACTGCTGCTCAAGGAATTCTGAGCGGAGAAAATCCGCGCGCTTAAAACGGAAGCCTGATTCTGTACGGTATTACGAATACTATCCAGAACATGGGAGGCATCCTCATAAATGTTTTCCTGGACATCGTTAATATCGGCCTCGATTTCTTCCCGGTTGATACTGTCCCGAAGGCCGCTCAAGTCAACGTTGATAGTGGGCATGGGAAGACCCTCCGGCCACCCGGAAATAAAGGGATTTTTGGTGGGGGTTGGAGTGGGAGTTCCCGTTTGTGTTTCTGCGTCAATTTGCTGTGCGGCAGTTCCCGTTTGCGTTTCTGTTTCAATTTGCTGTACGGCAGCCGTCGTTTTCGTTTTGATTCCAGCTTGTTGTGCGGGAATTCCGTTAGCAGCATCGTTTTCTGCAAGCTTCTGCAAAGGCCCTGCTGTGGGCGGGGCGGCCCAGAGAGCCTCAGGCACGAAAACGCCGTTTTCCGCATCGCTGGCAGAGGGCTTTGCTGTGGTGTTCGCGTCGCCGGTATTCTTGTTGGCGGACTTTGCCGCAGGGATTTGAGTTGGAACGGCGGGCGCGGTAGCTTGCACGCCAGTGGCGGTGTTGTTCTGAATATTTGCTGCAGTATTATTCTGCATACCTGCTTCCGTGCCATTTGTTGTTCCGCCTGCTGACCCTGTTGCGGCATCTATTTGCGCATCAGCCGCAGCATTATTTTGGGCACTTGTTTCAACATTGTACTGTACGCCCGTAGCCATACCGTTTATTATTTTGTCTGCTGACCCTGTTGGAGCAGCGGTGGGCGCATCGGTAGGAGCACCAGAGGGCGTCCCTGCAGACCCGTCGGAAGGAATAGGCCCGCCGGAGGGGTTGGGCTCGCTGGAAGAACTAGGTTCGCCGGAAGGATTAGACGTACCGGAAGGCAAAGGGATAAAGGAGGGCGTAGGCAGCTTTTTCAATTCGTCCAAAAAGTCCAAGGATACAGGCTCAGGGGACGGAAGGCTTGCAAGGTCGGTAAGCTGGGAAAAATCTTCAATATGATTCCCGGCGTTTATTATAATTTCGTCGATGGCATATCTGGCGCCGTCCACGGAGTTCAGCAATTGGTCTATTTGGCCGGTTAAGGCGCTTGAGGAGCCCTTGGCGTCATCGTCTAATCTGGTGAGCAAGTCATGGAGCTTATCAAATTCCGTGTCCAGTTTTGCCAGCGTATCCTCGGAAAATTCCAGCTCGCTGCTGGGCTCCATCTGGCCTGCAATGCCGCCGATATCCTTGCGGCCGTTCAGCGTTCCATAATTTACGCAGCCCTCCAGATAACCGGTTTGACTGCCTGCAATCCCGCCGATGTTGTAGCCTACATGGGGGTATCCCACGGAGCCCTCGTTAGTGCAGGCGCGCAGAACGCCCGCGTTATTTCCCGCAATGCCGCCGATATCCGTCACCGAGGCGGCGTTTTCTGTGGTGAGTAAATCGGTGAGAGTTTCGTCCGCGCTTAAGATGTTCAAAGCGGAAAGGTCAATTTTATTGTCGTCCGGCGTAGTGTTGACAAAGCTGTGGTTTGTGCAGTTGACGATGCTTCCGTTATTTTGTCCTGCAATGCCGCCTACTAGGTGGTTGCCGTTCACAGCGCCGTCGGACTGGCAATCGTCGATAACGCCGGTTAGTTCGTTTCTGCCCGCAATTGCGCCGATTTGACTGCCACCGTTTACGTTCCCTGAAGCAAAGCAGCCGGAAAGTAAGCCGCGGTTGCAGCCTGCAAGAAGGGCAAGGCCGGAATGAGACTTTTCGGCCTCGGCGTTTCCTGCAACGGAAAGCTGGTATATTTCTCCGCTTTCCTGCACGTAGCGGAACAGACCCATATCATTGCTGCCGCCCTCCAAGGCAAAGCCGCTTATGGTGTGGCCCTGACCGAGAAAAATGCCGCCGAAGGTGGGGACGGGAGAAAAATCAATCCCGCTTAACTCAATATCGCTATCCAGAACAAAAATTTTTCCCTGCGACCAGATATCGTCCGTGCAGTCTTTGGCAAATTGAAGGAAATCCGCGGCGGTGGAAATATGTATGGCATCTTCGGCGGAAGCGATTATAGCGTCGGAAATATGTATAGCTTCTTTATCGGAAGCAGTTGCAGCGTCGGAAATTTGCGCGTCAGCGGAAGGAGCCGCTGCGGCTGCAGGGCCGGAGAGAAGGGAGGACAATGTAAACGCGGCCAGCAAAATTAATAGGGCGGGATTTTTTAATTTTTTATTCATTTGAAGACTCCTCCTTTCTTTTGTCGGCTGAAGCCTGTGTCTGCAGCTTTGAGCCGCTGATTCCGGCGAGTTCCGGCGAGGCAGCCGCTCCAATATCCAGTGGGATATCCACTTCGCTGTTCTCCCCAATATCCGCGTCATTATCCGGCGGGGCCGTCTCGTCAATGGGAACGGCTTTCCCGGAGATGACAAGGGCTTCCATATTGCCCCTTATGATGCCGTAGAAATTACCTTCCACCAGACCGTTTACATTGCCCCTGATGCGTCCCTGAACGCGGGTAATGCCGGTAAAGGTTTTGGGCGTTAGGTTAATCCGGTTCAGCTCAAAGCTGGTGCGCTCGATGATTTGGTCTCCCAGAACAAGAATCTGGGGAAGCACCGCCAAAACCAAACCGATGGAAATAAGCGTTCCCCTGCTCAAGCAGTTTCCGATAGCAGCGATAATCGGGTTGGTAGTCATCTGCCCGATTAGGGCTCCGGCCACAGCCAAGATGGTGCCGGAGGTGAAAATTGTGGGAAAAGCTTCATTTAAGGCGGCGATAATGGCTTGCTTTGGGTGCATTTCCATCTTCAAATCCTTATAATGGCTTGAGATAACGATTGCGTAATCAATGTTCGCGCCCATCTGAATGGAATTTACAATCAGGTAGCTGAGGAAGTAAAGGGGCGAGGCCTGCAGGTAGGGGAAGGAAAAGTTAATCCAAATACTTCCCTGAATTACCAAAATCAGCAGAACCGGAAGCCCGGCGGATTTAAAGGTAAACAGCAGGATAATGATGACAAATAGGGCCGACAAAATGCTAATCAGCAGGTTATCCTGCCCGAAGGAGGAGGACAAATCGTAATCGCTGGTGGAATTCCCTACCACGTAAACGCTGTCGTCGTCATAGTATCTGGCGGCTTCCCTGTGAATTGTTTTCAAAAAATCAAAGGTTTCCTGACTTTCCTCAGGAAGATTTAAGTAAACCACAAGCCGGGAGCATGTGTCGGTTTTTAACTGCAGTTTGGCTTTTTCCAGTTGGTCGAACAAATCGTCCAAGGTTTCCTGAATATCGTTTTCCAGCGTGATATTGCCCCGCTCCATCTGCTCCTTTAAAAACAGGAACATATCAAACAGGGGAACCTGATACTGCTCCAGTCCCTTTAAAATCTGCCCGTACTGGTCGTCGTTTACGGCGTAAGCCGAGTAAAGGAGGCTGGCAAGCTCGTATTCAATGCCCGCAAGCTCCGAAAATTCCCTTGGATTTAAGGCGGAAGTCAGGGTGTAGCCGTCCATAGCCTCTATATTTGCAAGTCCCATGGCGGACTTAACCTCCGGGCAGTTCTCCAATGCGTTCAGGAGAGCTTCCTCAGATTTATAGTTCCCGGAAGGAATGATAACGGCAACCATATTGCTGGTGCCGAATGTATTTTTGATTTTCTGGTAGGCAATTTGGCTTTCGCTTTGCTTGGTGGTGGTTAAATCGGTATAGCTGTAGCAGTAGGGGCACTTGTTTGCCCAGACGGCGGCGATGACAAGCGCGGCCACGAAAACAGGCGGGACGATAAAGCGCGTCAGAATATCAAACTTTCCTATTACAGTGATTGGAGGAAGGAGTTTACGGTGTTTCGTCCTGTCTATCAGTTTGCTGAAAAGCATAAGCAGGCCGGGCATCAAGGTAAAGACGGATAAAAGGCTCAGCAAAATCGCCTTGATAAGCACCGTGGCAAGGTCAAGGCCGATTTGAAAGTGCATAAACGCCAGCG
>JAMPGS010000071.1 GCA_023663815.1 Clostridium sp.
GAAGAGGTTTTGGCTTCTTCCCGTTATTTTTTGCCAACTATAATTTTACACTAACTCCGCTATGCTGATAAATTTGGCGTCTCCAAGGCCGCTATGAAATACAAGACCAATAGACAGTATATCTACCGCTGGAAGCGGCGCTATGATGGCTCCCTTGAATCCCTGCGTGACCTCTCCAAAAGGCCGCACCATCACCCTAATCAGCATACCCCTGAGGAGATAAAGCTTATTACGGATATGCGCAGGCGCAACCCTGATTCCGGCCTCGTTGTCTTCTGGGTTAAACTTATGCAGCGCGGCTATTCCCGCTCTATTCCCGGATTGTACCGCTTCCTTAAAAAGCAGAACCTCTCCGCTGTCCATCCTCCTAACCCTAAGTATATCCCTAAGCCTTATGAGCAGATGAGCTTTCCCGGTCAAAGGGTTCAGGTAGATGTGAAATTTGTCCCTTCCTCTTGTCTGGTGAATGAAGCAAAGGGGAAGAAATTTTACCAGTATACGGCCATTGATGAATACTCCAGATGGCGTTTTGTGGAGGCTTTTGAAGAGCATAGCACTTATTCTTCCGCTATGTTTACAGACCACCTTGTAAAAGCCTTCCCTTATCCGATTAAATGTATCCAGACAGATAACGGGACAGAGTTTACCAACCGCTTTACCACCAATAAGGATAAGCCGACCATGTTTCAGGAGCGTTTAGGGCAGTATGGCATTACTCATAAGCTGATACGTCCCTATACGCCAAGGCACAATGGGAAAGTGGAGCGCAGCCATAGGAAAGATAATGAGAGGTTCTATGCCACCCATACCTTTTACTCCTTTGAAGATTTTAAAGCGCAGTTAAAGATATACAATAACAGGGATTATAACAACTTTCCTATGCGGCCTCTGGGGTGGAAATCTCCTTCTCAAGCGCTAAAGGATTTTAAGCATCCGGTGTAACATATGTTTGACAAACCTACAAAAAATTATTTTTCAAAAAAATTTCCCAAATCATAAAAAGAGGCTATTCCCCAAGCCAAACGCCCCAGAAATACCCTCCATAAATACCGCGCAAGTCCTATCCTTCCATCCGCGGCAATCCGTTTTTTTATTTTTTACCCCGTAATTCTCCTGTCCAGCTTTTTCGACAGCTTCGTGCCAATGACCTGCAGTATCTGCACCAAGGCCACCAAAAGAATCACCGTCACAATCATAATATCCGCCTGATATCTGTAATAACCATAGCGGATAGCAATGTCGCCAAGGCCGCCGCCGCCCACAACGCCTGCCATAGCCGAGTACCCAAGAATTGTCCCCAAGGAAATTGTAGCTCCCACTATCAGGGAGGTTCTCGCCTCAGCCAAAAGCACCTTCGAAATAATCGTCCAAAGGCTGGCCCCCATGCTCTGGGCCGCTTCAATTACTCCATGGTCCACTTCCAATAAAGAGGACTCCACCATTCTCGCCACAAAAGGTGCCGCCGCAATGGCAAGAGGAACAATGGTCGCCGTCGCCCCGTAGCTTTTTCCCACAATCAATCTGGTAAAGGGAATAATCAGCATTAAAAGTATCAAAAACGGAATACTCCTCACGATATTTACTACAATATCCAGCGTCTTGTAAACAGGCTTAATTGGCTTCAAACCCCCCGGCGCCGTAATCACCAAGGTAATCCCCATGGGAATCCCAAGAGCGTAGGCAATCAGCGTCGAGACCAGCGTCATATAAAGGGTCACTCCCGTGCCTTCCACTATCATCATAATTATTTGACTATCCCACATAATTATCCAATTCCTCCACTTCCAGCTTTCTGCTTATTAAATATTCCACCATCTTTTCCGCCGCCGCTTCATCCTCCGGCAGCTGCAAAATCATTTGCCCATGGGCCACGCCGCCGATGTCGCGGGTATCCGCCAGCAAAATATTTACCGGCATCCTGCAGGCCAGCACCATATTTGCAATAACGGGCTCAAAGGAAGAATTGCTGGTAAACACAATACGGACGCACCGCTTCCCGCGCATCTCCGCATACTGGGAGCTTTCCCCTTGAAAGACCAGCTTTTTGGCCGCTCTGGACTTAGGCCTCTGGAAAACCTCCTCCACGGTTCCCGTCTCCGCCAGCGTTCCCTCGTCGATAATCGCCACGTGGCTGCAAATTTCCTGCACCACCGCCATCTCGTGAGTGATAATCACAATGGTAATGCCGTATTTTATATTAATTTCCTTAAGCAACGCCAAAATCGCTTTCGTGGTAGTGGGGTCAAGGGCGCTTGTGGCCTCGTCGCAGAGCAGTATCTTGGGATTTGTCGCCAACGCCCTTGCAATGGCAACCCGCTGCTTTTGCCCGCCTGAAAGCTGCGCCGGATAGGCAAGCTCCTTTTCCGAAAGCCCTACAATGGAAAGAAGCTCCCTTGCCCTCTCCACCGCCTTTTTTCTGGGCGTTTTAGTGATTTCCAAGGGAAAACAAACGTTATCGAGAACCGTCCTCTGCATCAGCAGGTTAAAGTGCTGAAAAATCATTGCAATCTCGGTACGCACGGTCCGGAGCTCACTGTCGTTCATCGACGACAAATCTTTGCCCTCTATAAAAACCGTGCCGCTGGTAGGCCGCTCCAAAAAATTCAGACACCTCACCAGCGTAGACTTGCCCGCGCCGCTCATGCCGATAATCCCGTATATTTCCCCCTTATGTATTTCCAGATTAATCCCCTTTAGGGCTTCTACCTGATTGTCCTTCCCCACAAAGGTTTTCGTGACATTATCTATCTGTATTATCGTCTCCATCGCCCTGTTATAACCTCGTTTCTTTTTATCCTCCGCCGCACTTCCACCCTGCGCGGCTGTTTAGCTGTTTTTCTATAATTTTATATTCAACTCAACTTTTTATATCTTATCATAAACCGGACGCGCTCACAAGCATTGTTTGCGATGATTCAATCTTGCACGCGTTTACAATAATGCAGTCATGCCATATTTAAATTGTAATATTTTCTTGGCTTTGGTATAATGAATCATGCTGATGCATGAGCAGGTCGTAAGGAATCCTCCCATCTGCGATGGGTCCCTCCTTGCGACATACAATGTACGCGTTGGCAATGAGCAGTGCACAGACAGCGGTATGGGCGCGAGGCGTGCTTGCACGACAGAGCGCATATACCGATGGATGTATAGGGCGAAGCCCGCGAGCGAGGAAAACCGCAGGTTTTTCGAGCGCGCACTGCGGACAAAACATCATGAAACCTGCTATTCACATATTTTTACGAAACAATCTTTCACATAAAATACACCCCAAAGAAAGGATTCACCGCCATGAGCACCAAAAAAGCTGTCGTTTCACTTGGACATAACGCTCTCGGCTACACCACCACCGAACAGTGGGACGCCGTTAAAATTACCGCAAAGGCCCTTGCCGATTTGGTGGAAGCCGGCTACCAGCTCACTATCACCCATAGCAACGGCCCCCAAATCAGTATGATACACAAGGCCATGACGGAGCTCCGCCGCCTTTATATTGATTACACCCCGGCCCCCATGTGCGTGTGCAGCGCTATGAGCCAAGGTTATGTGGGATACGATATTCAAAATTCCCTGAAAGCGGAGCTGCTCAGCCGCGGCATCAGCAAAACCGTATCCACCATCTTAACTCAAGTGACCGTGGACCCCTACGACGAAGCTTTTTACGAGCCAACCAAGCTCATCGGCCGTTACATGTCCGCCGACGATGCGGAAATTGAAACTAAAAAAGGCAACTACGTTCAGGAAACCCCCGGAAAAGGATTCCGCCGAATCATAGCCGCGCCTAAGCCCATCGATATTGTGGAAATTGAAGCCATCCGTACATTAGCCGAGGCGGGCCAGATTGTGATTGCCTGCGGCGGAGGCGGCATCCCCGTTATCGAGCAGCAGCACGCCTTAAAAGGCGCTTCCGCCGTCATTGAAAAGGACGCCATCGCCGGTAAGCTTGCCGCTGACCTTATGGCCGACCGGCTTATCATTCTCACGGCCGTTCCCAACGTGTACGTAAATTTTGGAAAAGACAACCAGCAGGCAGTCTCCTCTCTCACCGTTTCCGACGCGGAAAAAATGATTGCGGACGGCGAATTTGAGGCGGGAACCATGCTTCCCAAAATTGAAGCCGCCATCGCCTACCTGTCCGCAAATCCGCAGGGCAGCGCGCTGATTACTTCCCTTGAGGCCGTCTCCGACGCGCTGAAAGGCAGGGCGGGAACCGTCGTTACCGCATAATTTTAAACTTTACAAGGGCTTATCTTCTCTTTTGTAAAGAGCGGCTAAGCCCTGCTACTTGTAAAAATTTTTCACGGTCAAAAAATCTCCTTCCAGTAGACAAACGTTTATTCATATTTACACTTACTCTTTTTTATACTTATTCCTTGCACTTATTCTCTTTTACTTATTCTCCCCGCCTATCCTTCCACGCCCACTTTCTCCTCCGTCATATCAAAATCCTCCGTAAGCACGATAATCGGCGCGCAGGCCCATGGGTGGCACAGGCTTGTATTCCACTTCTGCTCCTTCCCCCAGGCCTCAAAGCACGTGGTTGCGCCCTCCTCAAGCATATTTACCCATGAATACTCGCCCCGGCTTGTAAGCAATTCGTATTCCAGCTCATATTCCTTTATGTTTGCCAATCCCTTCAGCACAAAGAACGCCATGTACACGCCGCAGCAAAGCCCTTTTTCCCGAATCAGCCCCGCTATGGCCTTTTCGCTTTCCTTCGGCTGCATGGAAAAATAAAGAGCCAGCGCGTTTGTCTGAATGGAAGAATGGGAAGAGCCCTCGCAGTCAACAAACACCTTTTTCTCCCCGTCATAAAAAGTCGCAATAAAGCTTTTTTTCACCCGCTCCGCCGAAAGCGCCGTCTCTATTGCCCTGCCTGTTTCTCCAAAAAGTACCTTTTCAATTTTGGAAAGGTACAAATACGCTCCATAATAGTAGGCGTTAATGACGCTGTGACAGCCGCGCCCCACGGGTATGGATAAGTCAAAATCGTAATTGTCCCGCAGATTTTCCGGCCAGTCAACCATGTTCCACTTTGAAGTCACATCCGCAAGCAACCCGTCCTTCCGGCTGTACCGCTCAAAATATTCAACGATTCCCTTTGCACAGGGATACAGCTCCCGCAGGGTTTTCTCGTCCCCGGTGATTTTATAATAATAGTATAACTGCAGGGGATATAAAAGCGAATAGTCGGCAATCTCCTGCATAATACCCGAAGAGGAAACCGCCATCATTCCCTTATCAATCCGGGTGGAAGCGGCAAAATCATAGAGCGCTTTTTTGTACATGGAGCCGTCCCCCGTAAGGTACAAGTGGCTGAGGCCGGTAATCAATAAGTCCCCCAAATACTGCCCTTTTTCCCTTGTGGGGCAGTCAACATATACCTCCTGTGTTCCAACCATGACTGTGCGCTCGCACAGCTTCCATATTTCTTTCCCCAAAGGCTCGCAGTCCTTTTTTATCCCCCGCACCGCCCGAAAAGGATAATGCCGCTCCACCGCCATAATGCTCTTTTCTGAAAAAGCTTTGCATTCGGTAATTATCTCTATATAGCGGAAGGCCTTGTAGTCATAGTTTTCAATCGTCTCCTGCCTGCCGGAAAGAATCCACTCCTCCGCATAAACACAGTTGCACCGCAGCTCAAACCTTGTATGGCCCTCCCCGTCAAGCTCCTCCGCAAACAAAAGCCTTATTTTATCTCCCCGCTTTCCAGAAACAGTGATTCTTGCGCCTCCCGCTACCTCCCTGCCGCAGTCAAACAAAAAATGGCCTTCTCCAAAGGTCTTTATCAGCTTCGGAACGTGCGCGCTGATTTCTACCGGCTTTGTCTCCTGCAGGACAAGCTTATGGTCGTCGTAAATATTCACCTCGCACGGTTTCCACTCCCTATCGTCATAGTCAAGGTCCGTCCAGCCATGATTTATCAACCCGGCATCAATATCTTCCAAAAAATAAGTGTCATAGCCCGTTGTCCGGTTGGAGATAAACTCCTCCGCCCTTTTATATTTCCAATCCTTTCCGGTAAGGGCAACGGCCTTTTTCTCCTGCCATACGACGGCTTTTAGGCCCTGCCGCTTATCCGCGCTGTACCAGACGCGGTTTATCAAGCCCTGATAATAGGTATGCACGGCAATCACATTTTCCCCGCCGCGGACCGCCCCGCTGATATCGTACCGGTTGTAATAATATCGGAAGGGATAGCCCGGCGCGGGGCCCTGCCCAATATAAACGCCGTTTATCCATACCTTGTAATAATCGTCGGCGGTAATGTCCAGCGTCACAGGCCCGCCGCCGCTTTCCACGGTAAACACATAACGCGCCAGCATATGGTAATTGGGGTTCTCGTCCGCAGGCGGCCTATTTTCCTTGAACTGATTTTCCGTACACATATAGTCAAAAGGCTTGCAATTATATTCCTCCGCGCTTATCCAATCGGCTTTCTCTATCATTTTTTCCCTCTTCTCTACACTCTGCTTTTTCATAAACTTGTAAATACAACGCAGGCTCTTCCCGCGCGCTCTTATGTCCCGCTGCCTTGAAATTTTTTCAAAAACTTTTCATACTCCGCCAGAATATCCGCTATCTGCACATTCAAGCCGCTGCCTGCCTCCTCGTCCGCCCCCGGTTCCAGCCGAAAGTAAAAATCAATTTCCGCCTTTGCGCTTTGCGGACGCGTTTTTTTGTTTATTTCTACCGATTTGACAATCATTTTCATCTGAGCCAGCCGTTTTTTCAGCAAAGGAATAACGCAAAAGTACAGCCAGTCCTCCTCCAAGGACAAATGGCCCAAAGATTCTTTCCGCTCGTTTACAACGGCAATTTTGCTTCCCTGAAAAGATTGAGGATAAAGAAAATCGCCGCTTTTCAGCCCGGCTATTGCCTGAAATATCTGTCGGCTTCCCCTGCTTCCAAGAAAAGCCCGAACACGGTAAATTTCCCTTTCCTGCCCGTCCCTCTTTTCCGGTTTCAAAAGCTTCCGAAGGGTCGCCGCAGGGGCAATATACTCCATGGCAAGCCATTGAAAAAGCCGCGTCTGAAACTCAAATTTTTTCTCCTCAAAAAAATCCCCAAAAGAGCCGTCATCGTCCCACGGCCATAAAAAACTTTCTTCTATTTTTTCTAAAAGTTCCTTGGAAGCATGGCGGATACTCGCCAAAAACAGCGAAAACTCCTCGGCCTCCGGCTCCCACATGTATTTTCCCCGCGCCGCCTGATAGTAAAGAGAATCCTCCGAAATATCCATGCTGTAATACAAATAAATATTTCTGTCGCAAAAGGCTTTCTCGTTTACCTCCCCATGCCATGCTTTCTTTCTCTTTTTAGCCGCATACTTCCTGCCGTCCTTCTTTAATATCTGGTAGGCGGCGTTAATTTCCTGCGCCCGCCTGATATGCTCCGGCCTGTCTGAGCCTACCGCATCCGGGTGGAAAGCGCCCATAAGCCTGCGGTATTTTCTTTTAACTGCCGCCGCGTCGTCCTCTTCCGTCACCTTTAATATCTTTTTAGCCTGTTCCCGATTCATTGAAATATCACTAACCTGACCTTTTTCTAAAATTTCTTATTAAAACCGAAATCCCTTGTTCAATTATATACCCCAGCGGACAGAGGCACAATTTGCGGAGGCAATATTTTTTCATGGGTGCAGCAACTTTTTCGCAGAAACAGCAATCTTTTTCACAGACATTGCAATCTCTTTCATGAAAGCAGCAATCTTTTTCACGGAAACAGCAATCTTTTTCATAGACGCAGCAATTTTTTACATGCCGCCTCCACTTTTTTTGGTTCCGCTCCTCCGATAAAGTAATAATCCGCCTGCCTCGTTCCTTCCATATAAAGGTAGGAACCGTAAGCCGGAATATCACAGCAGACTGCCGTATCCGCTGCAAGCACAATCCCATATCCGGAATCCGAAATAACGATGGGCAAACCGGCTCCGCTCGCCCCGTGGGAAATATACCTAGCTCCGCCCCTCAGACTGATACCTGCTTTTTCGCCTGCACTGGGAGTATCGCCGGGGGTATCGTTGGAGGCATAGTCAGCAGTACAGCTCACAGCGTAGCCAGCAGCATAGCAGCCAGCATAAAGGTTTTCTTTTTTCTTCCAATCCAAGTACAACCAGCTTTTTATTTTTCCACTCTTTTCCTCATCAACCTGCCGGGATTCTTTCTCCCGTTCCGCCAGCAGCAGCTTTTTATCCCGCGTCATGTAGCGGATTGCCCCGCTTCCCTTATTTATTTGAATACAAAGCTCGTCCGTCATAAGCTCCACCATACCCCCGGCCTCCTTATACATCCATCTGTTATCCCCTTTAAGGGCGGCGATTCCCGGATAAACCTTGCCAGACACCTCCGGCCCTCTCGCAAAGGTAACTCTAATAATTTCACTGTCAATCACGCTAAGGCGCAAAGTGCCATAGCGGCTTTGAAAATAAAGTCCGTCGGCCCCTTTCGTAAACCATCGCACCGATAAGTCAATCTTTCCGTGTCCCGCTGGACGCAGACTTTCCGTGGCGGGCATATCGCCGAACTGGCGGCCGGTTTTCCATGCGCCGTCAGTAAATTGCTCTTGCCCTTTATCCATTCCCGCCGAATACATTTTTTCGCTATTTCTCTGTTTCTCCGCCTCCTGCGCAAAAGCCTTTCCTGTCTCCCTCGCAAATACCTTTCCCGCATCCTGCATAGCGTCTACCCCTACACCCTTTATAAGTGTTTTTCCCATCTGCCTGCTGATAAAAGGCTTCTTATCCTCCGGCGTCGTCGGCTTTGCCAAAACGGCGGCGGGGCGTTTTCTCTTTTGGATATTCTGAGCCTCTAAACTGGAAGCTACCGGCTTTTTATCGCTTGCGACGGCACGCCCGCTATTTTCCTGCCTGCCGGCCTTTCGGCTGTCATTCTCTTGCCCATTACTTTTTTGCCCGTCAACATTTCGCCCGGCGCCCTTCTCCTCATTGCCTCTTCGTCCATCAATTTCCTGCCCGCCGGCTCCTCGTTTGGCTTCCCTTTTCTCGTCCATTTTTCGTTTGTCGTCTGCCTGCACTGTCAAAGCATTTTGCAAGACAGAAATATTCCGCCCAAGCTTTCCTTTTTGCTCCTCCCGCTCCGGCGGCGCATCGGCGATTAAGCCCGTAAGATTTTCATAATAAAACACATTCAGCTCATGGAGGGCCCGCGTGGCCGCAACGTAAAGCAGTTTAGCGTGGCCGTCGTCCGCCGGATACTCCCGCCTTGTGGGATTTAAAATCAGCACGGCGTCAAACTCCAATCCCTTTGTGTATTCCACCGGAAGCGCCATAATTCCGTTTCCAAACTCCGCCTTTTCAAGATTGCTTTCCAATACTTCCACGTACTCCGACAGCTCCGCCGCCGCTCTTTCCGCGCTCTCCTCGTTCCGGCAAATAACCGCAATAGTGTCCAGCCCCTTTTTCTGCCAGCCCTTGCAGACCGTCGCCGCTTCCTTTATCATGTCCCGCCTGCTGGGAAACTTCTTTACCTGAACCGGCGTCCCATGCCTGATAATCGGCTCTGCCGGATAAATGGAAAACTGCCCGTGGCGCAGAATTCTTGTAGCAAAATCCGATATTTCCACTTTGTTCCGATAGCTCTTTCTCAAAATACCAAAGCTGTCCGCCTTATCTGGCAAAAGCAGGCCCCGAAGCTCCTCCCAGTCGTTTAAGCCGAATCCAAAGTGAATATTCTGGGAGACGTCGCCCATCACCGTGTACGTACATCTGTTTATGCAGAATTTCAGCGCATGGTAAGCCATCATTCCAAAATCCTGCGCCTCGTCAATCACCACATGGCTTGCCTCGCTGATAACCTCCTTTTCCTTCACCCGCTTATAGAGATAAGCCAGCGCCGCCAAATCGTAAACGTCAAAGGCTTCCTCCGGTATTTCCGCCTCGCAGCCCTTGGCGGACTGTTCCCGCAAAAAATCCCCATACATCTCATATATGCTGCGTTTCCAGCTTTTTCCCCCGTACCAGCCCCGGTAAAATTTTAAAATCGCCTTTTTTTCCGCCTCCGAGTACTTGATTCCTTTCCCCAGAAATTCGTCCTTTACTTTCCCAATCAGCCGCTCGTTCAGCATGTCGATTTTGTTTTGAACGGACACCGAGGGATTCTGCCGAATATAATCCTCCACCGCATCGCCCGCAAGCAGACACACCGATTGCCGCGCGTCGGCCTCCTTTCCTCCGGTCTCGTCGAACACGCCGGTTTTCCCGTCCCGGAAGCCTTCCACAAACTGTTTGGGATTCAGATAAACCGTTTCCCTTGAAATTGCCTCCCGCTCTATTCTCCGGCAATACTCCTCCAAATCGTAAAACCACCTAGAGCTCCCTCTGACGCTCCCCTTTTCCGCGCTCTTAATCCGATACTTTTTCTCGTCCCAATCCTCGTACAAAAGCCGCACAAAAAGCTGTTCCATCGTCATCTGCCGCACGCCGTACACATCCAAATCGGGCAAAACCCCGGTAATATAATTCAGCAAAATCCGGTTACTGCCCACAATATAAAAATCCTCCGGCCTAAACCGCTCCGCGTAATTGTATAAAACATAGGAAATCCTATGCATGGCCACCGTGGTCTTGCCGGAACCCGCCACCCCCTGAACAATCACATTGTGGTAGGGGGATTTTCGGATAATCTCATTCTGCTCCTTTTGAATTGTGGCGACAATTTCTCCCAACACTGTCTGCTTGTTTTTTGCAAGATACTTTGTCAAAAGCTCGTCGTTGGCAATCACTTCGCTGTCAAAATAATCCAAAAGCTTCCCACGCTCAATTTCATAGGTCCGTTTCAAGCTCAAGTCAATCTCTATCTCCACGTCTCCCGGCGCGGTATAGCTGCATTTTCCCAGATGATTCTCATAATAAGCGTTTGCCGCCGGTGCCCGCCAGTCCACTACCGCCTGATGGGTTGCATCCCTTGCAATGCCGCCCCTGCCGATGTAAAGGGATTCCTCCTTGCCCATCTTTTCGTCCCGAAAGATAATTCTGCCAAAGTAAGGCTTGTTCCTCGCCTTTTCATTGCGCATAAGCGCCCTTTTCATGTGCTCATGCAAGGTGACCGTGTTGTTTAAAATGGTGAGAACCTCCGCATCGTTATCGTGGTAATGGGCCAGCATCTCGTCAATATCCCCCTGCATCCGCATGACCTCTCTCCCATAGGTTTCCACATTGGCCGTTACCGTCTTTAGCGTTTCATTTAAATGCTGTTCCTCCGCCTCCCTTGATACTCCGAAACATTTCTTTTCACCTTCCATGCCATATGCCCTCCTCTTATCCCCGCAAGCGGCCGTCTGCAAATATTGGGTAACTGTCTGCAATTATGAATGACTGCAAATATTGGGTGGCCGACTTAATTATTTAACGGTCGCCGCGGGTTTTTGACTTGCTTATATTCTCAATTGTAGGGAAAAAAGAAAAAAATACTAGACTTTAATTTCAGAATATGATAGACTAGATACTGTTCCCGTAATAAAAATTATTTTCTTTATGACGTATGTTTTTATTCTATTTTAAAAATACCCCGGTTTTTATCCGGGGCATTTCTTTATCATTCCTTAAATCACTTTTTATGATTACTCCAACTCAAGCTGTTTCCTGATTAAATACTCGCTCAAAAAGTACAGGCCGATTCCAATCAGCACGGATATGGCCGCCAATACCAGATACATTGCGGACATAAGCGGAAACGGCGTGTCCGCGCTTGTATGCTCCAAAGTACTGAACATAATAGGCATCAAAACTGCCGTGCTGATAATTTGTATAATGCTGTTAAAGGCAAAATACGCTCCAATAGCCCCCAAAATTCTATGCTTGCGCACCATTTGTCCCAAGGTAATGGCTCCAATCATTTCCATAGTTCCGCTGAATGAGCCCGCCAGCCCCAACACCACTATGCTGACGCAGAAAATGTTAAATTCCCTCATATATGGCGAATCCCAGATATCCAGCTCCACAAAATCCCTGACAAACTCCTGAAGCGTTGTATTGATTTCCGGCCTCGCCACAGCCATTACCACAATTCCCGCAAAAATAACTACGCTGAGCACAATTGCAAGGATGCTGATTAAATTCCACGCCATCATTGTGATTGCCTTACTTAATAGAAGCTGGTGGCTGCTGACCGGAAGGGTGTTCGTCAAGTATCCTTCGTCCGTAAACATGCTTTTATAATACCGAACCGCAAAATAAATGGTAATGCCGACGCTGACCGTCAATATAGCGACATAGAACATCATAATTAACATCACTCCTGAAAGCGGAAGTCCTATCCAATCGCTGTCCCAGATGGGAAGCAGAAAGGTAGAGCCCGCCATCACCGCCGCCGCCATCAATATGCCAATCAAAAGCACTGGAACTTTCCAAATTGCTTTCCATTCATGCTTTAACAATTTCCCTAACATGCGAACACCTCCCTAAAATATGCATCCACAGATTTCCCCCTGCTCTCGCGGATATGCTCCACCGTATCCTGAAGCACTACCCGTCCGTCACGAATAAAAATCACTTCGTCCAAAACCTTTTCAATATCCGTAATTAAGTGGGTGGATATCAGCACCGTAGCGTTCTCATTGTAGTTGGTGATAATGGTTCTCAAAATATAATCCCTTGCAGCGGGGTCAACTCCCGCTATGGGCTCGTCTAAAATGTAAAGCTGCGCTTCCCTGCTCATCACCATAATCAACTGCACTTTTTCCTTCGTTCCCTTGGAAAGCGTTTTAAGCTGGGCGTTCTCGTTAATATTTAGGTTCGCCAGCATTTCCTTTGCCTTTTCGGGACGAAAATCCGCGTAAAAATCTGCAAAAAGAGCAATCAGCTCGCTCACCCTCATGCTTCCCTGAAAGTAAGTGCGCTCCGGCAGGTAGGACACGCAGGCCTTACTCTCCGGCCCCGGCCTCTGGCCGTTGATTAACACTTCCCCCTCCGTGGGCACCAAAAGGCCGCTGATTAATTTTATTAAAGTAGTCTTTCCGCTTCCGTTGGGCCCAAGCAGGCCGATAATCCGGCCCCGCGGTATTACAAGATTCATATGCTCCAAGGCAAGCTTTTTCTTTTCATAGACCTTGGTAAGATTGTTGACATATACCAGTTCCTTCACTTTTCTCCTCCTAATAATCGTTTTCCTTCGCTGTCTTTAAAGCTCCGCTTCCTCCGAGTTGATACTGTTTTCAAGCAGCGTCAAAATTTCTTCTTTCTTAAAGCCCAGCTTTTCCATTCTGCCCATAAAATCATGTATCTGCTCCCTTGCAAGCTTTTTCCGAACTTCTCCTATCATTTCCATATCCTCCGTCACAATTCTCCCGCTTGTCCGCTGCGCCATCACCAGCCCGTTCCGCTCCAGCTCGGCAAGAGCGCGCTGCATGGTATTGGGATTAACCCCAGCTTCCGCCGCCAGCTCGCGCACGCTGGGAAGCCGCTCTCCCGGCTGATATCGGCCCGCGATAATCTGATATTGTATCACTTCAAGAATCTGAGTATAAATTGGACGGTCAGAGTCCAGATTCCACGCCATTAGTCCCTTCCTTTCTTTGCTTGTGTTATTGTACTGTTCTATTAATACAATAATATAAAAATGAGGCTTTGTCAATATCATTTTAGAGAAAAAATGATATTTATTTCCCGTGTGCATAAAAAGCGCAGGGCTCCCGCAATTTACTAGAGCCTGCGCCTTTATACTTTTTATTCTTTTATTTTGTCAATGTCCGTCAGGTTGACACCCGCCACGTTAAGATACCAAATTTATATTTTGCTCCACCGTTCCTTCAAGCGATAGGCCACGTCTTTGGGCTGCCTGTTTCTTGTAAAAATGCCCTTTTTGTTGCCGTTTACGCGCATAATCCCCTCGGACGCCTGAAAATCGGCGAAATTCCACACCAGCTCGCCCTGAATAAAATCATATTTATCAAATATTTCAAAGCAAAGCTCCATATACTCGTTTTGATACTCCTGCGTCCACATAACGCCGGGCAGCTTGTGCTCCGTGCTCATGGTATCCGCGCCAAATTCCGTGAAAACAAAGGGCACGTTCAATCCCCGCTTCTCCCACGCGTCCATCTCCTCGATAAAGCCCTCCCTTGCATCCACAATCTCAGGGCCTCCGCTGATATACCAGCCGTAATAGCGGTTTAGGCAGACAAAGTCGCACAAATCGCAGCACTGACATTTCTCCGGGGAGCTTGTCTTTTCAAGCGCACCCGTTAAAGGCCGGGACTGAATATCCAGAGCCCTTGCACGGTCAAAAATATCCTTAAAATAATCCCTTGCAAAGCTGCTGATGGTTTCCGGCTCGTTAAAAAGGCTCCACGCAATCACGCAGGGGTGGTTTTTATCCCTTGCAATCATTTCTTCAAGTGCCTGCAAATGGGCCTTTTTCAATGTAGGAACCGTGGGAGCTTCAAAGAAATAGGTATACTTTCCGCTCCCCGCCGCGGCAAAATTCGCCATGGAACGCATCATTCCCACTCCCGGCACCTCGTCGATAATCAAAAAGCCCTCCTCGTCGGCCATCTGATACCACTCCTCCGCATAGGGGTAATGGCTGGTGCGGAAGCTGTTGGCGTTGGACCACTTCATGCACTCAAAATCCCTCTTGACAACGCCCCAGTTAAAGCCGCGCCCAATCACCTCAAAATCTTCATGCTTTCCGTATCCCTTCAAATAAATCTGTTCGCCGTTTAAAAGAATCCTTGTCCCCTCCACCTTAACGGTGCGGATACCGATTTTTTCCGAATATTTGTCAATCAGCTTTTCTCCGTCGGAGATGGTAATGATAATCGAATACAGATAAGCGTTGCGCACCTTCCACAAATGAGCGTCCTTCACTTCCAAGGTTCCCTGCGCTCCCTCCGCCTGCGCGACAAGAACGCCGTCCTCATCCTTAAGCTCCACCTTAACCGGATGGGTTCCGTTCGTCTTAACCTGATAGTGAACCAGCGCGTCCTTTCCCTTCAGCTCATAATTTACGCTGTAATCCTGAATGGCTTCTTTCGGCAAACTGACTAAATAAACGCTGCGGTGAATTCCCGAATAATTATAAAAATCGAAATAAGGCTTCGCCAGCTTCCGCCCGTCCTTCAAAACATGAACCGCGCCGCAGGGAATACTTTCCTCGTTCACCTCATTGTTAAGCTTTATCACCAGACGGTTAGGCTCTCCCTTTTTCGCCACGCCGGTAACCGGAGCCACCACAGGCAGAAAACCTCCTTCGTGGGCTCCCACCTTCTGCCCATTGCAGTACACCTCCGCCCTGTGAGTTAAGCTTCCAAAGCGCAGGAAATACTCTTTTTCCTCCGCCTCGTCCGGAAGGAAAAATTCCGTTTCATACCAAAAATCCCCGCAGTAATCGCGGCTTTTTGCATCGGTAAAAAAGTCTGCAAAGCTTGCGGGCACCGGCATTTTTATGGGATTTAAAAGGCCGTCCTTCCAATTTTCCTTCTCCCCCGCCTCCTCAGGGTCAAACTGGAACTTCCACAATCCGTCCAGAGAAATCCGTAGCCGCTTTTCGTTGCTGCGGGGGTATAATTCTGAATAATTTAACATAACTACCTCACTTTCTGCCGTGCTTGCGGCAAAGTATTTTCGTCGTTCCAATATCCGTTAATTTATCGTATCATTTTTAAAGGAAGAGAGCAAGACAAGAAGCGATCCAATCATAATGCAAAAGTCCCCGATATTAAAAACCACCTTTCCAACCCCGGCGGGCGCGCGAAAGCTTACATAATCCACCACATATTTCCGAAAAAGCCTGTCGTAAGTGTTACTGTAGGCCCCGCCAAGGAGCAGCGTAAGTCCCCACTTTAAAAGCCCTTTTCCGGCAGTTCCCAGCGTCAATGCAAAGAAAACCGTAAGCGCCGCCGTAAGAAGCACGGAAAGAAGCATCACCGCTTTTTGTCTCTTTTCGCCCAAATTTAAGAACGCGCCCTTGTTGTGGTACTTTCTGATAACGAGAAATCCGCCCGCTTTTTTTCTTACTTCCCCTTCCGGCACATTCTTTTCTATGTAATTTTTTATTTTCCATTCCAAGCCGAAAATGCCGGAGATGATTGCTAGGTATTGCATGATTTTTTCCTCGCTCGCGGGCTTCGCCCTACATTTATCAACATGTATAGTATACCATACTGTCACTTTTTGCGTACAGCCTTAAAATTTTATCAAAAAAAGATTGACAGTTCCCTTAAAGAAGGATACAGTGTCAATATAAAAGTGAAAATCAATTCATTGCGGCAATTCTTGCCAGCAGAATCTTTTAAGCTTTTCACCAGCGGCTTATCGCTGAAATTTTCACACATTTATATGTTGATAGAACTAACCATTAATAAAAAACGGCATATCCCTTGAATTTATAACTAAAAACTGATATAATATAATCGCCAATATGAAAGGAAAACTACATGGCAAACGTATACGATGGAGCGTTCCGCACCATCCTAAATGACTGTCGGAAGCTGATTATTCCGGTAATCAATGAAATTTTTGAAGAAAAATATATTGGAAAGGAAGAAATACAATTTTTCCCAAATGAACATTTTTTAAACCAGCAGGGAGAAACAGGCAAAAAACGCATAACGGATACAAATTTTACGGTTTTCGGGGAAACGCAAAAGAAGTACCATATTGAGTGTGAAAGCAGCTTGCCCGACGGAAAAATCTTGATAAGGCTTTTTGAGTACGATGCGCAGATTGCGCTCGATGAAGGCAAAACTGCGGAGGAAACCCTAACGGTGACTTTTCCTCATACAGCAGTTCTTTACCTTCGGGCTTACAAAAAAACGCCGGATAAAATGAAATATATAATCGTAACGCCGGGCGGAACAGTGCGGTACGATGTGCCGATTATGAGAGCGCAGGCATACTCGCTTGACGATATTTTTGAGAAACGTCTGCTATTGCTGATTCCATTTTATATTTTTTCACATGAGAAAAATTTTCCGGAGTATAATAGTAATGAACTAAAGCTGGAAGAACTAAAAGCAAAGTACCAGATTATTCTAAAAAAGCTTGACGAACTGGAACAGCAGGAAATAATTGGTTCCTTTGATAAGCGGACCATTATCGAACTTTCCTATAATGTAATGAAAGAAATCGCACATAAATATGAGAATGTGCGGAAAGGCATAGGTGATATAATGGTTGGAGCGTTAATTGAAACAGAAGCAAGGGCTATTTTAAATCAGGGCATACGACAAGGCAAAAATGAAACGGCGCTTAGGCTCTTGAAGCGCGGGAAACAAACCATGGAGGAAATTGCGGAAGATACAGGCCTCAGTATTGCGGAGGTGGAGCAGCTTGCAAGGCTTCAGTGAGACCGTTTCAAGTTTTGTGTAAACTCAAAAAACCGATATAAGATTTAGTGAA
>JAMPGS010000072.1 GCA_023663815.1 Clostridium sp.
GCGCTTTGAGCACGCCAATTTGGGTTCTCTGCTCCTCCACCATCCGGTTCATAGTCGTCATGCAAATCAACGCCGCCACCAGAAAAAAGAAAACCGGGAACACGTTGGCGATGGCCGCCACAATGTTGGAGTCGCTCTCATAGCAGGCATAACCCACATTGGTATTTCGATTCAGCACATACTCGTCGGGCTCCTCGATATCCGCCAACTCCTGCCGCGCATCGTCGATTTTTTGCTGGGCGTCGGCCACTTCCTTTTCAAAATCGGTTTTTGCGTCGGCGTACTCCACTTTCGCGTCGGCAAGCTCGCTTTTTCCGTCCTCAAGCTCTATTTTGCCCTCTTCCAGCTCCTCCTGCGCGTCCGCAAGGTCTATTCTTGCCTGCGCCAGCTTTTCCTTCCCGTCGGCAAGCTCGGCTTTTCCGTCCTCAAGCTCTGTTTTGGCTTTCTCAAGCTCGCTCTTGCCGTCCTCAAGCTCCGTCCGGGCGTTCGTCACTTCCTCCTTTGCAGAGCGCAGCTCCGCCTCCGCTTCCAGCAATACCTTTTCATTATGAGCTATTTCTCTGTATGCCTCCGCAATTTGATCCTTCCCCTCCTGAAACTGCGCCTTGTAGGACTGAATTTCCCCAAGCCCGGCGCGGATTTGGTTAAGGCCGTCCGCAAGCTGGGCCTTGCCGGATTGAATTTGGGAACGGCCGGATTCCATCTGAGCTTTATAACCGTCTATCATGGCGCGGCCTTTTTCAATTTCTTCCATGCCTGCCTCTATCCCCGCCATGGCCCCGGCATGAATTTCCGCTGAAATCTCCCCGTCCGCTAACTGTCTATCCAGCTCCGCTTTCTGCGCCTCCAGCATCGCTGCCTGCTCGTTCAATTCCGCTTCCTGGGCCGAAAGCGCCCCGGCCTGACTGTTTAGCTCCGCCTCTTTTTCTTCCAGCTCTCTTTCTTTCGCCAGCAATTCTTCCTCTTTTTCTAAAAGCTCGGCCTCCTGCGCTAAAAGCGGTTCTTCCTGAGAAAGTAGCTGCTCTTCCTTTGCCCTTAGCTCCTCCTTTGCCTCGTCCAATTTATCCCACGCGGCCGCAAGCTGCAGCTCATTATCAAAAATTTCCCACTCGTGGTATTTGAGCTCCTCGTCGGCGCCCTTTATCTCCTGCTCCTTCTCCGCAATCTCCCTCTCGCCGTCAATAATTTCCTGTTCTCCGTCTTTTATCTCCTGCTCGCTGTCAGCAATCTCTTTTCTTCCGTCGGCAATTTCCTGCTCTCCGTCCAAAAGCTCTTGCTCCCCGTCAACAAGCTCCTGCTCTCCATCCAAAATTTCCTGCCACGCGTCGGCCAGCTCCTCCTCGGCCTCCGCTTTCTTGTCGTCCAGCTCTATCTGAGCGTCGTCTATTTTTTCCTGCGCCTCGGCAAGAAGCTCCGTATATCTATTCTGGGCAAGAAGCTCCGTTTTATCCTCCACTTCCTCCGAAACAAGGTCTATGTAATCCTCGTACTCCTTTGTGTAAACGTCGTACCTTTCCTTCACCGTGGCGTAAATTTCCGTCAGATAATCGCAGTCAAAGGCCTCCATCGGCACATAGAGAAAGGCTGAAATCTTCCCGTCCCCGATGGATGTGGTTCCCCGCTCAAAATTAATATAGTAGGGAGAACGGGCAATCCCCACCGCCGTAAAGGTGCGGCTGCTAAACATTTCCAGCGTGTCCTCGTTATTGTCGTCCGTCACCGTAATCTGCGCGCCGATTGCATCCTCCCCGTAGGAAGCGGAATCCAAAAGACACTCGTCGGCCCGCTCCGGCATCCTTCCCGCCGTCAGCGCCACCCTATTAATCTTTTCTGGAATCGTGTGAAATTTGTAAATGTTATTTTCTTCTTCCATGGAACAGATAGCGTCCACCGAAATCGCCCCCTCCGCGTCGGCAATCTCGGAAAGCTCCATAAGCTCCGCCGCGTCCTCCTTCGCAAACCCCACTGTGGACAACAGCCTAAAATCAAAAAAATTCTGTTCCGTCAAATACGTACTTTCCGTTGCAATCATCGCCGGCTTCGTGGCCTTCAACCCTGCAAACAACGCCACCCCCAGCATCACAATCGCCAAAATCGCCATATACCGCCCAAGGCTTCCCTTAATTTCTCTAACGGTTGTTTTAATCATTACCATTCGATTTTCTCCACCGGCACAATATGCTCGTTCAATTCCATCTTCCGCACCGTTCCGCTCTTCACCGTAATCACCCTGTCCGCCATGGCCGTCAGCGCCTGATTGTGGGTAATGACAACCACCGTCATGCCCTTTTCCCTACAGGCGTCCTGCAAAAGCTTCAGGACGGCCTTGCCGGTGTTGTAATCCAAAGCCCCGGTGGGCTCGTCGCACAAAAGAAGCTTTGGATTTTTTGCAAGGGCCCTTGCAATTGCCACCCTCTGCTGTTCCCCGCCGGAGAGCTGGGCCGGAAAATTCCCCGCCCTGTCCTTTAGGCCCACCATCTCCAAAACCGTCATTGCATCCAGCGGCTCCTTACAAATCTGCGCCGCCAGCTCCACGTTCTCAAGAGCCGTCAGATTCTGCACAAGGTTATAAAACTGAAACACAAAACCAATGTCGTACCGCCGGTAGGCAGTCAGTTTCTTCCTATTATAAGAGGATATCTCCTCCCCGTCCAAAAGCACCTGCCCGCAGGATAAACTGTCCATTCCGCCCAAAATATTTAAAATCGTGGTTTTGCCCGCGCCGGAGGCTCCCACCACAACGCAAAATTCGCCTTTTTCAATGATAAAATTTACGTCCCGCAGCGCCTCGATATCCACCTCGCCCATATGGTACGTCTTACCCACATTCCTAAATTCCACGAACGCTCCCATCGCCGCTCCTCCATCTCTTACAAAAGCTCTGCCATAGGCCTTTTTTGACCGCACATCCATTCCAAAAAAGCATCTCAAAGCTATTTTAACATATACGGCCTTTACCAAAAACAATCAAAATCTAAAAAAACTATAAAAACTTTCAGGCAATGGATAAGTCATAAAACTGCAAATCCAAGTCATAAAAACTATTGAACAAATTTTCTTTCTTATGCTAAAGTGAAGTTATGATAGAGAAAATACGCAAAAGAATCAAAAACACAGATAACCAAAAATATAAATACCTGTATTTAAACCGGACGGTTATGCTTATCGTCATGGTCGGCTACAGCTCTTTTCTGGTGCTTATCCTCCTTCTGGACTGGTACTTAATCCATAAATATCAGCTAGAAAACGCCAAGACAAAGCAGGACGCAGTCAACGCCTACACCGAAAAAACCCAGAATTCCATGGACAACATCGACATGCAGCTCTCCGAGGTTTTCATCAACGACAAGGACTTCCGGGCCCTTCAAGGAAATCAGGAATCCCTTGTAGAGTACGGCCATGCCTACGAGCTGAGGGAAACCCTGCGCAACCGCATGGCGATTGACGAAAACTTTAACGGTTTTTATATTTTTTATCACGGATATCAAAAGGTCTGGTATCACGTGGACGGAAACAAAATAAACGCGGTGCACGCCCGAAAGCTGCGGGAATTTCTAGGAACGCCGCCTTCCGCCGACGACGGGCGAAGCTGGAACTCCTTTTCCATCGACGGCACAATTTATCTGATTCTCAATTTTAGAAGGGAAAACGTTTCCTTGTACGGAATCTATATTTTACCCAACGCGCAGACCGCCGTCTCGGAATCCTCCGGGGATAATCCGAAAATTATCCTGCTTGGCCCTCAAGGCGCCTTGGCAAATGAAGAACTGGCTCAAAACTTAAACCTCTCCTCCGAGACAAAAAAACATATGGACAGCTTTTCGGAGAGAATCACCCGATATCAGATATACGGCAGCCGGATTCCCAACGCCGACATATGGGTGTGCGCCGCCTACCCCGTGAATATTTGGACTATTTTAAACGGACAGCAGCTTCTTCTGCTTGCACTCACGGTTCTTTCCATTCTGGCCGTCGTGTTTATGCGCATTTTCATACAAAACCAGTTGGTTCGGCCTCTCCGCCAGCTTATAAACACCATGAACTCTATCCGCAACGGCTCCAACGAGGAAATTCCCCCGCTGGACTGCCGCTTTTACGAGATGCAGGAAGTGAACAACACGCTGGGGGAAATGGTTGACGAGCTGAAAGAGCAAAAGCTTCTGGTGTACGAGGAAATCATTGAAAAGCAAAAGGCGCAAATGCAGTACTTACAGCTTCAGTTGAAGCCGCATTTTTACCTAAACGGTCTGAAAACCTTAAACGCCCTTGCCATGGAAGGGCACACGGACAAGATGCAGGAGCTGATACTAAACCTATCCGTCCACCTGCGCTATCTCCTACAGGCGGAAAGGGAGCTTGTCCCCTTAAAGATGGAGCTTGACTTTGTGGAAAATTACGTGGACATGCAAAAGCATGTGAGCGGCAGGCCGGTCAGTTGTGAAATTACAAAGGACGACGAGGCAGACGACTGGCCGGTGCCCATTTTAGCCGTCCAGACCTTTGTGGAAAACAGCGTAAAATACGCCCGCTTGGGCGATAGCAACGTGACCTTGGAAATTCAAATCGCGGCAAGCTGCCTTTGCACAGAGGAAGGCAATTTTCTGGATTTGGTGGTTCAGGACAACGGGCAGGGCTACCCGGAGGAGATTTTACAGGAAATCAATCAGGACGTTTCCAAGGGAACAAGAAGCGTCGGCATCAACAATATCAAACGCCGGTGCAGGATTTTGTACGGCGAAAAAGCGGAATACAGTTTCAACAACTACGACGGAGCCATAAGCGAGTTGGTGATACCGGAAAGGGTGCAGTAAATGAACGTATTATTGGTGGACGACCAGAAAGCAATTGTAGACAGCCTTAAAAACGGAATCCATTGGGACAATCTGCCTGTGGGGCAGGTTTACACCGCCTGCAGCGCCAGAGAGGCAAAGCTGGTTTTGACGAACTTTGCGGTTGACGTGCTCGTCACCGACATTGAGATGCCTGAGGAGGATGGCCTTTCCCTGTGCAATTGGGCAAAAAACAATTTCCCCAGCCTTGAATGTATCTTCCTCACCTCCCACGCGGAATTTGACTATGCCAAGGAGGCCATCAAGATGGGCGGCTTCGACTATATTTTGCAGCCCGTCCGCTACGAGGAGGTGGAAAAGGTCCTTCTAAAAGTTTGGGATAAAATCCGCAGCAACCGCCGCATCCTGCAAATTATGGACAGCCAAAAGGCCGTTATGGAGCAGAGCAACCATATATTGGAAGCAATGCTCTCAAAGGCCGCGCAGGAAAAGGTGGAGGACGCCAACCAAATTTACAGGAATTTTCATGAAATATTCTGCTCCGAATACGATAACTGTTCTATTTACCTTGCGCTGATTCAGGTGGTAAGGTGGAAAAAAATCACAAATATCTGGAATGAAAAGCTGGTGAGCCTTGTATTCTGCAACGTGCTGGACGAGCTGTTTCTTGAGCATAGGGGCAAAACGGGAATCGCCTGCCAGCCGGAGGACCGGTACTGGATTTTTCTGGTGGTTGAAAACCAAAAAAATAACGACGAGCTGATGCACAATTACATGAAAACCTTTTACACCTTCATCGATGAAAATATGGACTTTTCCATCGCCTTTTACCCCGCAGACCTGCGGCACGCCTCCGAGAGCAAGGATTTTTATTCTATCTACCGGCAGCTAAACAACCGCTTTTTACACAATACGGAGCGGAAAAAAGGGATTATCATACAGGACGTGGAATTTGCCGAGGAAAAAGCCGACGACAATTCCATCGACTTGGCAATCCGTTTCGTAAAAAAGAATTTAAATAAGAATATCTCCCGGACGGAGGTGGCGGAGCACGTTCACTTAAACGAGGAGTACTTCTCCCGCCTTTTCAGGCAGCAGACCGGCGCAACCTTCAAAGACTTTGTCCTCTCGGAAAAGATGAACGAGGCGAAAAACCTCCTTGCCCACTCGCGCCTTTCCATTGGAATCATTGCGTCCAAAATCGGCTACGACAACTTCTCGCACTTTTCAAAAATGTTCAAAAAAATGACGAATCTCACCCCGCAGGAGTATCGGAAGGAATATCAGGAGTAATTTTTTATATTTGGTTACAAAAAGAACAATAAAAATCACGAAAACAACAATTCTTAAATTTTTATAAATTCAAAAATCACAAAAAGAACAAATCAAATCATGAAAATTACAGCAAATTGTCGGCAATCAGCGTAAAATATGACTTATCAAATGGCAGATGTGCTGGAAGCGCATTTGCGGAACTAAAATCAGCAGACGCCTGGAAAGGCAAGGAATGATTTGCGGGTGCAGCACGCAGCCGAAAATCATTCCAGATGCAGGCGGCTTGAAGGGCGGATGCAGAATTAATAATAGGAGGACAGGACATGAAAAAGAGAATCAAGAAACTTACGGCGCTGCTTGGCATGGCAGTTATGGTTACTTCCCTTGCGGCATGCGGCGGCGGCGGAAGCAGTACCGCTTCTTCAGGCGGAAGCGGCAGCGGAGAAATAAAATCCGTCAACGTGACAATCCCTACGGTGTACGACTTGCCGGACAAGGATGCAGTGGAGGAAGCCATCAATAAAATTACCGAAGAAAAATATCAGATGCATTTAGACCTTGAGTTTATCACAACCGGTAATTGGCTCCAGCAGTCGAACCTTCTGTTCACCGGCGACGAAGCCGACATTATCGCGGCGTTTATGACGCCTCTTTCCACTTATGTAAAGAATGGACAGATGACCGACTTAACCGATTACTACGCAAACGCTTCCGACGAGTTCAAGGCAGTTTGGTCCGCTGAGGAAATGAAGGGAACAACCATCGACGGCAAGATTTACGCGGTTCCCAACCTTCGGAACTTTGGCAACATCATCGGATTGAACATTGACGCCGACATTGCGGCGGAATTCAACATTGAAAACGGCCAGACCCTCACCATGGAAGAGATTGATACCTTCCTTCGGGCGGCCCACGAAGCATATCCCGACCGCTACGCGCTGGTTCCTCAGGGCTCCGACAGCATCACCAGCACATGGACATGGGACGGCCTTGGCGACGAGAAGTTTATCGGCGTTCTTCCTCAGCAGGGACAGGTAACGGAGGTTCAAAACCTGTTTAACACAAAGGATTTTGTGGACTTCTGCACATGGACGCGTTCATGGTACACAGACGGCCTCATCATGCAGGATATCTTGAGCAACACCCAGCCTTTCCAGACATTGATTGGAAACGATCAGGCAATCGCCTGTTTTGACAACTACTCCGTAAACAACGTTGCAGGCATGATTCGTACCGTTGTTATCACCAACTGGGCGCAGTCAAACTCCTATCAGGCTCTGTGCTACGGCATCAACCAGAATTCCAAGGATAAGGACGCGGCTTGGAAGGCAATGGAAATTCTTTACATAGACGCGGAAGTGGAAACCCTTTTGACGGACGGAATTGAAGGCACACATTACGTTAAGAACGACGACGGCACCATCTCCTTCCCCGAAGGAAAAACGGCGGCTGACTGCGGTTATGGCATGGCCGAGGGCTACTGGATTACACCCTACTCAGGAAAGACCCTTCCTCTGGACGTAAACGGCCCGACTTTCTTCGACGACCTGCTTAAATTCAACGAGGAAAGCTTAAAGACTAAGGCCTTTGGCTTTGCCTTCGACACCACAGAGGTTACCGACCAGTATACAGCTTGCTGCAACATTATGGATAAATATTACAAGGCTTTGATGTCAGGAAGCGTTGACATTGAAAGCACCATCGCTCAGGCAAACGCGGAGTTTGAAGCGGCCGGCCTGCAGGATATCATCGACGCAAAACAGGCTCAATTGGACGCTTATCTGGCGCAGTAATCTATAAAAGTCAAGGTCTAGGCAATCCTTACTTTGACCCGTTGCTCGCGGGATAAAAAGCAGCAACCACTACAAAGTCTAAGAGACCGCTGCCGGAGACAAAAGCTCTGGCAGCGGATTTTTAAAAAAGGAGGACTCTTATGGCAAATACGGCTGTAAAAACGGCAGGCAAAAAACCCGGAAAAAAACATGCGCGCACAAAAATGACGCTGGCGCTGTTTTCCATGATGCTGCCCGGTCTTATCTATCTTGTCATCAACAACTATATTCCCATGGCGGGACTTGTAATCGCTTTCAAGCGGTTTGATTACAGCAAGGGCATTTGGGGAAGCCCATGGACGGGCTTCAGCAACTTTACATATCTTTTTAAAACGCAGGATGCGCTGAATATCATCCGCAATACCGTGGGCTACAACGTCGTGTTCATCCTGCTTGGCAACCTCTTTGCCGTGGCGATTGCAATTATGCTCAACAACCTGCGGGGAAACATGAACAAAAAGGTTTACCAGACGGTTATCCTGATTCCCTACTTAATTTCCATGGTTGTGGTATCCTACATTGTCTTTGGATTCTTAAGTCAGGAAAACGGCTTTTTAAATAAACTGATTGTCTCCGCTGGCGGACAGCCAATCAGTTGGTACACCACCTCGAAATACTGGCCCTTCATACTGGTTATCGTCAACCTGTGGAAAGGCTTCGGATATTCCAGTATTTTATACTACGCCACGGTAATCGGCATCGATTCTTCCTTGTACGAGGCGGCCACCGTGGACGGCGCAAACAAGTGGAAGCAGGTATGGCACGTGACCCTTCCGGGCCTGCGCGGAACGATTATCACCATGGTACTGCTCAACCTTGGCCGTATGTTCTACACGGATTTCGGTTTGTTCTATCAGGTGCCCATGCGTTCAGGACTGATTTCTTCCGTGACGGATACCATCGACGTGTTTGTATACAAAGGCCTGACGCAGCTCAACGATATCGGCCGTTCCTCCGCAGCAGGATTTTTGCAGTCGGTTCTCGGCTTTATTCTGGTGCTCACCGCCAACTTTATCGTCCGCAAAATTGACGAAGACAACGCGTTATTCTAGGGAAAGGAGAAAATTATGGTTTCAAAAAATAAAACTGGACAAATCATTTTAAATATTATTTTTATTCTGCTAACCATTTCGGTAGTCGCGCCGTTTCTTCTTTTAATCTCGTCCTCGTTGTCAAGCGAGGCGGCCTTGGCGGAGTTCGGCTACAGCTTTTTCCCGAAAGAATTTTCGGTAAACGCATATACCTACCTATTTAAAAGCAGCATGAAAATCACAAAGGGCTACGGAATCACCATCCTTGTGACGGCAATCGGCACCGTGTGCAGCGTGCTTATGACGACGCTGTTCGCCTACCCCCTGTCAAGGAAAGAGCTTCCCGGCCGCTACGGATTTTCCTTCTTCGTATTTTTTACCATGCTGTTTAACGGCGGTCTGGTGCCCTCCTACATGATGTGGACGCAGACTTTCCATATTAAAAACACGCTGCTGGCTCTGATTCTTCCCAGCCTGCTCCTAAACGCGTTTTACATCATCATGATGCGTTCCTTCTTCACTGCGAACATTCCCGACGCTCTCTTGGAGGCGGCCAGAATCGACGGCGCAGGCGAATATAAGATTCTTTGGGATATCGTTCTTCCCCTGTCTAAGCCTATGATGGCGACTATCTCGCTGATGGTTGGACTTGGCTACTGGAACGACTGGATGAACAGTATGTACTATATCACAGACGAAAATCTGTACAGTATTCAGGCGATTTTGAACACCATTATCACCAACATTCAATATTTAACCAGCGGGCAAAGCTCCGTCACCTCCAACGTGGACGTGTCAAAGCTCCCCAGCGTCAGCATCCGTATGGCAATCGCGGTGATTGGCGTGCTCCCGATTTTGTGCATTTATCCTTTCTTCCAGAAATACTTTGTAAAAGGTATCGTTGTGGGCGGCGTAAAAGGTTAATGGCAATTTAGGGTGCTCCCCTGATAATGGAAAAATAGGTTAGAATTTTTTACGGGCTCTGAGGATTTTTATTCGCGGAGCCCCTTTGAGTATGGTAGTATTAATAGTGTAGTGTATAAATAAATTAGGATAATGATTCCTCTGCGGCAGCAGGGGAACATATGGAGATTTAGTCATGAGTAAATGGATTTGGAAGTTTGGAGAGTTTGAAGTATACCACAATCTTTTGCTGCACAACCGCAGGCAGCAATACGGGTATCCGGAACCGGTGGTTTGGAAGCTTTACGCGCCGGAACCGGTGGTTTGCTTCCGCAAAAAGGTGACTACGGAGGGCGGAACGATTCATATAAAGGCTTGCGGGGATTTTTCTACCACTATCGGCGGCGATAAGCCTTGGGAGCAAAAAAAATACGGGGGGCAGCCGGAAATTTTCCTTGAGCCGGGAACGGTGACTATTTCCGTGCGGGTAGCCTGCACGCATACTTTTCCCTGTCTTTACATAGACGGCGCGGTGGAAAGCAACGAGAGCTGGGAAGCCGACGATTTAAGCCAAAATTGGGCGCCTGTTGGCTGCTACGATTGCTTTAGCGATGCGGAAAAAACGCCCGAAGTTTTTCCCTTTTCCTATCAGAAAATCGATTATGTCAAAAAAGAAATTCTGGAGGGCGGCGCGCTTTTTGATTTTGGAAAGGAAACCTTTGCCAGAACCAGCTTTTCACAGCTTGAGGATAAAAAGGTCAGCGTCCGGTTTGGGGAATCCCGCCAGGAGGCCCTTGACCCTGTTTGGTGCGTGATTCGCTTTGAGGATACCCCAACGGACGGCGTTTTAAGCTATCCGCCCTACGCTTTCCGGTATCTTTTTGTCAGCGATAGGCAGGCGGAAGTGACTGCGGAATATGAATACCTTCCTCTGGAATATAAGGGGGAATTTCACTGTGACGAGGATATCATCAATCAGGTTTGGGACGCGGCGGCCTACACCTTTCACTTAAACAGCCGGGAATTTCTCTTGGACGGCATTAAGCGGGACCGCTGGGTTTGGTCCGCCGACGCTTATCAAAGCCTGTTTGTAAACCGGTATCTGTTTTTTGACAAGGAGCTGGAAAAGAGGACTTTGATTGCATTAGGAGGCAAAAGCCCCTTTAAAATGCACATCAACACCATTATGGACTATACCTTTTTTTGGATTATCAGCCTGTACGATTATTACAACACTTACGGGGACAAAACCTTTCTTGAGCAGATATTTCCCCAGCTTGACGAGATAATGTCCTTCTGCCTTGGGCGGACGGACGAGGACGGCTTCATGCGCGGAAAGCCCGGCGACTGGATTTTTATCGATTGGGCGGACATGGACAAGACCGGCGCGCTGTGCGGGGAGCAGATTTTATATGCGAAAGCCATGGAAAGCTACAGCGCCGTCTGCCGGATTATCGGCAAAGACGACCGGAGCTGCGGCGAAAAAGCCGATGCGCTGCGCCAAGCGATTTTCCGCTGTTTTTATGATGAGGAAAAGAAGGTTTTTATCGACAGCTGCGAATCGGGAAAGCGGAACGTCACAAGGCACAGCAACCTTTTGGCTTACCTCTTCTTGGGCTGCAGCGACCAGCAGAAAAAGGATATCTACGAGCGGGTGGTTTTAAACGACGAGATTGCCCAAATCACCACTCCTTACTTTAAGTTTTACGAAAATCAAGTTCACTGTATGGCGGGAAATGAAAAGCTGTTGGAAGATTCTATCCGCGGCTACTACGGAAGTATGCTTGCCACCGGCGCGACCACCTTATATGAAGAATACGACCCCACAAAGAGCGGCGTCGAGCATTACGCTATGTACGGGAATCCTTACGAAAAATCCCTCTGCCACGCGTGGAGCGCAAGCCCTATTTATCTTCTCGGCTGCTACCGCATGGGCGTGAGAAATACGGGCAGGGCCTACAGTACCTTTGACGTGCGCCCCACCCTCGGCGACATGAAGTCTTTCACCGGCAAAGCGCCCGTTCCGGGCGGATTTGTGAGTGTGTCCATGAACGAGAAGGAAGTGCGGGTACTGTCCGACATACCGGGCGGGACGTTGTGGGTGGAAGGAAAAAGGTATCCGCTGGAGGTGGGGGGGGAGGTGGGGGTGGATTTGCAAAAGTGATGTGCAGTTAAGTAATGTTTAGGGGGAAGGGTATGCCTCATCGGTTTACGGCTAGGCGGCGTTCAGATAGAAAAGGAAATGGCTGGGGCGATGTTCAGGTGAAACGGGAGAAGTTGGTTTGCGGCTAGGCAACGCTCAGATAGAATGGTATACTTTGTCAGTATGTGGCTAGGCAACGTTCAGGCAGAATGGTATGCCTCGTCGGCTCGCTCCCGCTCTATAAAAACGTAACAGTGCTAAGCTCGAAAATACCTCGCTAAGCACTGACGTTTTTATAAGGCCTCCTCCAGCATATCCTTCTGCCTGAACTGTGGATTGGCAGGCTATATGACGAGCGCAATTACAAATAAATTATCTTGGTAAGCTGCAAGTAGGTTCGGTGGCAAATTATGAGTAAGCTATCTGGTAAATTGCAAGTAGGTTTGGTGGTAGCGTATAATTAATTTTCCTTTTCAAAAACTATATACCAATAAAAATAAGTTATAATTATGTTGGAAAATTTGGATTTAAGAGGATATGACGAATGAAATTAAAGAATGTTTTGATAGTTGTTAAAGATATTGAAAAGTCAAAACAATTTTATCATGATTTGTTTGGTCTTGATGTTGTGCTTGACGGTGATGATAATATGATTTTAACGGAAGGTCTTGTGCTTCAAGAGGAAAAAGTTTGGAAAGAATTTTTGGAAAAAGATATTATTCCTAAAAATAATTCCTGCGAACTATATTTTGAAGAGCGGGACATAGAAGCCTTTATTGAAAATTTGGAAAGATTATATCCTTCAATTCAATATGTCAATCGCCTTACAACGCATATCTGGGGACAAAAAGTAATCCGTTTTTACGATTTAGACGGTAATTTAATTGAAGTGGGAACGCCTATGTAACGTAAAAATGCTCTTTTTGAAAAATAGGGATTTGTACGAGGTAAAGAATATGATTTTTGAAAAGGCAGTATATGAAGATATCGCTCAGTTAAACGAATTGAGGATTGCATATTTAATAGAAGATACAGGTAATTTGAATGAGAAAGATTTAGCAGTAATAAAAAAAGACCTGCCAGACTATTTTAAACGAAATCTTAATAAAAATATTTTCTGTTATGTAGCACGAAAAGAAAAAGAAATAGTGGCCTGCGCATTTTTGCTTGTGGTAGAAAAGCCAATAAGTCCCGCATTTATTACCGGAAAAACAGGCACGGTATTAAATGTGTATACTAAACCAGAGAGACGGCATAATGGGTATGCACGAAAACTGATAAATATAATGTTATCAGATGCGATTAACATGAATTTAAGCAGCATTGAACTTAAAGCAACAGACGTTGGCTACTCTTTATATAAATCTCTTAATTTTAAGGATGAAATCACAAAATATCATTTAATGAAATGGACAAATCCCGATTTATAAAGCACTTGATTAGGAATACTTTTCCGAAAAATAGAGAGTAATCGTAACCAGCTTGGAGAAATCAAAACCCACCCAGAAAGGAGCACCCTACATATGACCCTATCAATCAAAAAACTATTCGTGGAGTATCAAGAACATCCCCTTGGTCTGGACGAAGCAAGCCCACGTTTTTCTTGGCTTCTTGTTTCTGACGGGCAAAACGTTCTGCAAACCGCCTGCCAGATTCGGATTACTGCGCAGGACGGCCCCTTGCAAAATAAATGCGTGTGGGATTCGGGAACGCTTAACTCCGACGTATCCACTGGCATTTCTTACATGGGAGAGCCTCTCGCGCCTTGCACAGCCTATCAGGTGGACGTGACCGTGTGGGATAACCATGGAAACGCCGCCAACGCGTCCACCTTTTTTGAAACCGGCTTGATGGACGAGACGGGTGCGGCTTTTGAGGGCGCACAGTGGATTGGAGCCCCCCGCTACACGGTGTGCGCGTCCAATAGGGGTGTGTTTGTTTTGGAAACGGAGCTTGCCATTCCTGCGGGGAAAGGGCGGGCAGGCGTTGTTTTTGGGGCAAACGATTTTCGCCTCCTCGACCACACCAAAAATGAGCTTGGCCTTGAGGGGGAAAACTATATCCGCTTTGAGCTTAATCTTTTAGGGGAAACGCCAAAGCTGGATATCTACCGAGTGGGCTATGCTCCCGAAGATAAAGCCGACGCGCCTTTCGCCTCCGTGGATTTAGTAAATTTTGAGGGGGAAAGCAAAACGCCGGTAATTACCGCGGAAAACGCGGGAGCTTTTCACACTCTGCGCATTGAAGTGGACGGGAATAATTCCCTTGCCTATGTGGACGACATTCTTGTGGACGCTGTGATGGCTCCCATGCCCATGGGCGGCGCCCGTCTTGCCGGACGCACCTTAAATCCCAGAGGCTTTAACGACGTGCTCACCTACCCCCGTCTGAACGAAATCGGATTTTTTGCAGGGGAGAACTGCAAGGCGCAGTTTAAATATTTGAAGGTAAAAAATATGCGCCATCCTTCCAACGCCTTTATCTGCGAAACGCCGGGAGGAAATCTTTACGGGGAAAAAAGTCTTTTTGACGGAAAAGTCCGCGTAAAGGACGGGTTTTTTGTGGTGGAAAACGAACAGATTACCGCAGACCCATCAAACACATCTATTCCCATGCTACGGACAAATTTGACTATTTCCAAAGACAAAGAATTGGCAAAGGCCCGCCTGTACATCACCTCCCGCGGCGTTTACGAGTGCATGGTAAACGGACAGGCCGTCACGGAAAGGCTGCTTCCCCCCGGCATCACTCAGTATGACAGGCGGCTGAATTATCAAACCTACGATATCACACCTTTTCTCGCCTCCGGTGAAAACGGCATAGGCGTTACTTTGGCCTCCGGCTGGTGGAGCGAAGCCCAGACTTTTGTGGTAAAGAATTTTAACTATTTTGGCGATAAAGAATCCTTGCTGGCAAAAATCGTCCTCATCTATCAGGACGGAAGCACGCAGACGAAAGTAACTAACATAGACGACTGGAAATATTTCGGAGACGGCCCTTACACCTATGCCGGTTTTTTTGCGGGGGAACATTTTGACGCGGGAAAAGCGGATATTTATGAAAATTATTCCAAGAAAGACTTCGACGACAGCAAGTGGGAAGCTCCCGCAGTCGTCACCCCCGTTCCCATTGCAAAGTACCGCTCCATGCCCCCCGGCTTTGGCCGTTCATGGCCTGCCGTCAACGAGGGCAGCACAAAGCTTATAGGCGAATACGACGCTCCCATTTATATTGTGGACAGCCGCGCCGCCCGTTCCAGAAAAAAGTTAGAGGAAGGCGTTTATATTTACGATTTGGAGCAGGAAATGGCGGGCGTTCCGAAAATCATCTTCCATGAAAAAGCCGGAACCAAGGTGATTATCCGCTATGCGGAGGTGCTTTACCCGGATATGCCGGAATACGAAGGAAAAATCGGAACCATGATGCTGGAAAATTACCGGGACGCCACCAGCACCGACGTTTACATTTGCAGCGGCAAGGACGGCGAGGTTTACCAGCCGAAATTTACCTTCCACGGCTACCACTACATTGAAATCAGCGGCGTTTCAAACCCGCCCGCCTTGGAGGAGGTTGTCAGCCTTCAATATTCCTCCATCAAGGAATTTGACGGCAGCTTTACCAGCAGCAATAAGCTTTTAAACCGCTTTGCCCAAAACGTGTCATGGTCCCAAAAGTGCAACTTTATCAATATTCCAACGGACTGCCCGCAGCGGAACGAGCGCATGGGCTGGGCAGGCGATACCCACGTGTTCTGCCATACCGCGCTGAATAACAGCGATTTAAAGCAGTTTTATGAAAGAAATCTTCAAGCCATGGCGGATTTGCAGACGGTGGAAGGCCAATTCCCGGAAATTGCGCCTCTAGGCGGCGGTTTTGGCGGCATCACCTACGAGTGCGCTTCCATCTTCATGGCCTGGGAGCTTTACCAGCAGTACGGCGATATCAGAACTCTTGAACGGTTTTATCCCGGCATGAAAAAATACATGGATTACATGAAAGATAAAGGACTTCCGGGAAAAGGCAATTTCGCCAAGGTTGGTCCCTTGGGCGACTGGCTTGCGCCAGAGGAAACCGATTTACAGCTTCTGTGGAACGCTTTCTATTACAGGGAAGCGGACTTGATGTCAAAGATATCTGCGCTTCTTGGGAAGGATGCCGACGCGGAAGAATTTTCCTCTCTTGCAAAAAAAGTAAAAGCCTTCTGGAACGAAACCTTTATTGACCCGGAAAGCAAAAAGACCCGCACCATGGAAGGGCAGCTTTGCGACACTCAATGCTCCTATGTTTTAGGGCTGAAGTACGGCGTTATGAAGGATAAAAAAGCCGCCGCAGAGCACTTGCTCCGCAAGACCCGCGCCTTAAATCACACGGTAGGAACAGGCTTTTTCGGAACAGGACTGTTAAATCAAGCCCTGACGGAAACCGGCGCTGTGGAGGACGCTTATAAGCTGATGCTTCAAACCCAATTCCCCTCTTGGCTGTATCCCGTGACGCAGGGAGCCACCACCATTTGGGAGCATTGGGATTCCTATACGGAGGAAAAGGGCTTCGGCGGCCAAAACGCCATGAACTCCTTCAACCACTATTCGCTGGGCAGCGTGTTATCTTGGATGTACCATACGATTCTGGGTATTCAAAGGGACGAATCCGTTCCCGGCTATAAAAAAATCCTCCTAAAGCCCGAAATCGGGCCGCTGGAATTTGCAAAAGGCAGCGTCGCCAGCCCTCACGGAAAAATTTCAGCCGGTTGGAAAAAGGCGGATGGAAAGGTAGTTTACGCCTGCGAGATACCGGTAAATACCTCCGCGACACTTTCTCTGCCAGACGGCACGCAGAAAGAAATCGGGTCCGGAAAATGGGAATTTGAATTTTGATATACCGCAAAGGAAAATCAAGCGACCCTGAAGGGGACATTTGATTTTCTATAGGAAACATTTGTTTCCTATGATATCAACGAGCAAGCAGTCTGCAAAGCAGACGATAAAGCACTGAAAGTGCGGGCTTGCGAGTATAAATGATGTAATGTATAAAAGCCTGCAGTACTTTCCTGCAGGCTTTTAAGCGGAGTCGGAGGGATTCGAACCCTCGTGCCCCGGAGGGCAAACGCATTTCGAGTGCGCCC
>JAMPGS010000073.1 GCA_023663815.1 Clostridium sp.
TGTTCCGCTTCAAGCTCCTTTTCCTTTAGACAGCTCTCAAGATGCATATAAGAAAAAACCTCGTCCCATTCCACAATAAATCCCGCGCCGTGGGCGCAGAAAACGGAATCAGCCGGATTGTCAATATCCCGATAGGGGTCATAATTTATTTTTTCCAGCGTCTCCTCCGTATTATGACAGGGAAAATAACCCTTCAAACTTAAAGAAAGCTGGCCTAAGCCCTTGGTGTAGGCCGCCACTTCCTTCTGATAATCCCCTATCAACGCCATAGGCGCCATGCCCTTTAGCACCGACGTCCCCTTATTTCCCTGTGCAAGCGTAAAGCTGCCGTGCATTTTATCCAAATCGGTCATGGCCCGCCCCAGGTTCCCGTCCGGTATCTCCAATTGAAAATCATAGTACGGCTCCAGCAAAATACTTTCCGCCTGCATAAGCCCCTGCCGCAAGGCCCTGTAGGTGGCTTGCCGGAAGTCCCCGCCCTCGGTATGCTTCTGATGGGCTCTTCCCGACTTCAATGTAATTTTCATATCGGTAATGGGGGAGCCTGTGAGCACGCCTATATGCTCCTTCTCCTCAAGATGGGTCAGCACCAGCCTCTGCCAGTTTAAGGCAAGCAAATCCTCGCTGCAGTCCGCCGAAATGTGCAGCCCGCTTCCCGGCTGCCCCGGTTCCAGCAAGAGATGCACCTCGGCGTAATGGCGCAGGGGTTCAAAATGGCCTACGCCCTCCACTGTATTGGCAATAGTCTCCTTGTAGACGATGCTTCCCTCTCCAAAATCCACGCAGACGCCAAACTGCTCCTCAATCAGCTTTTTATAAACCTCAATCTGCACCTGTCCCATAATTTGGGCCTTGATTTCCCTGCTCTTTTCATCCCACAAAACGTGAAGCTGGGGCTCCTCCTCCTCAAGCTGACGGAGCTTTTGGAGCATCACCGCCGCGTCGCACCCCTCCGGCAATACAAGGCGATAGCAGAGAGTTGGCACAAGCTCAGGAAAAACCGTCCGCTTTTCAAAGCCCAGCCCTTCCCCGGCAAAGGTTTTTGTAGGGCCGGTGACGGCGCATATTTCCCCTGCCCCCGCAAAAGCGGGCGTTTCAAACTTTTCCCCGGAGTAAATCCTGATTTGATTTATTTTTTCCGTTCCTAAAAGGATATCCCGCGCCTGCAATTGCCCGCCCGTAATCTTCATGTGGGTGAGCCTGTTTCCCTGAGCATCCCGCGTAATCTTAAAAACCCGCGCGCCAAACTCCTTGGGATATTCCTTTTCCCCGGTATACCGTTCCAAGCCAGAAAGCAGCTCCTCCACTCCCTGAAGCTTTAGGGCGGAACCAAAAAAGCAGGGAAAGATTTTTCTTTCCCTGATAAGCTTTTGTATGGTTTTATCGCCGACTGTCCCGGCCTCCAAAAATTCATTTAAAGCCGCCTCGTCGCTGACCGCAAGATTCTCATGGAATTCTTCTCCCTCCTGCTTGGAAAAGTCCACGCAGAATTCGCTGAGCTGTCCTTTAAGCCCGCTAAGTATTTTTTCCTTATCCGTCCCCGGCTGGTCCATTTTGTTCACAAACAAAAAAACAGGAACATTATAATGCCGCAGAAGCCTCCAAAGGGTGCGGGTATGGCCTTGAACCCCGTCGCTGCCGCTGATTACCAAAACAGCGGCGTCCATTACCTGCAGGGTCCGCTCCATCTCCGCCGAAAAATCCACATGGCCGGGGGTGTCCAGCAGCATCAGGCACATATTTTCCCGCAAAATCCGGGCCTGTTTGGAAAAAATAGTAATTCCTCTCTCCCGCTCCTGCGCATGAGTATCCAAAAAGGCGTTCCCCTTATCCACCCTGCCCGGCTTCCTGATGCTTCCGCCCAAATAAAGCAAAGCTTCCGATAAAGTTGTCTTTCCGGCGTCCACATGGGCCAGAATTCCCGTCACCAGTTGTTTCATAAATAACACCTGCTATATATTCTTCAAGGCCCGTCGTGCAAGCTCAAGACAGCCCATGATGCCTTGGTCGTCATGAAGGCTGGCCGGAACAATATAGCTGTCCATATTTTCAATTTCTTCTGTCTTAATATAGCCGTTGAGCATCTCTTTCACGTAATTGCGAATCATGGGGAAAAGCTGCTCCTGGTGCATCACGCCGCCCCCTAAGATTATCATTTCCGGCGAGAGGGTGAGCACGTATCCCACAAGAGCCTGCGCGATATAGTAGGCCTCCAAATCCCAAACCTCCTCGTTATCCTTAAGCTCTATGGCTTTCTTACCCCAACGCTCCTCGATTGCAGGGCCTGCCGCCATTCCCTCAAGGCAGTTTTTGTGATAAGGGCATTTTCCCGGATACTTGTCGCTTTCCCGCCTTTGAATCATCACATGTCCCGCCTCCGGATGCAACATTCCGTGCAGAAGCTTTCCCTCAATAAAAACGCCCACGCCTACCCCGGTTCCAATGGTGGCGTAAGCAATGCAGTTTTTCCCCTTTGCCTGTCCGAAGGTTGCCTCCCCCAAAACGGAGCCGTTTACGTCCGTGTCAAAGCCCACGGGGCAGCCAAGGGCGTCCTCAAAAGCTTTTACGATATTGTAATTCTGCCACGGCAGCTTGGGCGTGCTGGTAATATATCCATAGGTGGCGGAGCCCTTATCCGGGTCGATAGGGCCGAAGCTTGCAATTCCAAGCGCCTCTATCCCGGCTTTCTTAAAATACTCCACCATCTGCGGCACCGTCTCCTCCGGCGTTATGGTAGGAATCGACACCTGCTCGAAAATCTTTCCCGTCTCATCTCCAACGGCGCAAACCATCTTTGTGCCTCCTGCTTCCAATGCTCCTAATCTCATCATTTCCCCTCCTTTTAATTTTTTATATACCGTTGATTAAATAAATCCTGATTTAACTCTACAATCTCAGCGTTTCTAGTTTTATAATTTCTCGCCATGTCCTCAAAGGGCGTATCGTAAAGATAGGACATCAACGTCATAATCACCGCGCTGTGGGTGACCGCCAGTGTGTCCTCCCGCTCCTTTTCCATAATATCGGATAAAGCCGGCAAAAGCCTGCCAAGAAGCTGCTGATAGGATTCCCCCATGGGCGGAATCTCATAGCGGCGGTTTGTCCTCCAAATTAGATATTCCTTCGGGAAGGTTTCTCTCACTTCCTTCCAAGTATATCCCTCCCACTTTCCAAAACTGATTTCCTCAAGGCCCTGCTTTACCTTCGGCACAATTCCCAGCTCGCCGCCGATGATATTGGCCGTCTCCAAGGCCCGCGCCTTTCCGCTGGCATAAATTTCTTTAATCCGATACTCCTTTCCAAGCTGCTCCGCAAGCTTATCCGCCTGCTGCCTCCCCTTCTCATTGAGGAAAGTATCCGTCTGCCCCTGAATTTTGTTTGCGATGTTCCAGTCTGTTTCGCCATGTCTGGCTAAATAAAGCTTCATCTTACTCCTTGCTTCCGTTGTATGAACGGATAAAACCCAACCACATTACTACTATTTTTCTTACATTCTGCACAATATACAACATATTTTTCATATGCATTTCTGACGAAATAATTATAATTCTCACAATTGACTGACATTTCTCACAAAATTTTGGTATAATAAGAATATAATTCTTATTTAGATTTAAGGAGGTCTGATATGTTTGAAAAAGGAACCTATGTTATTTACGGCAACAACGGCATCTGTATCGTGCAGGATGTTACCACTCTGAATCTTACGGGCATTGATAAAAATAGAGAATATTATCTGCTGAAACCGGTATACTCCTCCGGAAGCGTCGTTTATACGCCGGTGGATATGGCTGATAAGCTTCTTCGCCCGGCTCTCTCCAAAGAGGAAGCCGACAGCTTAATTAAGGCGATTCCTGACATTCCTCCTATTTCCATTACCAATGAGAAAACGCTGGAAAATACCTACAAGGAATATATCCGTTCCAACAACTGCCGCGCTCTGGTACAGTTAATTAAAACCATTTATCTCCGAAAGGAAAAGAGAATCCTGAAAGGTTATAAGATAACCGCCCTTGACAGCCGTTACTTTAATCTTGCGGAAACCTCCCTTTACGGGGAACTTGCCGTAGCCCTCGATAAACCGCGGGATGAAATTAAGTCCTATATTGCCAGTTGTATCGATACCATCTCCTCTTAAAGTTTCTATTTGTCAAAGAGCTGCCATTTTCATGGCAGCTCCTAATTTTAACCAATGGCAGAATCTTGCCTCTTTTGTTTATTATATCCCCTCGTTTAGCGGATGTCAAATACACTGCGAATTTTCATCACGCAGCTTTTTTATAAGCATGTGTTACCTCCCGCGGCCGCTTTCTTTCTCCACCGCTTCTTCTAACGTCATTCCCGCATATTCCTGCGCCCGGAAAATTCTTCCATTGACTCCCTCCGGCAGACAAATCGGCACCAACATTCCCGGACAAGCGCTCTCCGGCGAACAGGTAGCTCCCTCGCCGCCCAAATAGGTCTGGCACCAACCCGGATCCACCGCGCTTACCGCAACGTCCAGCCCCTCAAAGGACTTTGAGAAATCTCCCGTCATCTTGTCGATTGCGCCTTTGGATATGGAGTATACCAAATGATTCGTGTCCCCGCAGATACTGCTGGTAAGGCTCACAACGCGCCCAAAGCCCCGCTCCATCATGCCGGAGAGTACCCGGCTGGTTAAAATCAAGGGCACAATCACATTTACCTGCAGGGTAAGACGGTTCTCCTCCTCCGTCCAGTCGGCATAACAAAGGGACTGTCCCTTTTGTTCCCTGTCAATGGAAAGGTTTACGCCCGCATTGTTTACCAAAATATCTATCTGCAGTCCCGCCTTTGCAATCTGCGCAAGCAGCCCGTCTGCCGCCCCTTCCTCAAAGAAATCCTGCGCAAATAAAGCCGTCTCCACTCCCATCTCCCGCGCCTGCTTTTGCAGCTCCAAAAGGCTGTCCGTCTTTCTGCTGTGCAAAATAAGATTACAGCCCTGAGCTGCAAGGGCAAGGGACACATGCTTTCCAATGCCTCTGCTTGCGCCTGTGACAAGCGCCCATTTTCCCCGCAGATTCACTATTTTTTCTTTTCTTTCCATATATAAATGTCCTATCCTCTCTGCTCTCACGGAAATCAATTTTCAGTATAAACATCCATTGCAATTCTAAATCATCGAGTTCTTCAAAGTCGTTTCTATATTTGGAAACCCGAAATTATGCATCAAAATGTATAGTTATTTGCAAAATTGATTTCCGGTTCTGCTCTTTCTTCCTGTTTTCTTTTCCTCTACCTTATGTTATAATAAAATCTAACTATAGTACAATAAACGCAGCTTACACTTGCTGCGTTGCCCGTTTGATGCCCTGTAGTTTTCTACCGGGTCTTTATTTGAAAGGAGCGGTTTTCTTGCTCAATCAAAAAAATTTTGAAAATATTTTTCACGATTCCGACGGATATCCCGTCGTATTTTCCTATGATAAACAAGTATCGGAATTTCCCGCCCACTGGCATAATTATGTGGAAATCATGTACCTCATGAGAGGGCATATTTCCATTGAAATTGCCGGTCAGCGTTATGATATGAATGAAAATGAAATCCTTTTTATCTGGCCCGGCGAGCTTCATTCCGTTTTGCCTAACGACCGGCCAAGAACGATTATTTTACAGTTTGATATGGGTCTTATCACGCAGATTCCCAGCTTAAAAAAGAGCTATCACGCCCTTCCCAAAGCCCGCCTTGTCTCTGAAAAGGAAAATCCCGCAGTTTTTCATGATCTGATAAAATACATTAGGGAAATACATCAGTACCATTTGCAGGAAATGCTTGACGAAAAAGATATCCTGATTCCCAAAACCTTTTGGGACGTCAACATGTGCATTTCCATCTACCGGTTCTTAATCCGAACCTTTGAGTATGAGCTGCAGATTTTAGACGAGCGCAACTCCGCCCGCGCCCACGCGCCGGAGCATACCCTGCAGCGCATCATCTCGGCCTGCACTTATATCTCCTCCAACTGCACCGACGATATCACGCTGGAGGACGCCGCAGACTACGCTGGTTTCAGCAAATACCATTTTTCCAGACTGTTTAAGTCTTATATGGGCAATTCGTTCACCGAATATCTGTCAAGCTGCCGCATTAATTACGCAAAATCCCTGCTGGCAAATCCTGATATCAACATTGCCGACATTGCCATGCAGTCGGGCTTTGGCAGCATTGCTTCCTTCAATCGCGTTTTCCGAAAATCAGAAGGCTGTTCGCCCTCCGATTTTCGGACCTTTCTTGAATTCTCTCCCTGCGTTGACGTCGAAACAATGTAGGATAATTTTTACTTTAGCCGGTAGCTTACAAACGCGAACTGCTTTCCGTCGGGCGACCATGAATTGACGTTTATGGTTCCCTGACCGCCAAAGAGGGACACTAAAACCTCGTCGCCGCTGCCGTCGGGGTTCATCATATGTATTTCCACATTTTTGTTAGCGGGGTGATCTCCCGGCTCCACGTCCCCTTTTCGGTAAGCAATATAAACTACTTTTTTCCCATCGGGGGAAACATGGGGGAACCAGTTGTTGCTCTCAGTATCCGTAATTTGAACCTGATTTTCACCGTCCGCGTCCATTTTCCACACCTGCATCAATCCGCTGCGGACAGAGTTAAACCAAATACTCTTTCCGTCCGGCGCAAATTCCGGCCCGTCGCTTAGGCCCTTTGCAAAGGTTAGCTGCTTTTCCTCTCCGCCCTTTGCGGAAATCGTATAGATATCGTACTCGCCGTTTCGCTCCCCGCAGTAAGCAAGGGTTTTGCCGTCCGGCGACCAGCCGTGAAGATAGCTTGGCGCAATAGGGGTAATCAGCGTGGGCGATACTCCCTCCGCTTCCCCTGCAAGCGGCAAAATGTAGATCCGCGACTCCCCATCCTCCCGCGTGTGATGGCTCACCGCCACCCTGTCGTCCACGGGGCTCAGCACATGATCGTTGTTACACTGATTGCAGAAAACGCTCTCCACCGGTATTATTTCCTTCGTCTCAAGGACAAACCGGAACAACCTGCCTCCGCTGTTGTACACAAGCTCTTTCCCGTCTTTCCGCCAGTTTGGCGCTTCAATCAGCTCCTCAAATTCCTTTATAATTCTACGCTGCCTGCTTTCCATATCAAAAATCTCAAGGAGACTGTACACATTTCTCTTTTCCACTTCCCTGCGCTCGTTCACCAATACCTTCATTTTTCCCTCCTGTCTTACGCGTGGGGCTTAATATTTAAAATAACGCCCAATTGTTCCTCGCTGTCCACGAAGGTATAACTGCCGCCCTCATAGTAGCCGTAATGTCTTACCCCGATTCCTCTTTCCTCAAGGGTTTTTATCATTTCATCGCGCTTTTCATCGCTTCCCATAGAAAATCCCAAGTGGTGGATACCGTTTCCATTGTGGGTTTCCAAAAATTCCTTCCATGAAGTGTCCGCCTCGTCCGGCTCCGTCAGCTCAATACTTAAATTGCCCACCTCTATGCAGGCAATCTTGGCCCTTGAGTTTGACTTTTTCCCACGGTAATAAATTTGGCACTCCTCCGGCGGCGTAATTTCGTGAATCTCCGGCATGGGAATTCCAAAGACCTCGCTCCAGTTTTTTGCCACCTTCTCGATATCCTTCACCACGAAGGCTATCTGTATCATATTTTCCAGATGAATCGTCGGTTTTTTATTCTCCATTTTTAGTTTCCTTTCACCACACATGGTATACATTGTCAAGCGTTTCTCCTGCGGCCTGCCTTTTCGCCCTCTCCACATTCCAAGCCACATGGGCCTTTAGGTCCTCGTCGCCGTCAAAATTAAAGCCGAACACATCGGTTATTTTCTGCGTATTGTAATAGGAAATTCCCTCGCTGGAACCGCTCTTTTTCACAATAATCTCAGAAGTGGATTCCGGAACCAGTTCCTTCGTCCATCTGGCAATCTGTTCCCACGACACAAACTTCTTTCCCAATGCCAAAAATACTTCCTCGTTTAAATCACTTTCCAGCAAGTCCCCGTAAAGCTTTGCAATCTGAGCTCCCGACAAGAATTGAGTGCCGTCGTTTTCCGCAACTTCTACATTCCTGTTTTCCACTACCGCTTTCGCCATATCTAAGAAACGGGTATCCGACTGAGACGCGCCGCCCTCCACCGCAGGATTGGAAAATATGTAACCGGGCCTTATGATATTCCTCTTTAATTTTACAGGCTCGCCGTAAATCCCCTGTCCGCTGTAATACTGCCGAAAGCCCAAAAGGAACATCTCCGCCGATGCCTTCGTCGCTCCGTAAAGATTGTCGGGCAAAAGTTTCGCCTCCTCGCCCATGCCGTCCCGCAGCGGCCCCATAGCCGCCGTGGAGCTTGTATAAATCATTTTTTCCATTCCAAGCTTTTCCGCCGTTTCCGCCAAAAAACAGGTAATCAAGGTGTCATGCCGCAGCATTTCCACGGGGGTATTGCCCCAGCCCAAGGCTACGTGGACAACCGCGTCGCACCCTTCCATCGCCTTTTCCATCACGTCAAGCTCTAAAATATTGCCTTTTACCACTTCCACGCCGTCCATGGTCTGATATGCGGGAATTCTCTCCGGCGTTCTTGTGAGAAGCGTTACCGTATGTCCCCGCCGTAACAGCTCCATTGTAATATTTTGTCCAATATTTCCCGTTCCTCCGGTCATAAATACTTTCATTATCAATCCTCCTGATTAAAAAATCCTCCCACACGCAGCGCAATAAAGGTTAAAATCATGGAAATAACCAACAGTATCCATGCAAGCGCGGAGGAATACCCCATTTGACTAAACTGAAACGCGTTTTTATAAATATAAAGGCCTATGGTATAAGTCTGATTGAAGGGTCCGCCCGAATCGGTCATAACCAGCGGCTCCGTGAACATCTGCAATAGTCCAATCATCGTGTTAATTGCATTGTACAAGATAACCGGCTTTAACAGCGGAACCGTCACATAGATAGATTTGTGCCAAAAATTACCGCCGTCGATGTCCACCGCCTCGTACAATTCCAGCGGAATGTCCTGCAGACCGCCCAAGAAAATAATAATCAAATTCCCTGCACACCACAACCGCATGATAAGAAATGCAGGCTTCGACCACGTAAGGCTCGACAGCCAGCCGGGGCCTGAAATGCCAAACCAGCCTAAAACCGTGTTAATTAAGCCGTTGTTCTGATTAAACATCCATATCCACAACGTACACAGCACGATAGATGGTACAAGGGTAGGCAAATAAAATAACGCCCGCACCCCCTGCACTTTTCTAAGCTGTTTTGCATTTAAAACAATGGAAATTGTCAGCGTGGACAATAAAATAAGCGCCGTCCCGAACAGTACCAGATACAGCATATTTCCCCAAATCGTGCGGAACAGCTTATCCGAGGTAAAAATAGCAACATAATTATCCAGCCCAATCCATTCCGGCTCTGAAAATCCATTATAATTACAGAATGAATAGTAAAGCGCCTGAATCATTGGGTACAGCGTAAACACGCAAAATCCAATAATCCACGGAGAAATAAACAGTAATCCATTCCTAAGATTTTTCCATTCTTTTTTTCCCATAGTTCCCCCTATCCCTTTACTGCACCAAAGGAAATACCGGCAATAAAGTATTTCTGCATAAAGAAAAATATTAGCAGCACGGGCATTGTCATCATAACGCCCACCGCCATAATCAGCGTCCAGCGCGGGTCATTTGCGCTCATTATCTGCTGAATTCCTATCGACAGCGTGTACAGCTTATCGCTGGAAAGGAAAATCAACGGCCCGATAAAGTCGTTCCATGAATTTAAAAACGCAAAAATCCCAACCGTGGTAATGGAGGTTTTCATCAATGGAAGCACAACCCTTGTGTAAATCTGGAATTCCGACGCGCCGTCCAATTTGGCAGCCTCCGACAGTTCTCCGGGAATCTGTACGAGAAACTGTCTCATTAAAAAGATAAAGAAAGGATTGCCAAAAAAGGGCGTCACAATCATCGGCAAAAACGTCCCTATCCAGCCAAACTTTTTAAACAGCATGAACAGGGGAATCATGGTAACCTGAAAAGGAAGCATCATTGTCATCAGCACCACGATAAACACTGCGTTTCGTCCCTTCCACTTTATTTTGGCAAACCCATAGGCAATCAGCGGATTTGACAAGACAGCTCCCAAAATATTAAATCCAACTACAATTAACGTATTCCGCAAATATCTCCAAAAAGGAAACGCCGTCACCGCCCTATAAAAGTTGTCCCACTGCATCTCTGCCGGCCACCATATAGTAGGCACTTTATAGAGCTCCTGATTTGTCATCAGGGAACGGGATACCAGCCAGAAAAAAGGAATTCCGTATATAATCACTAACAGAAGCAGAACCGTCCACAAAATTACCTCTGTCACATAATAGGAAACCGATTTCTGGCCTAATTTCTTCCATTTTTCTTTCATTCCTGTCTCCTTTATAACAAATAAACCGTAGCTTTTTATTCTGTTAAAAAGAGGGGAGTTTTTACGCTCCCCATCTCTTACTTCTTTTACTTCTTACTTACTTTTTACTCTTACTTTCTACTCATTCATTACTCTGTCAACTTCTTCCAGCGAAGCTTTTATATCGTTGTCCGTGTAAACTGACTCGTCCAACGCGGTTTTCAAATTGTCTATCAGCTGCGCCGTCTTAGGAGAGATACAGAAGAACCGTGAGTTCTCATTGTAAGTAACCTCCACGCACATAATCGCCGCAGGGTCGTTTGACGCAACTCTTGTAAGATTCTGGGATTCTGCTTCGAAGATTGGCAGTGACAGCCATGTTGCGTTGTTTTCTTCCATTATCTCAGCAGTCTGACAGAAATTAGCCCAAGCAATGGCGCCGTCGATATTCTTTGCACCCTTAGGACATGCAATTAAGTTAGCGGTAATCGGCGTACCACCGTATAAGTCTAACGTAGCCGCAGGCATCGGAGCGATTGTGTACTCGATATCAGGCGCGTACTGCTTCAAAGCTTCACAGAACCAGTTGCCGTTGACTGTCATTCCAACATCTCCGGTAAAGAACGCATGGTCGGGAGAAAACGCGCCGCCTAAATTGGAGGTGAAGCCCATCAGGATATCGGAATCAAACTTCTGTGCGTAAGATCTCATCCACTCATACATGGACACCATCTTGTCATTGTTTACCGTGTAGGTATCTGTCGCCTCGTCATATAACTGCGCGCCAAACTGAACGCTCCAGTTTCCAGATTCGCCGCCGTCCAGCCAAGGAATAAATCCATAACATTCCACGCTGCCGTCCGCCGCAACCTTTGTCATGGCATCCGCCCACTCATCTAACTCCGCAGTTGTCTTAGGCGGATTGCTTAAATCCAAGCCTGCTGCTTCCGCCATATCATTTCTGATAAAGAGGAGTACTGCGTCTGTGTTTGCAGGATAAAAATAAGTTGCTCCATCATATTGCATTACAGGTTCAACCGCCGAGTTCAAACCGTCCCAATTAAATCCCGAAGAATTTATCGCGTCCGTAATGTCCTCAAAAGCGCCCTGTGAAGCGAGCGAATATGTTCCGTTCGCATTGTCGCATACGATAACATCAGGAACATCTCCCGACTGAATCGCCGCCATCAGCTTGCCGTTATTAACGCCAGAGCTCTCCGGCACATACTGTCCGGTAATGTAATACTTGTCTTGGGACTTATTGAATTCATCCATTCTCCACTGATCCCATGTCTCAGAATCGCCGCCCCAGCAATACCAGTATTTAATTTCCTCACGTCCGCTGTAATCAACTGCATCGCCTGCATCTGCGCTGGCGTCCGCGCTAGTGTCAGCTTCCGTGCCGCTATCTGCCGCCTGTGTCTCATCTGTACTGGCCGCGCTGTTATCCGCCGAGGAAGAATCGCTGCTTCCTCCGCCGCTGTTCCCGCAGCCTGCCAGCAAAGAGATTGCCATTACGCAGGACAACCCTAAAGCAACCACTTTTTTCATCATAATTTTTTTACCTCCTTTTATACTCTCTGTACTTTACTTAAGTTATAACCAGCATAGCAAACTCTCCTACCGGTATCTATTCATTTCTTGTCCTTTTACTTCTTATTTTTTGCGATTTGAAATTTATTTTCTTTTCTCAAAAGCAATTTTTATTATTAAATTTATCCAAAATTTCTTTTTATATCCAATTTTTTTGTTGCATTTAGAAGATAAATTTTTTGTTCAAAGCGCAATTTTTGTTACGGTCAGCGGTATATACTTAAATTTTGCGCGTTTGGTTTATGATTTGCTGCTGCGGCGGGCGACTGCCGGAAATGGACGCGGTTCGGTTCCATTTGGTGCTCGCACACTCGACTTACGTCTCGCTGTTATGACGTGCAACAACCGGAAATGCAAGCGGTTCAATTCCATTTGGCTCGTACTTGCACACTCGGCTTACGTCTCGCTGCCACGGCGGTTGCAGCCGGAAATGCAAGCGGTTCCGCTACTCCCGCCTGCAGACCGCCCTGCACTCCTTCTGGTAACACGCAATCCCATATTTTAAAATAGTGTCCATGCCGTTCTCATGAAGCTCCCCGGCGTATCCCTTTTTCTCAATCTGCTCAAGAGCTTCCGCACACAGACTTTCCATGTGGGAATCATGAGCATACTTTACTTCTAGCACAATGCCAATCTTTTCCTCCTCAATCTCCACTTGGATATCGCTGTAGCCCTTTCCGGCCTCCTTGTTTGACTTTACGTACCAGCCGTTCTTATAGCCAAGTATGCCTACCAATATGCCGTGATAGAAATTTTCTTTTGTCTCTCGCCTTGCAAAAGTGTCGCGGATACTGATTGTTCTTTTTAAATAATCCGTAAACTGCCGCTCCACTTCCTTGGCGTCTCCGCTTTTTAACGCTTCGCAGAAGGAACTTAAGGCTTCGCCGTCCTTTTGGGTTTTCTCCTTAAACAAACCCATAACCTCGTCCGTGAATATTTTTCTGATTTCCCTGTTGGGTATCGCCAATTTGAACAAATCGCCGTCCGGCTTTTCCCGCTGGGTGAGATACCCTGTGGTAAAAAGGACGCTCCAGAGATTCTCAACGGAATCGTATAGTCTGTTGTAGGTCAATTCCTGATGGATTTCCTTTGTCACCGTTTCGCCTGCAATGAGATTTTCAATCTCCCGCTTCGTCAGCCCACAGTCAACCTTCTCAATAAAATGCCGCACCACATCGTTGCTGCTGGTATTGCTCCAATAATTCTTCGGGACAGCCGCGGGGTCGTCCTTTAAATCGTCCGCGTAATTTATCACATCCCACGGGCAGTACACGTCCACATTTCCAAAACGGTAGCCGTCGTACCAATCCTTCACGGTCCCGTAAAAATCGGTAAGCTGATAGCAGGATAGCAGCTCTTGAACCTCCCCATCGGTAAAGCCAAAATATTCGTCGAATTTTACGCTTGTAATCGACAAAATCTTAGGATTGTTCAGCCCTGTGAAAATGCTTTCCTTCGCTACCCGCAGACACCCCGTCAGGACGGCAAAATAAAGGTGCTCGTTTGTCTTAAGCACCTGCTCGAATAAATTCCGAATCAAGGAAACCATCCGCTCGTAATAGCCGCTTTCATTTGCCTTTGCCAGCGGCACGTCGTACTCGTCAATCAGCAAAATCGCTTTTTTTCCATAGTGCTTTTGCAGCAACATGGAAAGCGTTTTTAGGCTTTCCATCAAGACGGAATCCGGCATTGTAAAACTCCCCGCGTTCGTCTCGTCCACTTTTGTCAACTGGGCGTACAGCTTTTTTTCCGAATCTGTCAGCTTATTGCTTTCCCGCAGAAATTGGAAGCGCATGGCCTCCATTCCAATTACGGAACTCATCATAGCGCGGGCAGTTGCATAGTCGCCGCCCTTTACGCCTTTAAGCGATATGGATATCACCGGAAACTTTCCCATGTATTCCCGGCAGATTTCCGCTTCCTCCGAAATTTTCAGGCCTGCAAACAGCTCTTTCTTACAGCCAATCTCAAAGAACGCTTTCAGCATACTCATATTTAAGGATTTACCAAAGCGTCTGGGGCGGGTAAAAAAATTTACCTCGCCCCAATTTTCTACAAGCTCCTTGATAAGTCCTGTCTTATCGACATAATAGAAATTTTCAGTACGAATTTCCTCAAAATGCTCAATTCCAATCGGAAGCTTTTTTTTGCTGTCATTTGCCATCCGTATCACCTCGTTTCCCGCATGTTAAGTATACCTTATAGTCGCAGGCAATAGCAAGGCTTATCGGAAAAAGCTTCCTTGATTAAATTACTCTGAAGGTTTTCCACTTTCCACTTTTATATCTTCGTACAATCAACGCCAACCCTATGTGGATATCCCATACCTCACTATCGGCCCGCATGGCGCGGCGCGCTCTGTGCGGATATCCCATATCCCACGTTAGGCCGCATGGCGCAGTACGCCGCGTCCACCGCAAACGCCAGCAACAGCAAAACGCAAATCGCCGCAACCCATTTCCGGGAAAGCCTGCGGTACAGCTTTTCATATAAGGGCAAAAACAGGCAGACCAGCGCCGTCCCTCCAAGTCCAAAGGTCACGACTCCAATCAGGCAGACCCTTCCGCTTATATTCAAAAAATGCCCGCTATAATCCCACCACCTGATTCCCCACTTCCGCTCCAGAAAAAAGCTTGTAAGATATTCCAGCACCGTGCAGACGGCCGCCGACAAAAAGAAAACCCTAAGGGGCTTTTTTCGGGAAGAACGGAAAAAAACGCACAGCAAAAGCCCTCCCGCCCCATAAATCGGAAGGTAAGGGCCTCTGTACACGCCCCTATTGATAAAGGCGTGCTCCGTAAAGAAAAACAACGCCACCTCCCACAGCCAACCGATAAAGGCAAGAAGAAAAAATAACAGAACATAGTATTCAAATTCCTGAGATATCCTTTTTTTACCCATAAGGAAAAGAATTCCCTGATTTTGATTGTATTATTCTTTTCCCGCTTTCCTAAGTCCGCAAATTGCGTTATACTAAAATTACAAAATAAATTTAAGGGGGGTCTCTATTATGACAGAACGCGAAAGACAGGAACGGGTTGCAAAAGGCTGCCTCTGGCTTGACACAGAGGAATTTCTCACTCATCAAGGTAAAATAAAGGATTTAATGTATGAGTTTAATATGTCAAAGCCAAGCGAAACGGCAAAGCGGGCCGAATTGATGAAGCAGATGTTCGGCTCTGTAGGAAAAAACGTGTGGATTAACCAGCCTTTGTCCTTGGCGGTCGGTTCCACAGTAACCATTGGCGACGGCACTTATATCAACGCCGGGCTGACTTTAATTGACGACACTACCATTACCATCGGGGAAGGCTGCCTGTTTGGAACCAACGTGACGCTCTGCACCACCGGGCACCCCATTGACCCGGAAGAACGCGCCAAATGCAGTATGTATTCTTTTCCTATTACCATCGGAGACGGCGCATGGCTGGGGGCGGGCTCCATCGTACTGCCCGGAATCACCATCGGCAAATACGCGGTAATCGGCGCCGGAAGCGTTGTGACGAAGGATATCCCCGATTACACCGTGGCCGTGGGAAATCCCTGCCGCCCTATCCGTAAAATTAACGAGCATGACAAGGAGTATTACTGGCGGGACAGAAGGTTTGACGAACCGGGAAACGGGATTGAATAATATATTTCATGGAGAAAAGGGTATGAAACGGGAATTAGGTATCGCAAGATGCGGGCTTGCCTGTTGCCTGTGTTCAAAAAATACGGATTGTAACGGCTGCGTTTCGGGCGAATGTCCTGATAAAAATTGGTGCGAGAACAGAAAATGCTCCATGGAAAAGGGAATCTCCCATTGCTATGTCTGCAGGGAAGATTGCAGAAAAGGATTTTTAGGCAAAATCAAGCCTTACGCCTTTACCCTGTTTGCCAAAAGATATGGGGAAGAAGAACTGCTAAACTGCCTTGAAAGAAATGATGAGCGAGGGATTGTCTATCACCGGGAAGGCATATCCGGCGATTACGACGGCTTCGACGACGTGGAAAAATTGATAGAATTCATTAAAACCGGCGTTCGGTAAATTTTTAACCGTGTTGAAAAAATACACCCTGACGGCGAAAAATTTTATCAAAAAGCAAACCATATGAAGGAAAAATTTGATAAATTGGAGGCAGAATGTTAAACGCACAGGAAATTTATCATCTTCTATTAGATACATACGGCAAGCCCCGCTGGTGGTCCGACGCCCCCTTTACCGTTATGTTTCAATCGATATTGGTGCAAAACACAAACTGGAGTATTGTAGAAAAAACCTGCGCGCCCCTTGGAGATAAGCTGACGCCGGAATATATAGGAAGCTTGCCCACGGAGGAATTAGAGCGTCTTATCAGCCCTTGCGGATTTTACAAGGCAAAAGTCCGGACAATCCAAGCTCTCATCACATGGTATAGCCGTTATCGCTTTGACTGCCGGGCGGCGCAGGCCGTTCCTATGGCCCAATTGCGGGAAGAGTTATTATCTATCCGAGGAATTGGCCCGGAAACTGCGGACGTCATTTTAGTGTATGCGTTTTTTCAGCCGTCTTTTGTCATCGACGCATATACCCGCCGCTTTCTTTCCCGGCTCGGCTATGAATTTGCGGACGATACGTCCTTAAAAAATTTTTTTGAGGCGGAGCTGCCAAGGGACGCGCAGATTTACGGCTGGTATCACTGGCTGATTTTGGAGCATTGCATTGGTTTTTGCAAAAAGGAACCGAAATGCGGCAAATGCAAATTTAGACCATATTGCAGGCTGGGGTATCTGTCGCAGGACACCTCTGACATTGTTTCGCTTACAATTTTGTGACCGACACCATTCATATAGGACTGCTGTGGGTATATCCAAGATACAAGAAATATTTGTGGCTCAATAATCTTACGAGGAAGGAAGAGGCGGATTAAAATAACGGATAGAGACCGTTTCAAGTTTTGTGTAAACTCAAAAAACCGATATAAGATTTAGT
>JAMPGS010000074.1 GCA_023663815.1 Clostridium sp.
CATATTCCATCCCTGATCCTCCTTTAATGGTTATTTCAATTGTCAAAGGCAAAAACACCCGTATTCGGGAGGGCTGCGCCCGCAATTGCATAGGGGACACCCCGTGAAAACGCGTGAACGCTCTTGTAAAGCTTTCCGGCGTATCGTATCCGTATTTATAGGACAAATCTATCACCTTTTCACCGCCCTTAATCACGTCAAGCCCCGCCAGATAAAGCCTCCGGTTCCGCAAGTATTCCCCCACGGAATATCCTGTCACAATTTTAAAGCCCCTCTGAAAATAAAACGGCGATATATGAACCGCGTCCGCCGTCTCCTGAAGTCCTACTCCCTCTAAAAGATGCCGCTCCATATAGTCAATTGCGCTCTTTAATCCGGCCAGCCATTCCATTGTTTTCCCATTCCTATGCTGCAGCTGCAAGCTCTTCAGAATAAAAGATTTATTTTTTCTCTTATCGCCCTTTTGCCTGCTGCAGCATACCCTTTCTCTTTGATTTTTCGGTTGTTCCGCCTCTTTATAATTGCATTTTATCGCGGATTAAAGTAATTGTCCTGACTTTTTGTGCTGAAAAATGTTTGCGCGCTCGGCTTTCATAAAAACTGGGCCGTCGCATAAATGATTCAATAAATCATAAATGCGGCGGCTCCTTCTTTTATTTCTTTCTAGTTATTTTTTGTCTCCTCATACTTCAAAATTATTTTCGCCAAGGCGTCCGCGTAAGCCTGCCTGCCTGTGGCGGTCAGATGCACTCCGTCCTCCAGATATTCCTCGGCCGTGTAATTGTTAAGCCCCAAATCCTGATAGGCATTAAAGTAAAGGGTCTGCTGATCTCTCGCCACATAGTTGCAGGTTCCCGCATAGTCCGCCAGCGTTCCGTATCCGCTGTTGATGGTATTTCCGTCCCCAACCATCCACGTCCCGTCAAAGAACTGCGCGTAGGTAGGCCCGCAAAGGATAATCGTAGCGTCAGGCGCCCATTCCCGCAAATCGCTCACCGCACACCGGAGTGCGCCGCTATAGGTTCCAACGTCAATATAGTTATCTGGGTTATTGAGCGGCACCGCCCGGAAAAAATCGTTCAATCCATACTCTATAATAAAATAGTCTGTTTTTGAAAAGTCAATCTTAGGATTATCCAGTATTTCCTTCGTTCTGGTTCCCGCAAATATATCAGTGGATATTTCTTTTCTGATTGCATGAACAATCCCTAAAAGGCTTCTGGAAGTCCAATTGTCAAGCCCGCTGTTTTCTCCGTACTCAATGGACGCGCTGGTCCCCCCAATTGCAAGATTATACACGTCGGCCTCGCACTGTACGGCCGTCAAATAAGGTACGCCGCTTCCATCCCTGCTGTTGTCAAAAATGCTGTCTCCCAAAAATACTAGCTGCAGTTCGTTCGACGTGGGGTCTATCTGATCCTCTGCGGTGATTATCTGCTCCTGCTCCGGCTCCTCCAAATTTATCAAAGCGGCGGAGGCGTCCGGCGGCGCGGTTGGCGCCGAAGCCGTCTCTTCCTCCGACTGCTCTTTCTCCCTACCGGATTCTTTTTCTGTATCGGAAGCTTTTGCCGTATCCTCTTCTTTTTCCATGGGCTCTTTCTCTATAACTTCCCCTGTTTCCGTTATAATAATATTATCAGACGAAGCCCTGTCGTCGGCCAGATTTTCCTGATTTTTATGGCTGCATCCGGCAATCAGCACGGCAAACAGCATAGCCGCCATAATTCCCGCCGTAGTTTTTCTCACTGATTTCATATTCTGCGCTCCTTCCAATTTTTTCTTTAAAGCTTTTTTTCATTCATTAGAATACCACATTTTTTTTAAAAAGGAAGAATCTCCGCCTCTTTTTAAGAATTCTTCCGCCAACCTTAAACAAATCTTAATAACTCGCTGGTTCTGTCTATATTTTATTCCATTTTCTATTGTAATATGAATTATTTCAATTTTTTTCAAACAGGCAAAAGAATTACTTATTTCCAACAGCATAAATATAAGTTATAATAAATTGCAGATGAATTCAAAGCAAAAGCAGGGAAAGCGGCAAATGAATAAACCTAAAACTAAAGAATATTTCCTTTTGACTGCCCTTTTGGCAGGAATTGGAATTTATTTTATTTTCATTTTCACTGTAAATATTTTTCATTTTAACTATCAAATGAACTCCGATATCGCCTCAGACGTCATATTGGCCGACCTTATCAGGGAAAGCGGCGAAGTGATTCCCAGCACATGGTACATTGCCGCTGAAACCCGAATCATATGCACTCCCAACATAGCCGCCCTCTTAGGGTATTTCGTCAACAATATGACTTTGGCCTCCGGTTTGGCCTGCTGCACTATGACAATCCTCATAGCTTTAAGCGTCTTTTATTTCGGCAAGTCGGCAGGTTTAAGCAATACCCTCTCGGCCATGCTGAGCTTTCTATGCGTTGCCCTGCCCTGCGGCTTTGCCATACTGGAATTGTTATATTTGTTCGTCAGCTATTACGCCATCCATGCGGTTATTTTTTTTATCACATTAGCCATATATGCGCAGTCCATGAACGCTTCTAACATCAAATGGGGCAAACTGCTCATAGGTATTCTTCCGGCGTTTGTCCTTGGCCTGCAGGGGGTAAGGGGAATTCTGCTTATTTACGGGCCGCTGTTTGGTATCGAAATTCTCCGCAGTCTCTATATTTTTTATCAAAAGCAAAAATGGGAAAAAAAAGATATCCTTTTATCCCTATGGACATTTCTGCTGTTATTATCTAGTTTTCTGGGAACCTGCTTTCCAACCTCAATAGGGCAGCCCCTGTCGCGCAATATACGAAAGGGAGCTCAAAAGCTTTTCACTATTGTTGTCCCCGATATGGGAGAGGCCGCAGGATTTATGGACTCCGGCCCCTTTGGAAAGCTGTGCCTCACTATCTTACTGTCAGCATCTCTGTATGTGCTCTTTTGCATCCTGTTACGGATGCGGCAAAGAAAGTCTATTGCCCCCATTGAGTGGGCATGGCTGACTGTGTGCGCTTCGCCTATGGTCACCGCCGTTCTTGTAGCTTTCACCACCGTTGAAAGCACTCCCCGGTATTACTTCATACTGCCTTTCCTCATGGCCTTTTCAGTTGTGCTTTTGTGCAAATGGAGCCATGAAAAACAGGAAGAGCCCCCCCCACTCAAATGGCTTGTACCTATAGCGTTCTCCGCCGCCGCGGTATTTGCCGCACTCAACATTTTTCAGCTATATCTGCCGGTTGTCCGCGCGGAGGAACCGCCGAACTCGGATGCGTACCGCGTGACGGAATTTTTGGACAAAAGCGGCTATCAGACGGCTTACGCTTCCTTTGAGAGCGCAAACAAAATGACCGTCCTGTCAAACGGAAAAGTCCGCGTTTATCCGGTAGCCTCGGTAGAAAAAATGGACGTCTGCAAGTGGATGACCAGTACTAACTGGTATTGTCCCAATATGCCTTTTGAACAGAAAACCGCCTATATCGCCACAGAATCCGAGATAGATGCCATCAATAATTTTCTGGCCGGAAAAGAAGCTTCCGTGCAGAAATCGGAAAAGATTGGCAAATACTACATATATGTTTCAGACTACAACTATTCCAATTTAGGCGAATAATACATACACTATTTTACAAGGAGCCCCCAATGCCATCAAAAAACAGCGAATTGCTTTCCATCATCATCCCCGCCTTCAACGAGCAGGACAACATAAACAGAACCTTCCACACGGTCAGACAGATTTTAAATCAGGCCTCTATTCCCTTTGAGCTCCTTTTTATAGACGACGGTTCCAAGGACTTAACTTATACGCGAATTCAGGAGCTAGCCGCAAATCATACGGAAGTAAAAGGCATTTCCTTTTCCAGAAATTTTGGAAAGGAAGCCGCCATCTTTGCCGGGCTGGAAGCCGCCGCGGGAGCGTGCTGCGTTATCATGGACTGCGACCTGCAGCATCCCCCCGACGTCATTCCGCAAATGTACCGTCTTTGGCAGGAAGGCTATGAGGTGGTGGAGGGCGTTAAAAGCTCCCGCGGTCAGGAAAGCCCCTTTCATACCCTGTGCGCAAAGGGCTTTTACAAAATTATCAGCAAGGTAACCAATGTGGACATGTCGGCGGCCTCCGATTTTAAGCTTTTGGACCGCAAGGCGGTGGACGCGCTCCTGATACTGCCAGAACGGGCGCCCTTTTTCAGAGCCCTCTCTTCATGGGTGGGATTTAAAACCGTCTCCCTCCCTTTCGAGGTTCAGGAGCGGGCAATCGGCTCCTCCAAGTGGTCCATGTGGAGCCTTGTAAAATATGCCGTCCGCAATATTACCTCCTTTTCAGGCGCGCCCATGCAGGTGGTAATGTTCCTTGGCTGGATTATGCTGTTCGCCTCGGTTGTCCTCGGCGTCCAATCCCTTTACCGATACTTTTCGGGCACCGCGCTGGAGGGCTTTACCACCGTAATTCTCCTGCAATTGATTATCGGAAGCGTTCTCATGATAAGCCTTGGCATTATCGGACACTATATTTCCAGAATCTATGATGAAATTAAGGCAAGACCCAGATACATTATAAGCAAAAGATGCGGCCTGTAAGCCGCATCTTTTTATTTTCTTTTTATCTTCCTCTTATCTTCCAATACTGTAGTATTCCACGTCGGCGTTTTTCATTTCCTCCGGCGCGTATAAATTTCTCCCGTCATATACCAGCGGGGTATGCATTTTCTTCTTAAAGGTCTCCGGCGCTACCCTTTTAATCTCCGGCCACTCCGTAAATACAAAGCAGATATTGGCCTTCTCCAAAGCCTCCTCTATGGAGGAAACATAGTGCATTGCCCCGGCTTCCAGCTTTCCTTCCGGGAAAAGCTGTCTTGCCCGCTCCTCTCCCTTGGGATCATAGGCGTAAACGTCCGCCCCCGCTTCCAAAAGAAGCTTTAAGTTGTCGATGGAAGGAGCTTCCCGCAAATCGTCCGTGCCCGACTTAAAGGTAAGTCCCAGCACAGCCGCCTTTAAGCCGCTGAAGGAAATCATTCTGTCCTTGGCCTTCTCAAACAGTCTGGTTTTCTGCTTTAAATTGACGTCCACGCAGGCCTCCACCGTCTTTAACTGATACCCGTGCTCTCTGGCAAGGTATTTCAAAGCCTTCGTGTCCTTCGGAAAACAGCTTCCCCCAAATCCAATGCCTGCGTTTAAAAACCGCGCGCCAATTCTCTCGTCATAGCTCATGCCCTTTGCCACGTCGGTAATGTCGGCCCCCACCAGCTCGCAGAGATTTGCAATATCGTTCATATAGGAAATTTTCAACGCCAGAAAATCGTTGCAGGCATACTTAATCATCTCCGCCGAACGCCGTTTCACGGATACAACGGGCAGACCGAAGGGCTCGTAAATTTTTTGAAGCAGCTCCTCGGCCTCCCTGCTTTCCGTTCCGATGATAATTCTGGCCGCGTGCAGCGTATCGTGAACCGCTGTTCCCTGCGCCAAAAATTCCGGGTTAGAGGCCACTTCCACTTTCACATCATGGACAAGAAAGTCCTTGATAAACTGCTCCACCTTGTCGTTGGTTCCCACCGGCACCGTGGACTTCACTACCACCAGACAATCCTTTTCAATAGTCTCTGCAATCTGTCTGGAAACGGTGGCAATATAGCTTAAATTGGCGCTCCCGTCCGGCATCTCCGGCGTTCCCACGCCGATAAAAACCGCGTCGGCATCCTTATAAGCCTGCGTGTAATCCGTGGTAAAATGGAGGGTTCCGGCGGCGTTATTTTTCCGCATAAGCTCCTCCAGCCCATCCTCATAAATGGGCGAAATTCCCCGCCGCATCATTTCCACTTTCTTCTCGTCCACGTCCACGCAGGTCACGTCATAACCTTTTTCGGCAAAGCATACGCCCGCCACCAGTCCCACATACCCTGTCCCGGCCACCGCTATTTTCATGTTTTCCTCATTTCTGCGCTGCTTTTTGCACAAGCATACATGCTTGTAGCATAAATACTTGTAGCATAAATGCTTGCAAAGTTTGTGGATGCAGCGCAGACACAAACTCTCCCCGTGAAAGATTTATCTTTCACTCTTTCCTTTTCCTCTCCCCGTAGTAGTCAAGAAACCACTCCGCAAACCTGCCAATCCCCTCCTCTATGGTCGTAGAGGGACAAAAACCAAAATCTTCCGTCAATTCATGCACATCCGCGTAAGTCTCGTATACGTCTCCCGGCTGCATGGGGAGAAATTCCTTCTTTGCCTGCTTCCCCAAACATTTTTCAAGGACGCTGATAAAATCCATCAGCTTTTCCGGTTTGTTATTTCCGATATTGTAAATCTTGTATGCCGCCCCGTTTTCGTCCTCTTGGGGCGGACTTTCGAGAACGTTTTCTATCCCCTTTACGATATCGTCAATGTAAGTGAAATCACGCAGCATATCGCCGTTATTGTATATTTGAATGGGCTCGCCCGCCATGATTTTTTTTGCGAACTTAAAATACGCCATGTCCGGCCTGCCCATAGGCCCGTAAACCGTGAAAAAGCGCAGCCCCGTCAAGGCGATTCCATAAAGCTTGCTGTAAGCGTAGGCCATCAGCTCGTTTGATTTTTTTGTCGCCGCATATAGGCTCACCGGCCTGTCCACCTTATCCTCCACGCAGAAAGGCACCTTTTTATTGCCCCCATAGACGGAGCTGGAGGAGGCGAAAACCAAGTGCTTTACAGGATAATGGCGGCATGCCTCCAAAATGTGGAAAAACCCCACAATATTGGATTGAATATAGGCGTCTGGATTGTCAATGCTGTAGCGCACTCCCGCCTGAGCCGCCAAATTTACTACAACCTCAGGCCTTGCCTCGGAAAATACCTGAAAAACCGCGGCCTTGTCCGCCAAATCTCCCTTCACAAACCGGAATCCCGGATACTGCTTCAGGATGGAAAGCCGCTCCTTTTTCAGCGATACTTCGTAATAATCATTTAAATTGTCAACCGCCGTCACCTGCGCGCCCTTTTCAAGCAAGGCTTTCGATAGGTAAAACCCGATAAACCCCGCCCCGCCGGTGACTAAATACTGTTTCGTATGCTCCATATCTGCCTTCCCGTGCATATCTTACGCCATTAACATGTCTTTTCTGCCTTTCAAATTATAGCATTAAGCCGCCAAACTGTAAACCTTCTATGTTTTGCCTGCGTTACTTTCTCTCTGGGAACAACTGCGACAGATATAAAAATCCGCAAAAGCCGTTTTCGTCCGCAAGGCTCTCCGTCTTTGTCCCGGCGGGAATTGTAACGGCGCATGGTTTTCCGCCGTATCGGTAATGTATGACTACCGCCACCTCAGGCCGGGCCGCAATGGCGTCAAGCACCTCCTGATTAAAGCTCATCCAGCGGTCCGTAGTGATAATCACTTCCTCCCCTTCCGCGTTTTCAATTGCCGCCGCGGCTTCCTTTAAAAATACGGCGTAAGCCGAGTTGGGCACATAGGTATAGGAGAAAACTGCGCCGCACTTTTCACACTGCTCCGCCATTAGGGCGTCCTGCTTTGTCTCCGCCGCTTTTACAAGCTCATAGACAAGGTGATGCACGCAGACGGCTCCGGCCTCGTCCTCCTGCTCTTTTCCTTCCCCTTTTCCTGAACTGGACTTTTTCCCGCGGGATATGTCTTCTTTCCCTTCCTCTCCGGATGCTGGCCCGCGGGGCGTAACGCTGTAGGAATTCCCATTTTTTACAACGTCGTACGAACCGGAATCCATAAATTCGGTTTCCATAAGCTTCCCGCCTTCATACCTTTTAACGGCAGCGCCTACCTTATAAACTCCCGCGTCAACCTGTTTCCATGGAGTATTTCCGGAACCCTGCCCGTCCCCGGTGGGCGTCAGCTCCGCATAGCTTACCGTCGTCAGAACATTTTCCCCCTTTACCTGATACAGATAAAGCTGGATAACATATTCCCCCTTGTCCCCGTAGTTTGCGAACTCACAACTGGCGCTGATTCCGCTTTCCGATGCGACGACGCTCATATCGGAAATTACCGGCGCTTGCGCCGCTTTCACCTCAGCTATCGGCCCCCGGCCAAAAATACCCCCCCCCTAAAAAAATTCCCAAAACTGCCGCCAATGCCACTTTGCCAAATTTACCTTTCGTCATAGCTGACCTCCTTCATAAGATTTTTATATTTGCATCAGGCCCAATGCAAATCCATTATCCTCTTTTTTCGCCGGCATTTGACAAGCATGTAATAAACGGCGGCCCGCCATGTAAGAAAAATCGTAACTGTTCAACCTGCTGAATAGTTACGAAAAATCTTCCTTAACTCTCCCGCAACATTCTCAAAAACTTTTTCTTAAAAGTAATTCCCAACTCAATCTGCCCGTAATTTCCTTTCAATTGTATGTACCTGTTGACCGTATCCACAGCCTCTACAAAATCTCTGTTGACAATCATGTACCTGCTGCACTGTAAAAACCTGTCGGAATCCAGCTCTTCCAAAATATTTTTACAGGGCTTATACTGCAGCCTTAAATTTCCGTCCGTAAAGTGAACCGTCTGCCCGCCCTTTACATTTTCAATATAAATCACTTCCGAAATATTTTTCTTGTAAAGGATACCGTCCTTGCGGAAAAACACGTCGTGGGGAAGGTTCTTCTTCTTCGGCACCTCCATGGCTTCCGTGATTACCTTCCGGGCCGTATCCGCATCATAGGGCTTTTCCAGATAATAATAGCAATGCAAATCGCTGTAGGCGTACAGCCTAGCGTCCTCCAACGCCGTAATAAAAATCATAGGAATAAATTTATACTTGTCCACCATTCGGATACGATTGGCAAAGGTCACGCCTGAAACGTCCCCCGGATTTTTCGTGTCCAGAATAATATCTATCAAAAAAAGGTCCATGCTGACTTTCATGGCGGCGGCATACGCTTCATTTTGATTGACGGCTCTGTAAACGGTTATCTCCGGGTCCACCTCGTTTACAATTCTTGCCAGCATCTCCATGCTGGTGGCGTTGTCTTCAATGATTAAGACAGATTTCATATTCATTTCCTTCCTTTCGCTTCTGCAATATTAAACTTCTATTTTCTATTTTAATATATACAGGAACAATTGCGGAAAAAAATTAAGGGTAAAACTAACTGTAGTTCTACCCTTGTCTTTATAATTTATATTTCAATCTCCCGAAGATACCGGTTCAGCGCATCCTGCCACGTGGGAAGCGGCTCAAATCCGTTTTCCCTCAGCTTTTCCTTTGCCAATCTGGAATTAAACGGCCTCTTTGCCTTCGATACCCCGTACTCCGCAGTCGTTACCGGAATCACCTCAAGGCGTTCCGGCCTGTATTCCGTATGCCCTAGCTCCGCGGCCTGCCTGAAAATCTCTTTGGTAAAATCATACCAGCTAATATAGCCCCCCTCGTTGGTGGCGTGATAATACCCGTACTTTTCCGTCTCAATCATATCCGCCAAGAGCCTTGCCAAGTCGTAGGTGTAGGTGGGCGTTCCAATCTGATCCTTCACCACCTTTATCTGTTCGTGGGTCTTGCCCAGATTCAGCATTGTCCTGATAAAATTTTTCCCGTTTACGCCAAACACCCACGCAATGCGGACAATAAAGTACTTTTCCAGATTGCCCGATACCGCCAGCTCGCCCTCCAGCTTCGTCTGACCGTAGACGCTTAAGGGCTTGTAATCCTTGCAGTCGGGCTCCCATGGCTCATCTCCCTGCCCGTCAAACACGTAATCCGTGGAGAGATAAACCACCTTGCAATCCGCTTTTTTGCAGGCCAGCGCAATGTTTTCCGTACCGACTGCGTTTACCAAATGCACCTTTTCCCTCTTATCCTCGTCCTCCGCCAAATCCACCGCCGTCCACGCGGCACAGTGAACCACCGCGTCCGGCTTTTCCTTGGCAATCACTTCCTCCACGCAATCCTTGTCCGTGATATCCATCTGCACGTAAGGCATTTTGGTAACCTCTGTCCCGTCCGCAATGCCGCTGTATTCCGGCGCAAGGTCGCAGCCAATTCCTTCATACCCCCTCTTCGCAAGCTCATTCATCACGTCGTGGCCCAGCTGGCCGCCAACGCCCGTCACTAATACCTTCATCTGTTTTCCCTTTCCTTGTAAATTCCCTACACTATCACTCAAAAACCCCGCCGCAAACGACTTTTTCTCTTTATTTTCAAACATCAAATAATCACGGCAAATCTTGTCTCATCTTCTTTTCATAAACTGCCACAGCACTCTGCAGGTCCGCAGAATGTCAATCATCACCGCTCCCTTTACCCCATTCTCCTTAAGCGCCATATGGCCTTCCTTTAGCGACAATAGATAACTGCCTAGACTGGAATTGCTGGTTCCCCCGTAAAACATTCTGATAATCGTTTCCGGCTGATAGGCCAGTTTGTTTTCCTTATCCTTTAAAAATCGTACCATAAACTCATAGTCCGCCGCAATCTTATATTTTGTGCGATACAGCCCATATTTTTCATAAAGCTCCCGCTTTAAAAATAAGGTTGGGTGCCCCGGCATCCAGCCCAGATACAGGCTCCTCTGCGGGCCCATTTTCCAGTACCGCACGATTTTTTCATCGGTGGCGTACACCAAGTCGGCGTGGACGCCCACGCACTCAGGATTTGCCTCCAAGCGCTTCATCATTTTAGAGACGGCATCCTTCTGCAAAAATAAATCGTTGAAAAATACTATCACCTCGCCGGTGGAAAGCTTATACCCCTGATTCATGGCATCGTAAATACCGCCGTCACGGCTGCTTGTCCAGTTGACGGCGTTGCTGCTGGAGCTTTTATATTCTTTTATAATTTTCAGCGTGTCGTCCGTGGAGCCGCCGTCCTTGATATTCACTTCTATCTTCGGATAATCCTGCTGCTCAATGCTTTCCAGCGTTCGGGTAAGCTGGCGGGCGCTGTTGTAGGTGGTTAGGATTAGTGAGAGGGTTTTCATAGGGTTATTTTTCTTTCTGGTTATACAATTCTTATATTATTCCATTTTTTTACTACATTAATAAATTTCCTCGCAGCAAGCTGTGGGGAATTAGCCCCTGTTTTTTATTAAAAAGTCGCTTCTCCATCATGCGATATTAGCGAAACTGAATGTACATGCTCCATAGCCGATACCTCGTTTACAAATTCCTCCTCCTCAGAAATTCGGACCTCAACTACCATATCCAGTTTTCCATTGGAAACGTTTCTTGACTTTACCTTATAGTATTTGCTGTACTTCCGCACTATATCTAAAATTGCTTTTCCTTGTCCAGAACTGCTGTCCGCGTTTACCACAAAAATCATTGGCGCTTTTGCTACCGGAATCCTATCCAACACAAAAATAACCGCTGTCAAAAGCAAAGAAGCTAAAATCCCCGTCTCAAAAAGCCCCGCGCCGCAGATAATTCCCACGCTGATAGCCCAGAATAAAAATATCAAATCCATCGGTTCCTTAATTGCCGTCCTAAAACGGACAATGGAAAGCGCGCCCACCATACCAAGTGAAACTACAATACTTGACTGAATTGTTAAAATCACTGCCGCCGTGATAATTGCCAAGGCCACTAGACTAATATTAAAAGTTTTAGAATAAAAAATCTTTCTGGTGATAATACGATAGATAAAAAAGATATAAAAACCCAAAATACAGGTCACAGCCAGTGCAATAACGGTTCTTGTGGTGCCTATTTCCCCGCCACTGTATCCCTCCAGAAAAGATTGTCTAAAAATATCTGCAAAACTCATAAGCACTCTCCTCCTGCAATTTTATCTTATTCTTCCTGCTCATTTTCAATGATTTTCCATTTTGCTTTGTAAACAGCGTCTTCCATAACTGGCTCTGCTAAATTCAACTCTTCTAAAGTGTCTTTATGAAACCAGCCCACAAAAATTGCTGTTGGAGACTCATTCGCCTGAATTGTTCCAAGGCTTTCGCCTTTAATCACGCCAATCCAATTGTTTCTATTCTGGTAATCGTCAACAAACTGAATATTGCATATCTCAGCATCCTCCAACCATACTTTATCTAAAAAGCTTTTCCTTTCACGCAAAAAATTTTTAATACTCCCTATATTTACCTGATAATCAGTATGAATTGCCCCCCGGTTTTTATAAGTCGTTTCCCACCGAATCTGATCCATTTCCGCCGACTGCCTGATTTCTTCAGCATATACATCTATTTTTTCATTTATCAGGCTTTCCAGATAATCAGAAAAAAATTTACTATATTCTTCCTTTACTTTCTCCTGAAACTTGGGCTGTTGATACAAATACCAGTACATTTCTGAACTTGCCACTTTCAATGTTAAATAACATAAATTCCTTGGATTATTGTCAATATTAATATCTCTGGCATAGGCCTTGTCATAGTCCCACACCGGTCCGGCAAATACCTTTTTACTTACAGCATCCTCCGGCTTATAATAAAAAGCGCTGGACATTCCTCCGCCCTCATTCTTGGACAATTCTTCAATAATATATTTATCTGCAAAAGATGTTAAATCAATATAATCAATATAACTTTTCCCAGTGTCCGGATTTATTCCATCTTCGGCGACAATTGCCGCCTCCATCTCCTCAAATAACGTACTGATATACTGCATTTCTTCTGCTGATGCCAGCTCTGGATTTATAATTGAATAACAATTATGAAGAGTATGTGTCTGGAATCCGCTTATTACTTCCTGAAATTTTACTCCGTAGTCTCTCTCTACAAGATATCCGCCGGTAATATCACTAGGAACATTAGGAAGATATACTGCGCTCGACATATCTGTATAGGCCCCATCCAGCTTATTCACATCATAATTTCCTCTGTTTACTGCCTCATTCTTCTTATCTAAATTCGCAATATCTACACGTTCCTCATCGATTTCAATCTTTTCTGTCAATTGATATAAACCATGATATTTTCCATTAACGTATAAATCCATATAATAGGATTCAGAGGAGGCAGCCAATCCGGCAGCTATCGCCATGTCATATGTTATCTTGTTGCGTATGTAAGCATCGTCAAATACATTGCAGAGCAATATCCAATCTTTTGCCCCCCCATTTTCAAAAGATCTGCTTTATTTTTCAATTTAATAGAATAAGACTTCTTATCAAATTTCCATGTCTCATTACCCCGCCCTGTCATATGTACCAGACTATCAGACCATTCCAATTCTCCGGTTTGCGTATACAAAGCCATTTCACCCGGTTCTTTGTTCGCTTTGTTCTCATTGATATAATCCAGCGTTCCAGATTTTGTTTCTATAAACATAGCCGGAATATTTGCTGACTGCATCAATTTTAATTTCCCATTTTCTATTACTTGGCCTTTATTTACAAAACTTGTCTCATACACCACATCTGTCTGCAGTTTTTTCCCCTCTCCCAGCCAAGCCCCGCTGCTTACTCGAAAATCATCGCCAGCATTAGAATTCTCTTGATGAAATATCACTTCATCCGCGCCGGAAAACTCAATTTTCAATTTCGATAAATCTGCATATGACGGAAGAAAAACATAAAAAATACCCGTTTCATCCTCTGTCAGACTATAATAACAGCCTATTCTCTGACTCGCCGAATGTTTACTTATTGTTACCGTAAAGCTTTCAAAACAGCCTGCCTCGCCCACTGCGTTTTTTACAAACTGAGGGCTTTCCACAAGAAAAAGGAAAAAGGGTAACACTACAAGCACTACTATATAAAGCCATCTCCATTTTTTTGTCATGAAAATTATTCCTTATTTTTTATTTACTATAATTTCCCCACAATGTAAACAAAATATCCTTCCTCACCTTAGCATCCTTTCCAGCATCCCTTCCCTATTCCTCTCCAAATATTCCTTTCTCATATGAACACCATCCACAAATTCTTCCTGATTAATATAATAAATACTATCCGCATATTCTTCTATTAAATCTTCCATACCAAGAGCGCTCATTTTTTCCCGCATTTCCTCGACAGCCCCCCTGTCATATCCTTCCGGAACAGGCGGCGACAGAAGAATAAACTCTATTTTCTTATCCTGGCAACTTTTCTGCATCTCCAAAATATAAGACACGGCCATATCCGGCTTATCATTCGCCTGATAGTTACTTTTAATTTTCCATATTTTCTCCAAACTTTTATTATATATCTCTAAAAGCTTCGGATATTTCCCCAACATCCACTTGGCAAACTCCCTCTTTGAGAAAAAACTGCCAAACATTTTTTCAATACCCTCTCTCGTTTCCTCGTGAAGATACTTTAAAAACGGTTCCCTATATAGCGGAGTGACAAAATAACTGTAGGTATATACAAAGTTAATGCCATTCTGCAGGCTGTCGGGCCGGGCAATATAATATACCTTTTTTGTCTGAGGATGATTTTGCAAATAATTTTCCAGCAAAATATAATTTCCAGCAGGCATAATTGCCTGATTGGTCGTCAAATAACACACTTCTTTATTTTCTTCCTGATAATCCGGACTAAAAATCTGTCTGGCAACGCTGTCTCCCAATACAAGAGCCGTACAATCTGACTGCTGCGACGATATATCTATGGCGTCATATACCTCAAACGCCGTCAGCCGCCCATTTTTCGACATTTTATAATATACCGCGTTCAGCATAAAAAAAATAATTATAACCGACAGGATAACCACGCATACTCTTTGTAAAAAGTTCCTCATAATTTTATTATCTCATTTTAAAATTGAAAATATATAAATGTACCGGCATCTATTCCATATCTAAAATAATAAAATAACGCCATTAACACAACTCCAACTAATACAAAAGACCGCATTTCTTTCCTGCCCCTGCGCTCTATATAAATATCAGCCAATAATTGCAAAATAATAAAAAATAGCAACAGCCCAATTTGCAGGCAAGGCATATTAAGCGCTTCCATGCTCGCCAAAATATACCCGTTGCCCACACTCACGCCTGTAAAGCAATGCGACAATACATACCACGCATCCGCTATGGTATCCGCCCTAAAAAACACCCATGCAATACTAACCAATATAAACGTAGAAATCTGCTTAACCAACATAGGCGTTTTTCTGCCACCCCAATACTTTTTTAACACACTTTCCATTATCTGAAAAGCGCCGTGCAATGCTCCCCAAAGTACAAACGTCCACGCCGCGCCATGCCACAAACCGCTCAGCAAAAAAGTCAACATAATATTCCAATAATTGCGGCACCTGCTCACCCGGTTTCCTCCTAAGGGAATATATATGTAATCCCTAAACCAAGCGGTCAGTGAAATATGCCATCTTTTCCAAAAACTTTTCACAGAGTCCGCCAGATACGGCTGTTCAAAATTGGGGCTTAACTTAATCCCAAATAATCCTGCCACCCCTATGGCAATATCGGAATACCCTGAAAAATCGCAATAAATTTCTATAGAATACAAAACAATTACCAAAATTAGGGCTAGACCTGTATACGCTTTTAAATCAGAATAAACGTTATCCACATATACGGCCAGGCTGTCCGCAATAATTACTTTTTTCATGCATCCGGCCAAAATCCGCTGAAACGACATCCACCCCATCTCTTCGGAAAATTCTTTTTCCCGTTTAAACTGCTTTAACAAATTTTGTATTCTTTCAATCGGGCCCGAAAGTAAAATCGGAAAAAACGCAACGCTCACCGCCAGATATCCAAAATGTTTTTCGGCTACTGTTTTTCCATGATAAACATCTGCCACATAGGCAATGGTCTGAAAAATATAAAAGGAAATACCCACCGGCAGCAATAACCGAAAAACAGGAATACTCACGGAGCTGCCAAACAAATGGGTTATCTTTTCAATTGTCTCTGCAAAAAATCCCAAATATTTAAACAAAAATAAAATGCCGATTTCAAAAAAAATGTACGCCCCTAAAAGGATTTTTTTGTTATGCCCCCGCTCCATTCCAAGCGCCACAAAATAAGTGACCGCCGTTACCCCAAATAAAATCAACACATAATATAGGTTCCACCATGAATAAAAGACATACCCGGCAGCCAGCAACAGCCCCCACCGATATTTGGCAGGAATTTTCCAATACGCCAAAAATAAAATTAATAAAAATATTATTAAACTTAATGATTGAAGCTGCATATTCAATCCATTCCTCTATCTATTATATCATTTTCTGTATCCGTTTTGGGCAGATAAACCGCCATTCTTTCATTTTCAATAAACTGTTCCGCCTTACAGTATTCTATATCATGCATAATAATATAATCAAAGCCTTCGCTTAAATTTACATCTCCCAAAATACAATCTGGAATATAACTCTCATCTTCATACACCGCAGATTGATTTTCCACCAAGACATGCTCTATCTGCACTTCCGGCGTATCCAAAATATACCAAACAGGATATTCATAATTGAGCCCGCTTAGCTTTAAACCTATTTTTTTATAACCGTTTTCCCTTACCCAATCCAACGTTTCCAAATATTCCTGCCGGATTCCCTTATTTTGAGCGAAAAAGCCTTCCGGTCTGACAGACGCCTCCTCGTGCCATAGCTCCTGATGATACCTGCTCAAAGAAATCATTTCCGTTATACATAAAAAATAAATAATCGATACTGTCCCTTGCCGCAAATTCCCCCCTGTGGATTTTCCCGCAAGAGTCTGCGCCTGCCAGCCAATCAAAGGACAAAGCAAAGCCAGATAAGGCAACATGTATCTGCTCACAAAAGATTCCCACCTTACCACTCCGCAAAACATAATAAAAAGCAGCATAACCCAAACCGTGTACATATCCCCGATTTTTCTGTTCTTACGAATATGGCACAGGCACCAGATAAAGCAAAATGTTGCAAGAATTACCACTACAGGATTGATTGCTATATCATGCCCATACACAGGAGCCTCCGGCAGCCTGTATTCCATTCCGTCCTCCGCAATGCTTTCATCATTGATATTTACCCTAAGCACCTTTGCAAAAAGCATTACAATTTTGCTCATCCATTGCGCACTATCATAAAGATAAATATTAGGCCAATTTTGCGCAAAGTTTT
>JAMPGS010000075.1 GCA_023663815.1 Clostridium sp.
TGCTTTCTCTATGCCTAATTTAACATATCTTAAAGACTATTTCAAGTACATTCACCAAAAAAGTATCAACGTGAAAATTTGCACGTGATTGTCAGTGGAAAACTTGCGTGTATCAACGGAAAGCTTATACGGAATTATCATTGAAAGCTGAAAGTGTATTTTAAACGGGGCAGGCCGCTTTACACTAAATATCTATTTGTGATATACTTTAAAAAATTAAAAAAGGATGGTGGAAATATTATGTTATTAGAGGGAAAAGTAGCGGTAGTTACGGGCGGAACCAGAGGTATCGGCTTTGAGATTGTCCGTAAATATCTTGCAAACGGCGCGAAGGTGGTGCTGTTTGGCTCCAGACAGGAGACTGTGGACAAGGCGCTTGCTAAATTAAAAGAAGAAAACGCCGATTGGGAAGTGGACGGAATGTTTCCGAAGCTGACGGATGCCGCGGAGGTGGAAAAGGCAATTTTAGCGGTAAAGGAAAAATTTGGCAAAATTGATGTTCTTGTAAACAATGCGGGGATTTCTCAGAGTACGCCGCTTTACAATTATACGCCGGAGGAATTTGACAAGTGCATTGATTTGAATGTGCGCGCGCTTTTCTATGCAATTCTGCCCGCCGCAAAAATCATGAAAGAGCAGGGCGGCGGCTGTATCATCAATACCAGTTCCATGGTAAGCATTTCCGGGCAGCCCGCAGGCGTGGCGTATCCTGCCAGCAAGTTTGCCGTAAACGGCATGACGATTTCGCTGGCTAGGGAGCTGGCAAAAGACCATATCCGTGTGAACGCGGTGGCGCCGGGTGTGACGAGGACAGATATGGTAGCGGCCCTTCCCGCCGATGTGGTGGCAAGGATTTCCGCTCAAATACCCCTTGGCAGGCCGGGCGAGCCGGAGGAGGTTGCGGACGCGTTTTTGTATCTGGCAAGCGATATGGCGTCTTATGTGACGGGCGAGATTCTGTCGGTGGACGGAGCCAGCAGGAGTTAGGATTTAGGGAATTGATTTTTGCCAAGGAGGCCTCTATGGAGCAGCCCTATTACAAGACGATACAAACGCAAAGTCCCATGGGAACTCTTATCCGGTTTATCACTACTCCCGGCGGCTATTTTCCCCTGCATTGGCATGAGGAGCTGGAAATTTTGTATCCCCTAAACGGGGAAATTGACTTGCGGATTAACGGCAGGCTTCATTTATTGAACAAAAAGAATTTGGCGGTGGTTGAGTCCTCGCAGGTTCACAGCACCTACGCCCATGAAAAAACTTCCATGTTTCTCAATATTCATTTGTCTAAAAAGCTGTTGGAAAGCTATCTTCCTGATATCGAGTTGTGGCAGATTTGCTGCATCCCGGATACCCTTGAGGATGAAAAGTTTCCCGAATACCGCGCTATTTGCGAGCTGATGGAGGAGCTTGTCAGGCTTTATATTATGGATACGCCTGTATTTGCCTTGGAGGCCGAGGGGCTTGTGCTGCAGATTTTGGCCCGTCTGCTTCGGAATTTTGCAGCTCCTATGGCGTCTCCTCCCTCCGCTGTGGACAAAATGACAATGGAGCGAATCCACTCAATTATTACCTACACGGAGGAGCACTATAGAGAGCCCATCACTTTGGGAGACGCCGCCGCCCACCTTGGACTTGGAAGGGAGTATTTTTGCCGCTTTTTTAAAAAGAATATGGAAATGTCGTTTTTGAATTATCTAAATGAGATACGTCTGTTCCATATTTATCAAGAGCTGCAAAACACGGACGCTTCCGTTGCGGAAATTATGGAAGCCAACGGGTTTACCAATCAAAAGCTGTTTAACCGGGCTTTTAAAAATCTGTACGGGCATACGCCGTCGGCGGTGAGGAAGATGGCGCAGACGACGTGACAATCACTACATGATATTAATATGGGATTAAACGCTCAAAATTCTGCGCGCATTGTAGTAATAAATCCATAGAATCCTTTCTATTATAAAAAATCCCTGCCATGTAGCAGGGATTTTTTTGGCATTTTCTTTCGGCATATGTGTAATTTTTTTCAAAAATTTTAAAATTTCATGAAAGTTTCAGCACATTCCCTATTTAATGAAAAATACAATTTTCAATATCATCATAAAAACCGGATAAGTCGCTGGGCATCCAAGCGGTTTTGTCTTTGCCGCTTACGTCAACAAGCATTTTTTCACAGGGGACTTCAATGTCAACGGCATCCTCTGAGAGCTCTAATGCGGAAAGCCCTGCCACAAGGTCGGCGAAATATCCTTCCATGTAGGAGGTGAGGACGTCGGTATCGCCGTTCATAATTGCCATCTGGTCCTCTTCCGTGAGCTTTTCCTGCATGGCAACAAGGGCATCAGCGGTTACCTGCGTCATGTCGTCGGCGGAAAAGCTGTTGACTTTCAGGGAGACAACTACCTTATTTTTTTCCTCGGAAGTAATTTCCGCAGTGTAGGTGAGCTTGCCAAGCATACCCTCCAAGGCGTCGGCAAAGGCTTGAACGCTTTCATTGGACATGTTGAGCCCTTCTGCGCTGAACTGTTCTTGAAATTGTTCCACCAGCTCTTGGTCGGTGCTCTCCGCAAGGAAAGTACTCTTGACGTCTTCCTCGGAGGCAAAGCCGAGCAGGTCTTTCATGGGCGCCGGATTGTTTTTGGCGGTGAGCTCAAAGATAGCTCCGATTGTCTGGTCCGCAGGAATAAGCTGCTCTCCGCCGCAGCCGGTCAAAGCTGCGCTGGCAACTGTGAGGGCTGAAACAACGGCCAATATTTTCTTTTTGAAATTCATGGTAAAATACTCTCTTTCTTTAGTTTTATAAATCAAAAACAGTATAGCTCCGCCGCATAAATTTGTAAATAGCTTTTCCGTTTATATCTTGCAATTGGCGGAAGCCTCCTATATTATATCTTTAGGCATTTAGCCGACAGACACAAGTCATATGCACAGGCATGGGCAATATTGTATGCGTAATGTGTGTCGTAATGCCTATCGCAATGTGTATCGCAATGCCTATCGCAATGCGTATGCCGCCGTGCATACTGCAGCAGTATTAAAATTGGAGGAAAAGAAATGAAGATATTGTCACTTGGACAGGAGCTTTCAGAAAATGCCTATCCGGGCAGGGGGATTGTAATTGGAAAATCCGCCGATAATACAAAGGCGGTGACGGCTTACTTTATCATGGGCAGGAGCGTCAACAGTCGAAACCGGATTTTTGTGGAGGAGGGAGAAGGAATCAGAACGCAGTGCTATGACCCGGCCAAAATGGAAGACCCAAGCTTGGTTATCTACGCGCCGGTGCGCGTGCTGGGCAGCCGGACGATTGTCACCAACGGCGACCAGACGGATACCATTTATGATGGAATAAAGAAAGGCCTTACCTTTGAGGAATCTTTGCGGAGCCGGGAATTTGAGCCGGACGGCCCTAATTACACGCCGCGCATTTCCGGGCTTTTAAATATAGAAGGCGGGCAGTACAGCTATGCCATGTCAATTTTAAAGAGTAATAACGGAAAACCGGATTCTTGCAGCAGGTATACTTATTCCTACGAAAATCCTGCGGCGGGGGAAGGGCGGTTCATTCATACTTATATGCACGACGGGAATCCTCTTCCAAGCTTTGAGGGGGAGCCTAAGCTTGTGGAGCTTTCAGGAAGCATCGACGAGTTTACGCAGATGCTTTGGGACAGCTTGAATGAAGAAAATAAAATTTCCCTGTTTGTGAGATACATCGATATTACAACCGGAAAGTATGAGACAAGGATTGTGAATAAAAATTAAGGGCCTGCAGACAGAGCATTTGCGGAATTTAAAAACGTCAGATGCTTGAAAAGCGCGCAAATTGACTTGCAGAATTTTAAATAGGAGAACAAGCATGAACGAAATTCAATTAAAATATGGGTGCAACCCTAATCAAAAGCCCTCAAGGATTTTCATGGAGGACGGCGGCGAGCTTCCCGTTACGGTTTTAAACGGAAAGCCGGGTTATATTAATTTTTTGGACGCCTTTAACGGCTGGCAGCTTGTGAAGGAATTAAAGGAAGCTGTGGGGCTTCCGGCGGCGGCGTCCTTCAAGCATGTGTCGCCTGCGGGAGCGGCGGTGGGACTTCCCCTCACAAAAACGCTGGCGAAAATTTATTGGGTGGACGATTTGGGAGAATTGTCGCCCCTTGCCTGCGCCTATGCGAGAGCAAGGGGAGCGGACAGAATGTCCTCTTTCGGGGATTTTATCGCCTTGTCCGACGTGTGCGACGAGGATACGGCCAGACTGATTAAAAGGGAAGTATCCGACGGCGTGATTGCGCCGGGCTACACGGAGGAAGCGTTAGCGCTTTTAAAAGCCAAGAAAAAGGGTAATTATAATATTATTCAAATGGATGCCGGCTACACGCCTGCGCCAGTGGAGAGGAAGCAGGTGTATGGAATTACCTTTGAGCAGGGAAGGAACGAGCTTCCCATTGACGGCGGGCTTCTTTCTAATATTGTGACCCGCAACAAGGAGCTACCGGAAGAAGCGTTAATCGACATGAAAATAGCCTTGATTACGCTGAAATATACGCAGTCCAATTCGGTGTGCTATGTGAAGGGCGGACAGGCAATCGGCATCGGCGCGGGGCAGCAGTCCAGAATACACTGTACCAGACTGGCGGGGCAGAAAGCCGACAACTGGTATCTGCGTCAAGCGCCGCAGGTAATGGGGCTTTCCTTTGTTGACAGTCTTGGACGGGCCGACAGGGACAATGCTATCGACGTCTACATTGGGGACGAATACGAGGACGTTCTGCGGGACGGTGAATGGCAGAAGCGTTTTAAGGAAAAGCCCCCCGTCTTTACCAGGGAGGAAAAAAGGGCGTGGCTTGACGGCAACCAAAATGTGACCCTTGGCTCGGACGCGTTTTTCCCGTTTTCGGACAACATCGAGAGGGCTAAAAAGAGCGGAGTGAAATACATTGCCCAGCCCGGCGGCTCGGTGCGCGACGACTTGGTGATTGAGTGCTGCGACAAATACGATATGGTGATGGCCTTTACGGGAATCAGGCTGTTCCACCATTAAGGGCGCGGTTGAGAAGTTTATTTTCAATTCTGCAAATAAAGGGCAAAGAGATTGTTTGTGGACATTGATTTTCACAGGCAAAAAGCAGCGCAGAAATGAGGAAAAGTATGAACAGCGAGGAAGAAATTATAAAACTTCTTGACGCCATGACTAAGGAGGGCGTCAGCCGCATAAAGGTGGAAAGCTCAAAGGAGCTGGAAGCAGGCGAGACCAGAAAAGCTTACCATCACGGAAGGTGCGACGTGGGAAGCCCCTTTGCTACGGGAAAGCTTTTTGACTTGGAGGAAGAACCGTAAAATATGAACCGGAGGCGCAAACAGCAAGTCAATTTCCGCGAAAGATAAGAAATTTTTAAGATGCACAAATTCGATAAATGTAGTATAGTGATATTAAAAATTTATTGTGTGCATGGCAGACCGGCCAAAGCCGGCCGCCAGTGTGGCGCGGAAATGAGGAGAATATGGCTTTTTGCATTATTACGGATTCCGCTTCCGATGTACCGGAGAGCGTGATTAAGGAATATAATTTACATGTGATGCCGACGCCTGTCACCATAGAAGGAACGGATTATTTTGACGGGGAAACGATTTTCCCGGACGATTTTTACGCGATACAGGCTTCCGGCAAGGATATCAAAACCTACCATATTAATCAGCATATGTTTTACGAGCATTTTCTCCCCTTTGCCAAGAGAGGGGACGAGGTGCTTTACCTGTGCTTTTCTACGGGAATTGCGGGAACCTACAACGCGGCGAAGCTTGCCTACGAGGAGGTTTTGGAGGAATATCCTGACTTTCAAATTACGATTATCGACACGAAATGCGCTTCCGTGGGCTACGGCCTAGTAGTGGAGAGGCTTTTGCGTATGCAGAGAAACGGCGCGCCGAAGGAGCTTTTAATCGAGGCGGCGCACTTTTTCTGCGAGCATATGGAGCACGCGGTTACGGTGGTGGAGCTGGGGTATTTGTTTAAGGGCGGACGCCTTACAAGGACTTCCTTTTTGGCCGGGACGGTTTTGGATATCAAGCCCATTATTATCGTGGACGAGAACGGTTCGCTGAAAGCAGTGGAGAAGGTTCGGGGCTGGAAGAAAGCTCAAAAGAGGATTCTCGATATGGTAGGGGAAAAGGGCGCCAATCTGGAAAAACAGGTGGTGGGCGTCTGCTATGGAATGGATAAGGAAGCCTATGAGTTTATCAAGGAGGAGCTTGTCAGCCGTTACCATGTAAAGGGGATTTTGGAAGGCCGGGTGGGCTGCGCAATCGGCGCGCACACGGGACCGGGTATTTTGGGAATTGTTTTCCTAAACGAGACCAACGACAAGTACGATGAGTATTTAAAATAGGAGCTATTATGCTGGAAATAAAAAATCTGCTGTTCCATCCGTTGGAAAACGGGCTGGAAAAAAGTATTATACGCGACATGAGTTTTACGGTGGAGAACGGGGAAACGCTGGTTATCACGGGGCCTAACGGCGGCGGAAAGTCTACCGTTGCAAGGCTGCTTATGGGAATTGAAAAGCCTGACGGCGGTAGTATTTTGATGGACAGAGTGGATATCACCGATTACAGTATCGCCCAGCGGGCAAATGCGGGGATTGGCTTTGCCTTTCAGCAGCCCCCAAGATTTAAGGGAATGACGGTAAAAAGGCTTCTCTCGCTTGCGGCGGGTAGAGAAATGTCCGAAAATCAGTGCTGCGATATTTTAAAGGGCGTGGGCTTATGCGCAAGGGAATACTTGGAGCGCGAGGTGGACGGAACCTTGTCGGGCGGGGAAATGAAACGTCTTGAGATTGCCACCGTTCTTGCAAAGCCGCACAAGCTATGCATTTTTGACGAGCCGGAGGCGGGGATTGACTTGTGGAGCTTTTCCATGCTGGTAAAGCAGTTTGAGCAGCTTCATAATAACAAAACGGGAAGTCTTGTCATTATCTCCCATCAGGAAAGGATTATGCAGATGGCCGACAGGATTATGGTAATCAGAGACGGGGAAATTCAGGCCATCGGGGAAAAAGAAAAGGTGCTGCCGGAGCTTGTAGGCGGGGAGAAGGGCTGCGTGTGTTTAAACGAGGCGGCAATGTAAAAAATCCTTCCGCTTTGGCAAAAGCGCATATGGAAAGCAGGAAAAGCTCGGAAAGGAAAGAGGCTGTGGCGAAGATAGACAAAATGACGGAAACCGTTTTGACGAAGGTAGACAAGGCGACAGAAACCGTTTTGACGGAGGTAGACAAGGCGACAGAAACCGTTTTGACGAAGGTAGACAAGGCGACGGGAACCGTTTTGACGAAGATAGACAAGGTAACGGAAGCTGTTTTAGCGAAGATAGACGGCGCGGGCTTCCGGCAGGAAGGGGCTTACAATTTAAGATATAACGGATATTCCTTGTGCCATGGAAGCACGGAGCACATCAAAATCGAGCGCAAGAGCGACAAGCAGGGAATCGACGTTTATATCAGCGGCGAGACGAAGGGAGAGCAGGTACACATTCCCGTGGTGGTCGCGGCCTCTGGAATCACGGACGAGGTGTACAACGATTTTTATATAGGGGAAGGGGCGCAGGTGACGATTGTGGCAGGCTGCGGCATCCACAACAGCGGCTGCAACGACAGCCGCCATGACGGGATTCACACCTTTCATGTGGGAAAGGACGCAAACGTGCGCTACGAGGAAAAGCACTACGGCGAAGGGGAGGGAACCGGAGCCCGAATCCTAAACCCGGTGACAAAAATTATCATGGAGGAAAACTCCATTTTTACGCTGGACACAGCGCAGATTAAGGGGGTGGATTCCACCAAACGCCAGACCGAGGTGGTTATGGGGGAGAGGGCAAAGCTGTATGTGATTGAAAAGCTTATGACCCACGACGAGCAGAGCGCGGTTTCCGACATGGATATTTATTTAAACGGAACGGGCAGCAGCGCCCAAATCGTGTCCCGCTCGGTTGCAAGAGGACAGTCAAGGCAGGTTTTTCACCCAAAGGCAATCGGCAGCGCCCTTTGCCACGCTCATGTTCAGTGCGATTCCATCATCATGGACGAGGCGCAGGTGTGCTCGATTCCTGAAATTGACGCGAAACATGTGGATGCGGCGATTATCCATGAGGCGGCCATAGGGAGAATCAACAGCGAACAGTTGATTAAGCTGAATACCTTCGGGCTTAGCGAGGAGGAGGCGGAGGCCGTTATCATAGAGAATTTCTTAAACTGATAGGGAAATAAGGAAATGAAAAAACTGCTTATTTATTTAAAGGAATATAAAAAAGAAAGTATATTGGGGCCTCTGTTTAAATTGCTGGAGGCCTCTTTCGAGCTTATCGTGCCTCTTGTGGTGGCCTCCATGATTGACACGGGGATAGGCAATCAGGACAGGGGATATATTTGGCGCATGTGCCTTATTATGGCGGCGTTGGGCTTGATTGGCCTTGTCTGCGCGGTGACGGCCCAATATTTTGCGGCGAAAGCGGCGGTGGGCTTTGCAACAAAGCTGCGGCACGGCCTGTTTTCCCATATTCAAAGCCTTTCCTTTTCTCAGATGGACAGGGAGGGAACTTCCACTTTAATTACAAGAATGACAAGCGACATCAATCAGGTGCAGTCGGGGATAAATCTGGTGCTGCGTCTGTTTTTGCGTTCTCCCTTTATTGTATTTGGAGCCATGATTATGGCTTTTACGGTGGACGTGAAGGCGGCGATTGTCTTTGTGGTGGCTATTCCCATACTGTCGGTAATCGTTTTCGGCATTATGCTCGTCAGTATTCCTTTATTTAAAAAGGTTCAGGAACGGCTGGACGGAGCGATGGGCATCACAAGGGAAAATCTCACCGGCGTGAGAGTTATCCGGGCCTTTGGCGAGGAAGAAAATGAAATACGGAAATTTGACGCGGAGACGGACGCGCTGAAATATATGCAGACCTTTGCCGGAAAAATTTCGGCGTTGATGAATCCCCTTACCTATGTGGTGATTAACGCCGGTTTGGTGGCGCTGATTTACGTGGGGGCCCTGCGGGTGGAAGCGGGAATTTTGTCGCAGGGGCAGGTGGTTGCGCTGGTAAACTATATGTCTCAGATTTTGGTGGAGCTGGTGAAGCTGGCAAACTTGATTATCACGGTCACCAAGGCGGTGGCCTGCGGCAACAGAATACAGACGGTGTTTGAGATTCCCGCGGGGATGGACGGCGCGGCGGAGAGCTTGGCGGCAGAGAAAAGCGGCGTCGGAGCGACTGGTGTTGTTGCAGAGAGAAGCGGCCGCGATGGAACGGGTGATGCTGCAAAGACAGCGGCGGCCGGGAGCGGTATCGGAGCGGCAGACAGCGCGGCAGATACCGGCAAAAAGGGCACGGTGGAATTTAATCATGTGAGCCTGCGCTACTATGCGGGGGGCGAGGAAGCCCTCACGGACATTCATTTTAAGGCCAGGCGCGGCTCCACCATCGGGGTCATCGGCGGCACCGGTTCCGGTAAGTCCTCGCTGGTGAATTTGATTCCGCGCTTTTACGATGTGGAAAAGGGCTGTGTAAAGGTGGACGGCAAAGACGTGCGGGAGTATCCGCTTTCGGAGCTGCGGAATAAAATCGGCGTTGTGCTGCAGAAAGCAGTGCTGTTCCAAGGGACAATCAGGGAAAACCTCCTTTGGGGCAATGAAAACGCCAGCGACGAGGAGTTGTGGGAAGCTCTGCGCACGGCTCAGGCGGAAGAGTTTGTACTGCAGAAAAAGGATAAGCTGGACGAGAAAGTGGAGCAGGAAGGCCGGAATCTTTCCGGCGGGCAAAAGCAGCGTCTTTCCATTGCAAGGGCGTTGGTGAAAAAGCCGGAAATTTTGATTCTGGACGACAGCGCGTCGGCTCTCGACTATGCTACTGACGCAGCCCTTCGGAAATCCATCAAGGAGATGCCGGGCGAGACCACGGTGTTTATCGTCTCCCAGCGGGCAGCCTCCCTGCTTCACGCGGATTTGATTATTGTGCTGGACGACGGCGAGGTTGCGGGCATGGGAACTCACGGAGAGCTTCTTGAGAATTGTGAGGTTTATCAGGAGATTTATTATAGCCAGTTTGAGCAGGGCGAGCAGAGCGCGGCGCAGCAGGCATAGGATAGTGTTTGCGTATTGGGCGGAATTCGCGGCAGGAAAGCGGCATATAAATTTGGAACGCGGAAATGGGAGAAGAGATGGATAAGAAGAAAAAAAGCATCAATCAGAAAGAAACGCTTATAAAGGTTTTAAAATATATCAGGCCCTACGGTTTTTTGATGGCGATGACGATTGTAATGGCGGTGTTTTCCGTGGCGCTTACGCTTTATCTTCCGATTTTAACGGGAAGGGCGGTAGACTGGCTTGCGTATATTTTTGACCCGTCGCCGCTGGACGTAAGCAGCCCTTGGCCGGCGTTGTTCCATATTTTAAAGCAGATGGGGATTGTGATTGCCTTAACGGCGTTGACGCAGTGGATTATGAACATCTGCAACAACAAGATTGTATACAATATTATTCAGGATATCAGGAAAAAGGCGTTTCGCAGGCTGGAAGAGCTTCCCCTTAGCTATCTGGATTCCCACTCCCACGGGGACATTATGAGCCGCGTGGTGGCCGACGTGGATCAGTTTGCGGATGGGCTTTTGATTGGATTTACGCAGCTATTTACTGGCGTCGTCACCATTTTAGGGACGCTGGGTTTTATGCTTTCCGTAAACGTTGGGATTACGCTGGTGGTGGTGCTTATCACGCCCGTATCTTTGTTTGTGGCGAGCTTTATCGCCAGAAAAACCTACAGCATGTTTAAGCTCCAGTCCGAGACAAGGGGAGAGCAGACCTCGTTAATTAACGAAATGATTGGAAATCAAAAGGTGGTTCAGGCGTTTAACAGGGAAGAAAAGACTTTGGAAAAGTTTGATGAGATTAACGGGAGGCTGGAAAAATATTCCCTGCGGGCGATTTTCTTTTCCTCCCTCACCAATCCCTGCACCCGTTTTGTAAACAGCTTAGTTTATACCGGCGTGGCGCTTACGGGGGCCTTATCCGCGCTTAGGGGCGGAATTTCCATCGGCCAGTTGACTTGTTTTCTCTCCTATGCAAATCAGTATACTAAGCCTTTCAATGAAATTTCCGGCGTGATTACGGAGCTGCAGAACGCCCTTGCCTGCGCGGCCAGAATTTTTGAGCTGATTGAGGAGGAGCCCCAGACAAAGGACAGCGAAAACGCGGTGGTTTTAAAGGATGTGCGGGGGAAAGTGGAGCTTTCGGACGTTTCTTTTTCCTATGTAAAGGATAGGGAGTTGATTACCGATTTGAACCTTTCCGTGAAGCCGGGCCAGAGGATTGCTATTGTGGGGCCCACGGGCTGCGGGAAAACCACGATTATCAACCTGCTGATGCGGTTTTACGACGTGGACGGCGGGAGCATTTCTGTGGACGGAAACGCCGTCAAAAATATTACAAGAAAATCCCTGCGCACCTCTTACGGCATGGTTTTGCAGGATACATGGTTAAAGCGCGGGACTATCCGGGAAAATATTGTGGTGGGAAAACCGGATGCCTCCGAAGAGGAAATGATTGCGGCGGCAAAGGCCTCCCATGCCCACAGCTTTATCAAGCGGCTCCCCAACGGCTATGACACCGTGATTGGCGAGGACGGGGGAAGCCTGTCGGGCGGGCAGAAACAGCTTCTTTGCATCACAAGGGTCATGCTGAGCCTTCCGCCTATGCTGATATTGGACGAGGCAACCTCCTCCATCGATACCAGAACGGAAATTAGGATTCAAAAGGCGTTCGCGGCTATGATGGAAGGGAGGACCAGCTTTATTGTAGCGCACCGTCTTTCCACGATAAAAAATGCGGACGTGATTTTAGTGATGAAGGACGGACACATTATTGAGCAGGGAAGCCACAAGGAGCTGCTTGCAAAGAAGGGATTTTACGCGGAGCTGTACAACAGTCAGTTTGCCATTGCATAGCGGATAGAAATAGAGCAGTGGGCATATAGGCATAAGAGGCTGGGAATACTGTGGAGGGCTAAAAAATGCGGCGGTTACATGTCGGGCAATTGCAGGCCGAACAATCGCAGGTTGAAAAATCAAATAAAAAGCATATGTTCAGCAATGCTCAAATTCGGGCATTGCTGATTCCTCTTATGGTGGAACAGCTTTTAAACTGCCTTATGGGAATGGCGGACACGCTGATGATAAGCAATGTGGGGCCGGTGGCAATGTCGGCGGTGTCATTGGTAGATTCCATCAATATCCTGTTTATTCAGGCCTTTTCCGCGCTGGCGGCGGGCGGCTGCATTGTCTGTTCCCAATACATAGGGAAAAAGGATGAGGAAAAGGCAAACCAGTCGGCAAAGCAGATGCTGCTGGCGGTTTTTGCCATATCCGCGCTGATTTCCCTTGTTTGTCTGGCGGGCGGCAGGGCGATTCTCAAGCTGATTTTCGGCAGGGTGGAGGAAGCGGTTATGGAGGCTTCCGCGGTTTATTTTTTCTACACGGCGTTGTCCTATCCTTTTATCGGGCTTTACAACGGAGGAGCCGCCATTTATAGGGCGCAGGGAAATTCCAAAAGGCCTATGGCAATATCGGTTATCTCTAATGTTATGAACATTGGAGGAAACGCCTTTTTTATTTGGGTACTGCACTTGGGAGTGGCGGGGGTAGCCGTTGCAACGCTTTTATCGAGAGTTTTTTGCGCCGTGACGGTGCTTGCGTACCTGCATAGGCCGGGACAGGTTATTTCCGTGCGGGATTATCTGAAGGTGCGGCCCGATAAAAAGCTGATTGTAAAGGTGCTGTCCTTTGGAATTCCCACCGGGATAGAAAACGGCATGTTCCAGTTTGGAAAGCTGGCAATCCAGTCCGCGGTGTCCGCCATGGGAACCGCCGTGATAGCGGCTCAGGCTATGGTGAATATCCTTGAGATTCTCAATGGCATTATGGCTATGGGGATTGGAATGGGAGCGATAACGATTATCGGACAGTGCATTGGGGCGGGGGAAAAGGAGGAGGCCGCTTATTACATTAAGAAGATAACCCTGTGGGGAGAAATTTGTATGATAGGGAACTGTCTGCTTGTGTACGCTTTAACCCGTCCGGTTACGATTATCGGCGGCATGGAGGCGGAAAGCGCCGCCCTTTGTATTTCCATGGTGGGCTGGATTACCGTGTTTAAGCCTCTTTTTTGGGTTTTGGCTTTTTTGCCTGCCTACGGTATGAGGGCGGCCGGGGACGTCAATTTTTTGATGGGAATGTCCATTGCCGTTATGTGGATTTGCAGGGTCAGCCTGTGCCTTGTTCTGGTGCATGTGTTTCATTTAGGGCTGATTGCCGTGTGGATAGGGATTTTTGCGGATTGGGGAGCGCGCGCCGTGATATGCCCGTTGAGGTTTAAAAGCGGGAAATGGCTGGAGCATGGGGCGGTGTGAAAAAAGAGCTATTCTTCGTTTTTCTCAAGAAGCTTTATAAATTCTTTTGGAGTGTACACCGCTACAATGGAGTTCGCATAATCCTTTTCATTTCGGGTTACGATGCAGTCAATCTTTGAGCGGACGGCGGTTTCGCACATAACGGCGTCTTCAAAATCTTTTATATTGGATGGGATTGCATGAAAAACGTCGTCGGCCGTACTGTCAAGCATACCGATTACCGTCAAAAGCTGATTTAGCTTTTGACGGCTTTCTTTGTCGCTGTGAGTGCAGCGGTGCATAAGGTAATAAATATCGGTTGCTGATTTTGCGGTAATGCAGCCCGTAAAAAGTTCCATTGCGGCGGCCTGCATTATTTTTTTAGCGTCCTGTGCGAATGGCTCTCTTTTTTGCAGAAAATCCATAATTACGCAAGTGTCAAGCAGTACTTTCATATGCTGTCAAGCCTCTCTTCCTGCGCTTCCTCCAATGTCATAGCATCAGGGATGCTTCCAAAGAGGGCGTTGACGGTATCGAGCTTGTTTTGGTAAGGGGCGGTCAGCTTTGCGATAGTTTTACCGTTGCGCGTGATATAAATATCTTCCGTTGCCGCCATAAGAAGATATTTTCCAAAGTTCATTTTGAATTCGGTTGCAGTAACGGACATGTTGCGGCCTCCTTTCATCTCGCTAATTATAGTATGCAACAATTGAACAAAAAAATCAATCAAATCGAACAAAATTGATACTCCGCTACTTTGCGGCGGGTAGGGAGAAAAGTCTTTCTTATTCAATTATAACCTGATAAAAAGAGAAACGGCATAGTGTATCGCTATGCCGTTTTTTGAAATATAAGCCGCCGCAGAAAAATTCTTATTTTCTATACAGCACAAACGCCTCATAAGCCCCAAGGGTAATTTCCTTCCCCTCATACTCCCGCTTTATATTGGAGATAAGGCAGGGCGCGCCCAGAAATTCGTCGGGAATCATAAAGGCTGTTTCCCTATCGGTGAAGCTGCAGACCACAAGCAGCTTTTCATTTTCATAGGTTCTGGTGTAGACAAAAAGCTCCTCGCTGTCCTCAAGAAGGGGCTCGTATTTTCCGTATACCATAATCGGGTTTTGTTTTCTCAGGGCAATCAGTGTTTTGTAATAATGAAACACGGAATCAGGGTCGGCTGTCGCAGCCTTTGCGTTAATTTCCTTGTAATTGGGGTTGACGGCAATCCAAGGAGTTCCGGCAGTAAAACCGGCCTGCGGGGAATCGTCCCACTGCATAGGGGTTCTGGCGTTGTCGCGGCTCTTGTAGATAAGGCAAGGCCAAAACACGTCGTGGGATAAGGGGCCGTCGGCACACCATTCCCGGTAGGCGTTGATGCTTTCAATGTCGCGGAATTCGTCGGGGGACGTAAAAGGGTAATTTGTCATACCTAGCTCTTCCCCCTGATAGACGTAAGGAGTGCCCTGCATCATATGCAGGCAGGTCGCCAGCATTTTGGCGGAAAGCGCTCGGTACTGCGGGCGGTCGTCGCCGAAGCGGGAGACGGCGCGGGGCTGGTCGTGGTTGTCCCAGAACAAGCTGTTCCACGCCTTGCCGTATAAATCCATCTGCCAGCGGGACAAAGTTTTCTTTAAGGCGGGAAGGGACACCTTCTCGTCGGTCCATTTTCCGTATTTTCCGTCGCTCTCCACATGCTCGAATTGGAACACCATGTTCAGCTCATGAGTATCTTCCCCGGCGTACTGTTTTGCAAGCTCCGCGGTAACGCCCGCTGTCTCGCCAACCGTCATGATGTCGTATTTGGACAGTACTTTCTCGTTCATTTCCTGAAGATATTTATGGACGTTGGGGCCGTGGATGCAGTAGGGGCTGAAATCGCCGTACAAATCCTTTACCTCGCCGTCGGGCATTTCCTTTGTCTTGGATATCATGCTGATAACGTCCATGCGGAAGCCGTCGATGCCCTTGTCGCACCACCATGTCATCATATCGAAAACTTCTCTGCGGACTTCCGGGTTATCCCAATTTAAGTCGGGCTGTTTTTTGGAAAAAAGATGCAGGTAGTACATAGCGGTCTCCTCGTCGTACTGCCATGCGGAGCCGCCGAAGTAGGCGCCCCAGTTGTTGGGCGGGGTCTGGGCGTCCTTGCCCTCGCGCCAAATATAGTAGTCGCGGTACTTGCTGTCCTTGGATTTGCGGCTTTCCATAAACCATTTGTGCTCGTCGGAGGTGTGATTTACCACCAAATCCATAACGATGCGGATGCCGCGCTTGTGGGCCTCGGCCAGCAGCTCGTCAAAATCCTCCATAGCGCCAAACTCGTCCATAATGGCCTGATAATCGCTGATATCGTAGCCATTGTCGTCGTTGGGGGATTTGTATACCGGGGAAAGCCAGATAACGTCGATTCCCAAGTAGCGCAGGTAATCAAGCCTGCTGGTGATTCCTTTCAGGTCGCCGATGCCGTCCCCGTTGCTGTCCATAAAGCTGCGCGGATAAATCTGATAGATAACCGCTTCTTTCCACCATGTTTTCTTCATAAATTTTCACCTCGTTTCTCTACATTTCCAATATCAATACCTGATACCCGTACAGTTGGATTGTATTATCTTCTTGGACAATATCCTTGTAGTTATTTAGCAGTACTTTTTTGTAGGCGGCGGGAAGGACAATTTCCTGCGCCTGTCTCTGATAATTTCCAGCCACAAGAAGGGTTTTATCGCCTTTTCTGTAGTAAGCCATTAGGTTGTGCCGCTCCTCCCATACCGGCTCCAAAACGCCGTATACAATGGTTTCTTTATAAATAGGATTTTTGCGGAGGGCGATTAATTTTTTATAAAAATGTAAAACAGAATTCGAATCCGCAAGCTCCGCCTCGGCGTTGATGGAAATGTAATTGGGGTTGACCTTAAGCCAAGGGGTTCCGATGGTAAAACCGGCGTTTTCGGCCCCGGACCACTGCATGGGCGTGCGCGCGTTGTCCCGGCTGAACAGGGAGACGGCCTTTAAGGCCTCGTCGGGGGAAAGCCCTGCTTCCAGCGCAACCTTGTACTGGTCGCGGGTGGAAATGTCGTCCACCTCGTCGATGGTGGTAAAGGGTACGTTTTCCATGCCCAGCTCCTGACCCTGATAGATAAAAGGAAGGCCCCGCAGCATGAAGTTCAGCGCCGCCAGCATTTTTTTGCTCTCCGTGCAGCAGTCCCCTTGGGGAATATAGCGGCTGACGCCGCGGGATTCGTCGTGGTTTTCGATAATGTTGGACAGAAAGCCGATATCCTTTACTTTTGCCTGCGACTCAAAGCAACATCTCTTATAATCGTCCGGCGTGATGGGCGTTGCGTCGTACCATCCCTTGGGGCTGCTTCCAAAGATGGTCTCGTTAAAGTCAAACATACTGGAAAAGTAGCCGTCGTCCCCAATAAAATCCGGTATCTCCTCCGGCCGCTCGTTGAATACCTCCCCCACGGAAAACGCATCGTACTTTTTGAAGGTTTCGTCCCGCATTTCAC
>JAMPGS010000076.1 GCA_023663815.1 Clostridium sp.
TATCCCACATCCACGGCGTAGACCCTTGCCGCGCCGTTTTGCAGCATGCAGTCCGTAAATCCGCCGGTGGAGGCTCCGATATCTCCGCAGACCGCCCCCTCCAGCGCCACCGGAAAGACCGCCATGGCCTTTTCCAGCTTTAGGCCGCCCCGGCTCACATACTTTTGCTTCCCGCCCTTTACCTCTATATGTATTTTCTCTAAATCAAAAGAAGCTCCCGCCTTATCCTCCCGCTGCCCGTCTATAAAAACGTTTCCCGACATGATAATGGCTTTCGCCTTCTCGCGGGAAGAAGCATACCCTTCCTTTACAAGCAAAACATCCAGCCGCTCTTTCATTGCCAGCTTTCCATTTCTTTTTTGATTTTATCCGCAATCGCCGCCGCGTCGATGCCGATTTCCTTTTTAAGCTGCTCCACATTGCCGTGCTCCACATACTCGTCGGGTATGGCAATCTGCAGGAATCTTGCGCTTAACGGAACGTCATCGAGTACGTCACTGGCTACGCCACCAGCCGCACCATCTGGCACACCGCCGGAAATTTCCTCGTCCGTTCCGGTGACAATCGCCCTGATTTTTTCCCCATAGCCTCCGCTGGCAACGTTCTCCTCCATGGAAACTACCAGCTTGTGGTTTTTGGCCGCCCACAAGACGGCCTCCTTATCCACGGGCTTTACAAATCTTGCGTTGATGATACTGCATTTATATCCGCTCTCGTTGAGCAGCTCCTTGACCTCCTCGGCCGTCTTTACCATGCTTCCCACCGCCATCAGGCAGATTTCCCCCTCGGCGTAAAGCAGCTCCGACTTTCCGTACTCAATGGGCGCACGATATTCCTTAAGCCCCGCATAGGCCTCCCCTCTGGGATAGCGGATGGCAATAGGGCCGCCAAAGGCCACGGCAAACTTCATCATATCCGAGAGCTCCCACTTATTTTTGGGCGCCATGATGCACATACCGGGAATGGACGAAAGGTAGGACAAATCAAAGATTCCCTGATGAGTTTCCCCGTCGCTTCCCACAAGCCCGGCCCTGTCGATGGCAAAAACCACCGGAAGATTTTGGATACAAACGTCGTGGAGAATCTGGTCGTAGGCCCGCTGCAAAAACGAGGAGTAAACCGCCACCACCGGCTTAAGCCCGCCTGCCGCAAGCCCCGCCGCAAAGGTTACCGCATGTTCCTCCGCAATCCCCACGTCAAAAAAACGCTCCGGGTACATATTCCTAAACCGCTTTAAGCCGGTGCCGTCGGGCATTGCCGCCGTAATCGCCGCCACCTTTTCATCCCTCGCCCCCAGCTTTGTCATCACCGTGGAAAAGATATCCGTATAGTTTGCCACATTCCTTGCCTTTGCGGGCAGTCCCGTCTCAATGTCAAAGGGCTCCGCCCCGTGGAATCTGGCGGGGTGACGCTCCGCCGGCGCATAGCCCCTGCCTTTTTGAGTAATCACATGAACCATCACCGCGTTTCTGGTTCGCTTGGCGTCCTGAAGCACCCGCAGCATGGCCGGGATATTATGGCCGTCCACCGGCCCCAAATAAGTAATTCCCATATCCTCAAACATCATGCCCGGAACCACCAATTGTTTAAAGCTGCTCTTAGCTTTCCTGATTCCTTCCACAATTCTTTCACCCTTGGGAATTTCCTTTAAGGTGTTGTACAGCCCTTCCTTGATATCCAAATAGGCGTTGGCCGTCCGAATACTGTTTAAATATTGAGATACACCCCCCACGTTTTCCGAGATGGACATATTGTTGTCGTTGAGCACAATAATAAAATTCGTTTCCAGCTTGGCGGCGTTATTTAACGCCTCGTAGGCCATCCCGCCCGTGAGAGAGCCGTCGCCAATCACGGAGACAATGGTGTTCGTTTCTCCCTGAATGTCCCTCGCCCAAACTAGGCCAAGGCCCGCCGAGATGGAGGTGGAGCTGTGGCCCGTGTCAAAACAATCGCAGTCGCTTTCCTTCCTCTTGGGGAATCCGCTCATCCCGCCGAATTTCCGCAGATTTTCAAAGCCGTCCCTCCTCCCCGTAAGGAGCTTGTGCGTGTAGGACTGATGGCCCACATCCCAGATAAGCTTGTCCTCAGGAAGATTTAAGGACAGGTGAAGCGCCATCGTCAGCTCCACAGCCCCTAAATTGGAGCCCAAATGCCCGCCGGTGCGGGAGATTTTTTCAATCAAAAACTCCCGTATCTCTTGGGCAAGCTCCGCGTAATCCGATGGATTTATGTTTTTAATATCATTGACACCCTTAATATTATCAAGCAGCATTTTATCAACCTTCTTTTGTTTTGCAGGACAACAGTACCGTATTTATTTTTCTCTGGTAATAAGCCTTTTTACCAGCTCCTCCAGAAATTCGTTTCGATTTTTAAAGGACTGCAAAATCTCAATCGCTTCATCCGATTTTCTTTTTACCTCCTCCTGCGACGTTTCCAGTCCGTGAAGAGAAACATAGGTGAGCTTATGATTCCTCTCGTCGCTCCCCACGGGTTTCCCTAAAACCTCCTCTGTGCTAGTGACGTCAAGGATATCGTCCTGAATTTGAAAGGCAACTCCAATGTCCATGGCCGCCTTTTCCATGGCGGCAATCTCCTCCTCGCCCGCCCCGGCAAGCGCCGCGCCTATCATCATGGCCGCCTGAATCAAAGCCGCCGTCTTGTTTTCATGGATAAATAATAATCTCTCATGGCTTATCTGCCCGTCGCTTTCCGCCTCCACGTCGGCGGTCTGTCCGCCTATCATCCCGTAAATCCCCGCTTTTTTTCCAAGAATTTTTAAGGCATAGGCAATACGCTTTAGCTCCTCCTTGGAAGCGGCTTCGTCAAAAGCGGAAGCGGCCGTCTCGTAAGCAAGATTTAACAATCCGTCCCCGGCAAGCACCGCCATGCCGTCCCCGTAAACCTTCCATGTGGTCTTTCTGCCCCGGCGGTACTCGTCGTTGTCCATTGCAGGAAGGTCGTCATGCACTAATGAATAGTTGTGTATCATTTCAAGGGAGGCCATAAAAGGCTCTATCATCGTCCCTTCTCCGCCAAAGAGCAAAAAGCTCTCCTCCATAAGAATCGGGCGCAGCCGCTTTCCTCCGGCCATAACACTGTAATTCATGGCCTCAAGGACCTTTTTTTGAAATCCCTCCTCCGCCGGCAGATATCTTTTTAAAATCTCCTCCGCCCGCACGGTTTTTACCTTTAACAGCTCGTCAAAATTCATAAGTTTCTCCATTCCCGCCAAGAACCTGCACTTTCTTCTCCACCGTGTCGATGGCCTCGCTGCACAGTTTTAACAGTTCCATGCCGCTCTTATATATTTGGAAGGACTCCTCAAGGGAAATATCCTCCTGCTCCAGCGCAAGCACCGTCTCCTCAAGCTTATCAAACGCCTCTTCAAGCTGAAAGGCTTTTTCCTCATTCTTTTCTTCCATAGGATTCCCTTTCCTTCTCCGCCCCGTAGGCTTCCCTATATTTTTCTGGATAAATCTGCTTTATCTCCGTTTCCATTCTGCCGTTTTTCACATAAACGAAAAGCTTGTCTCCAACAAAAACGCGCTCTATATCCGCGACGGTCCTTCCCTGACTGTCGGACACATAGGCGTATCCCTGATTTAACTTGTCTAAAGGGGAATTTCCCCTCATCCGCTCAATGTAAAGGGCTAGCCGATGCCTGCTGCCCGTGATTTTTTCCCTCATGGCCGACGATAACCGCTCTTCCAAATTGACGGCATGTGTCCGCCGCTCCCGGATTTTTCCCGCAGGGCTGTTCCTTCCAAGCCGCGCCTCAAGGGCCTGCATATTTGCCCGAACAAGTCTTATCCGCCCCTGCATCTGACGGTTTAAGGAGGTTTTAATTCCCTCTAGCTGCCTAAACAAAAGAGTAATATCGCAGACGGCCAGCTCCGCCGCCGCCGAAGGAGTTGGCGCACGCAAATCCGCCACATAATCCGCAATGGTGGTGTCCGTCTCATGGCCCACCGCGGAGATAACCGGCACGCTGCAGTCAAAAATCGCCTGCGCCACACATTCCTCGTTAAAGGCCCACAAATCCTCGATAGAGCCGCCGCCCCGGCCCACGATTATCACGTCAACCTGCTTTCGCTCCAACGCGCGGATGCCCTCCACAATGCTTTCCTTGGCAGTCTCACCCTGCACGGTGGCAGGGTAGAGGATAATCTGCACATAAGGGTTCCTTCTGGACGCAATATTGATGATATCCCTGACCGCCGCCCCGGTAGGCGCAGTCACCACCCCCAAGGTCCGCACATACTTTGGAATGGGCCTCTTGTATTCGCTGGCAAACATGCCCTGTTCCGAGAGCTCTTTTTTCAGCTGCTCAAATTTCTCGTAGAGCTCCCCCATTCCCCCTTGGGTAATCTGCTTTGCGTACAATTGGTATTTACCGTCCCGCTCGTAGACGTCCACCGTCCCGCGCACGACTACCTGCATCCCTTCCGCTAATCGGAAAGCAAGCCCTTGGCGGTTTCCCGCAAACATGATGCAGGCAATGGTCCCCTTTCCGTCCTTTAACGTAAAATAAATATGCCCGGAGGAATGATACTTACAGTTACTTATCTCTCCCTTAACAGACAAATCCTGTAATAAAAAATCCTGCACGAACATATTTTTAATATAGGCATTTACTTGTCCAACTGTATAAACATTCTGCATCTTCATTCCACAATGATTCTATGCAAATTTTGCCAGAACGCCGTTGACGAAGGAGGAAGAGGAATCCTGACCGTATTTTTTGGCAAGCTCCACCGCCTCGTTGATTGCCACTCTGGTGGGAATCGCCTCGTCGTACAAAATCTCATAGACCGCCAGCCGCAAAATAGTTAAGTCTACCTTTCCCATGCGCTCCGTATTCCAGCCTTGAACCTTTCCGTTTAATTCCTCGTCAATGCCGTCCAGTTTCTCAAGAATCCCGTTAAACTTCCCGGCAACCTCCTCCTGATTTTTCAGCGCAGCGGCGTTTTCTTCGTCCTCAAAAAAATATTCTTCCTGCTGCGCCATTTCCTCTCTCAGATTAAATTCTACACGAAACAACAGTTTGAAAACCTGTTCCCGCACTTCTCTTCTGCTCATACATCCGCCCTGCGCTATTTCTGCATACTGACGCCTGCAATGCGAATGTCCACATCCGACACCTCAAGCCCCGTCATACTTTCCACAGTTGATTTCACTTTCTCCTGAACCTTCTGGGAAACCACCGGAATGTTATGTCCATATTCCACAATCAGAGCCAACTCAGCTTTCACTTTCTTTCCTTTTACCTCAACCCGGACGCCTTTGGCAAGATTCTTGACGCCTACCCTGCTCATCAGCTCGTTGCTGATATTTCCCGCCATAGCCGCAACTCCCTGAACCTCGGTTGCCGCAAGGCCCGCAATCATCGCCACAACATCGTCGGCAATCTTAACCGTGCCAAGGTCTCCATCCTCGCGCAATACACATGCTTCCTGTTCTAAAGCTTTTTCCATAATAACATTCCTTTCTCTTATTTTCTCCATAGAACCTGACTAATTAACCTTTATCATACCAAAATTTCAGCATTTTGCCTAGTCCCAGCCGCAAAATTATCACAGCCAAAAGCTTAAACTTAACTGTTCCTCGCTCTCTGTGTAAGAGACGGTTCCCTCCTGAGCGTTCAGGTAGCTGAAAATCCCCTGCTCTCCAATCAAATGGGCAATCATATCCGTGTAAACCTGACTGTCCGCGCATTTTAAAGTTACATAGGTGCTTCCCTGCTCATAGGATTTTGCAAAGACCTCCCGCAGCCTGTCCTTGTCCACCTGCGTAAAATAAAGCCCTTCCCTGACATAATAATTGTCGATAGTGGAATTGCACAGGGGAATCTCCACAATCGGGTCGATGATATGGGTCTGCTCCAACTGGTTTGTGGTGACGCACAGATAATCATAATTGATGGGGGGAATATTTCCCTCCGTCCGCTCGCTGCCGCCGCCCACAATCTGATAGGAAGCGTCGCCCCATGTGGTATCCACATAGTAGTAATTCCCATCTAATCTTATCAGGTTCCATGCATGTCCTTCTCCTCCCGAAACCCGCCCCATCACCAGCGTTGCGTCGATTCCCACTCTCCCCAAGAGATACTGGGTTGCCTTGGCGTAGCCCTGGCACACGCTTTTTTGATAGATAAAAACGGAGCAGATATTTTGATTGTCGGGAGCCTCCGCGTCGTACTCCGTCCGGTTGATGATATACTCGTAAATATATTTTACCTTCCCGTACTCGTCCATCTCCGCGCTCATGCCGGAAAGACATTCCACCACATACTCCTCAATCTGGGCCTGACGAAGCGCAACCTCCTCCACGTCCATGTTGTAGGTGCCTGAAAAGGTGACCTTTTTCACCACGTCGCCCAATGTATATCTGGTAAAAGTATACCCTTCCACATAAAATATTTCCGGGTGGTCGTTTAACACGCACTGAAACACCTTTTCTATCATGTCCGTTTCTGTACAGGATAATGCGGTTCCATCTCCAAACTCCTGTAAAATTTTTAATATTTCCGCATAGACAATCTGCTCCGCTTCGCTGAGCCTGTCATAATGGAAAAGCCCCGCCTGCTGCTTTCTGATAAGGGCGGTTTCCTCGTTGGCGACGCCTGCGATATTCTGCACTTCCTCGCTGGCTGCCTCTTGTTTTTCCTCCGCCCCGCCGGAATCCTCCTCCAAGGAAGGCTCTGCCTGCTGTCCGCTATTTAGTTGTCCCCCCTTGTTTCCCGTCTCCGCCGATTCCTTCAAATAGCTGCAGCCTGCAAGCAAAAAAATACATAGAAGGAGCGGCAGTAAATTTCGCCTTATTTTCATTTAATTCCGTCCAAATTCCGAGAGCTCCAAATTTTTATTCCTATCCAGCGTCATACCCACGCTCCACGCGTTGACAAACAAAAGCAGGGGATTTCCCTTTAAATCCCTAATTTTCTTCATGTCGGAGGTTCCCGTAAGCTTGTCCATATCGATGTCGTCCTTGTTCTCAATCCACCTGATATGCTCATAAGGCAGATTTTCCAGCTTTATCTCCACATTGTACTCGTTTTCCAGCCGGTATTTCAGCACATCGAACTGAAGCACCCCCACCACTCCCACAATGATTTCCTCCATTCCGGTGTTGAATTCCTGAAAAATCTGAATGGCGCCCTCCTGCGCAATCTGGGTGATTCCCTTTACAAACTGCTTTCTCTTCATGGTGTCAACCTGCTTAACCCTTGCAAAATGCTCCGGCGCAAAGGTGGGAATCCCCTCGTAACAGAATTGTTCCTTGGGCATACATAGGGTGTCCCCGATAGAAAAAATCCCCGGATCAAAAACCCCTATGATATCGCCGGCATAGGCCTCCTCCAAGATTTTCCTCTCGCTGGCCATAATCTGCTGGGGCTGTGAAAGGCGCAGCACCTTTCCCCCCTGTATATGCCTTACCTCCATGCTGGCCTCGTATTTTCCGGAACAAATCCGCATGAAAGCAATCCTATCCCTGTGAGCCTTATTCATATTGGCCTGTATCTTAAACACAAAGGCCGAAAAATCATTTTCTGTAGGCGATATCAAGCCGGTATCCGCTCTCCTTGGCAGCGGCGTCGTCGTCATTTTAAGGAAATGCTGCAAGAAAAATTCCACGCCAAAATTAGTGAGCGCCGAGCCGAAAAACACCGGCGTCAGATCCCCCGCGCGCACCGCGCGAAGGTCAAACTCCGCGCTTGCACCGTCCAAAAGCTCTATCTCTTCCGCAAGCGTATCCGCGGCTTCCGCGCCGATTGCCTGCGCAAGCGCTTCCCCGTCTTTCACGGAAATTTCTTTGGTCTCCCCCTCCTTGGTTCCCTTTTCCGTGTCGGAATAGGTGATAACGCACTGTTTTTCCCTATCGTAAACGCCCTTAAAGCTTTTCCCTGAGCCAATCGGCCAGTTTACCGGGCAAGTGGCGATTCCCAGCTCCTTCTCAATCTCATCCAAAAGCTCAAAGGTATCGTTTGCATCCCTGTCCATCTTATTGATAAAGGTAAAAATCGGGATTTTCCGCATGACGCAGACCTTAAACAGCTTCCGCGTCTGGGCCTCCACTCCCTTGGAAGCGTCGATTACCATAACCGCGGAATCCGCCGCCATCAGAGTGCGGTAGGTGTCCTCCGAAAAGTCCTGATGCCCCGGCGTGTCCAAAATATTAATGCAGAATCCGTCGTACTCAAACTGCAGTACGGAAGAAGTGACCGAAATACCTCTTTCCTTCTCTATTTCCATCCAGTCGGAAACGGCGTGTCTCGCCGTCGCCTTCCCCTTAACGCTTCCTGCCAGATTAATCGCTCCGCCGTACAGCAGGAATTTCTCCGTCAAGGTGGTTTTCCCGGCATCCGGGTGGGAGATAATGGCAAACGTCCTTCTTCTGTTTATTTCCTGTGCATAACTCTCCACGTATTTCTCCTCCAGATTGTTTTAAGTGTATTTTAAAGCACCGGTTTTCCAGCCGTCTCCCCCTCTATCTCCAAAAACTTCAGTACGGTAGCCCCAATGTCCGCAAAGGTGTCTCTGGTTCCCAAATTCTGCGGCGGAATCTTTTTTCCATAGATAATCAGCGGCGTATGCTCGCGCGAATGATCGGTAGAAGCTGTATAACCCGGATCGCAGCCATGGTCGGCGGTTATCATAAGAACGTCCTTCTCCCGAAGCTTTGCGAGCATGGCAGGCAGCGCCCCGTCGAACTCCGCCAAAGCCTTGGCATAGCCTTCAATGTCGTTCCGGTGCCCATAGAGCATATCATAATCCACCAGATTAATAAAGCATAGCCCCTCAAAATCCTTGTCAAGATACTCAAGCGTCCGGGCAATCCCCTCCGTGTTGCCCTTCGTATATATATAGGAAGTAATTCCTTTTCCGGCAAAGATATCCCTAATTTTCCCTACGCCGATTACTTCCTTTCCGCTGTCCTTAATGATATCCAAAATAGTCGGTTTCGGCGGCTCTAGGGAATAGTCATGTCTTCCCGACGTCCTCTGGTAGTTCCCGCTTACTCCCGCAAAGGGCCTTGCAATTACCCTGCCAACACTGTGCTTTCCGGTAAGAAGCTTCCTTGCCATTTGGCAGTATTCATATAGGGTTTCCACCGGTACCACGTCCTCATGAGCCGCAATCTGAAAAACGCTGTCGGCGGAGGTGTACACAATCAAATCTCCCGTCCGCATATGCTCGTCGCCGTAATCCTTGATGACCTCCGTTCCCGAATAAGGCCGGTTGCACAGAACGCCCCGCCCGGTCATTTCCGAAAAAGGCTTCAAAATCTCATCGGGAAAGCCCTTCGGATAAACCGGAAGCGGATTCTCGGAGATAACCCCGGCAATCTCCCAGTGCCCTATGGTGGTATCCTTCCCCTTGGATGCCTCCCGCATTCTCCCGTAACATGCCTGCGGATTCTTCACACTCTCATGCCAATCAATTCCATCAATATTAAAAAGTCCCAACTTTTCCATGTTAGGCATGTGGAAACAGGAGCCCTTTGACGCGGAGCGCAGGGTGTTGGTTCCCTCATCTCCAAAATCGGCCGCGTCGTCCATGGCGCCTATTCCCACACTGTCCAAAACAATCAAAAACACTCTCTTCATAGGGTATCCCTTTCTTCTTATGGTGTAATTCTTCATAAGTATTATCTCTATTTCTGTAATAGAATACCACATTTTTCAAAATATAGCATCTATTTCTTCCGTTGCTTTTATTATTCACCGGGCAGCGTGCTAATGACAATCGCGTCCGGCGACACGCCCGTCTTGCGGATAATAATGTCCTCTATCTGCGCCCGCTGGGCCTCGGAAAGCTCGGCGGCGTTTACCACCACGTCCACCGTATCCTCCGTAATGCTCACCACCACGTCGTCAAAGCCCTTGCTCTCCAAAAGAATTTCGGCGGCCGTCTCCTTTTCCGCCACATCGGTAATGGCAATCATATTGTCAACCGCTTCCTGTTTCTGTTCCTCGCTGATATTCACATTGTTGATAATTTCAAGCAACGTCTCCTTATTTCTGGCTCTGGTCTGCTCTTTTAACAGTCTTGCCCCGGAGAGCGTATCTAAACTAGCGGCTGAAGTAAACACCGCTTCCCCTGGCGTCTCCCCGTCGGAAAGCTGATTTTCCGTGTTCTTAGCCATCTCATCCGTCATATTTTCCGCCATAATTTCGTCCATGCTCTCGTCCAGATAATTGGATTCCTGCACTACCACCTCGGAATCTAAGCTCTCAATATCCGCCTGCTCCATATCCTCGTCGGATATCTCAAACAGCGCCGCCACGTCGGTATCTAGCGTATCGTCCGACACAACCGTTCCTGAACCGGCCGTCATAATTTCTTCTTCCGTAATCTTGCTACCGGCAAAATTCAAGTACCCTGCAACCGCAATCATGATTGCCAGCGCCGTAATCATAATTTGATTCTTTTTCACCATATTTTTCAAGTCCGCTTCTCCTTCTTATTGTGATATCATTTTAACTATTTTAATTTTATGTGCCTCTATGCCAAATAATGCCTGAATTGCTTCCGTTATATTCCGCACGGTCTGCGCGTTTCCACCTCCCTCGGCGGATACCGCTACGCCCTCCACCCGCGGCGTCAAAACCTGTTTCACATAAGGGACGCCGCCGCTCCCCTCGCCGTTTTGATAGCGGGTCTGCTCGCTGTCCGTGATATTGGTGGTGTTTCTACTGCCCCCTGCGGCGTCCACCTCGGTAATCCCGTCTCTGGTTTTACTCACATCCTTCTCTACAACAGCTTCCCCGGAATCCTTAAGCGTCACCATCACTTTCACCTTCCCTACCCCGTCCATAGTTGAAAGAATCCGCTCCAGCGACTGCTCCAAGCGGGCAGCGTAATCGCCGGAAGAGATATTTCCGTCCCCGGAATACGAACCGCCCTCCCCGCTTGCCGCTGAATCTGTCTGTAATCCTATCCTATCACTTTCACTGTCCCATTGAACGGACTTATCGGAGGATTTTTCATTTTTTTCTTCCACAGGCCAGACAATTACCAACAGCAGCACGCCTGCAAGAATGATAATCAAAAAATTATCTCTGGTAAATTTAGTTGCCAGTTTTTGGGTTATGCCTTTTTCCCGCATATATAGCCTCCGTCAAAGACCTATCCACAGGCCAGCTATTGCAAAATAATTTCAATATTTTCGGCGTTTACGCCTAAGTGGGTTCCGTAAAGTTCTTTTAGGTATTCTTCGTCAGGAAGGTTTTCGCTTTTTTCCCCGCTGGGAGCATTTCCATGCTCTCTTTTGTCGGAGCTACCTCTGTTTTCTGCTTCACCGGAAGCGCGCTTGTTTTTTTCCCCTCTGGAAATGTCTCCGCTTTCTTCCCCGCCAAAAGCTCTCCCATTTTCCTCCGCGCCGATTTCAATCGTCACGGGTTCAATCCAAATTTCACCCTGTTCCCCCTCCTGCGCTTCCCTCTCCCGAACAGTGACAACCACTTTCTCCTCTGACAATTCCACCCCGGAAACCGCATAGCCGCTCTCACACTCCGCCAACCTTTGCGCGAGCTCCTTTTCAATGCCGCTGTAAATTTCTAACCGGTTATCCGGTATCTCAATCCGGCTGCTCTCTGCGGTCAGGCTCCGTTCCAGCTCCGCCGCCCTTTCCTGAATCTCCCTCTTTTTTTCTTCATTCATAAACAAACTAAAAAGAGGCCCTGTAATTCCCATAATCATCATGATTCCCACAAGCGCCCTGACATATTTTACATAGGTTTTTCCCGGCACAAAAAGCAGAATCCCTTGGGCAATTATCATAAAAATGCATATTTCTTTAATAACGGCAATCATTTCTATACCTCATATATCTTTATACATATCTTTTCGCCAAAACTGACAGCCGCAGGGCAATGCGCAAAGGACTTTCTGTAAAAACGCTTTCGCCGTCTCCAATTTTTTACGGCGATACCGAGACGGAAACCACCGCAATCACAATGATAAACAGCGCCGCCGATGTGAGCAGGCACTTAAACAGCAAAAAACCCCCCGTGCCCACCCTGTCGGCGCAGCCTGACACCCTCTTGTCGCTTACAATCCCCGCGACAGCCGCCCCCAGCTTGACAATCCCCGCAACAATCAGCACTTTTAAAAGCGGCAAAAGCAGCGCGCCCAGCAAAAGAAGAAGCAGCAGCACCCCCATGCTGTTTTTAAGCAAAACCGCCGAACCCAGCATCAGCTCCGCCACCCCTTCCGTGACCCCGCCGATTCCCGGAATTGCGGAAAGGGCTTTTCTCATGGCGGAAATTTTAAGGCTCCCCGCCACCGGCACAATAACGGCCTGCACCAGACTAAGGCCCGTGACCGCCCCCATGGAAGCTTTCAGCGCAAAGCCGATTCCCTTTTCAATAAAATCCAGCAAAAGGGTTAATTTTTCCTCCGTCCACAAGCCGTTTAAAAGCGCCAGTATCACGTAGCTGTAAATAAAGGGTATCAGCACCTTTTGAAGAATACTTTCCACCAGCCATGCAATCACCAGCATCATCTGATAATAAAATACTGCCGCCGCCGTCCCGGAAGCCGCGCCCACCGCCATAAAATAGGTAGGGATAAAAAGCTTGATAAACAAAACAATATTTTCAACGGCCGCCGACACCGTGTCTGACATAAAAAGAAACACCTTCGTCAAGAGAGCCATCAAAAACAAATACAAAAAATAAAAGCCTGCCTGCGCAATCTGCTGCCCCGCAAACAAGTCGGAAAATTCCGAAAAGACTGCGGATATTACTCCAAAAACCAAAATGTAAATCAGTACCTGCTTTAATCCTGAAAGTTCCCCGGCAAGGCTGTCTTTCACCTGAGCTGTCAGCATTTGAAAGGCCTCCCCAGCATTTCCCTGAATCACCATCTCCAAAAGCTCCCCGGCATCGACGGTAATCCCCGGAAAAAGGCTGTCCATCCCTTCGTTGACCGCGCTCAAGTCGCAGGAAGCCAGCCAGTCGTCCACATAGGAAAGCTCCGGCTCCGCCTCCTCGGAGGCATACAAGGACATGCAGGGAAAAAAGCTAAAAAAGACAATGCCCGCAAGAAAAACCACCGCTTTCATTTTCTATCCTCCGCTACCCGGTTATCGCGTTAATATTTTCAATGACCGCCGCCAAAACCGGAATCCCCATAAGCAGAATCGACAGCTTTCCAAATATTTCTATCTGTCCCGCCACCGCCCCGTAGCCCGCATCCTTACAAATAGAAGCGCAAAACTCACAGACATAGGTAATCCCCACCGCTTTAAACAAAAATCCCAAATATTTCCCGCTTCCTTTTACATACGCCTCCAAATCTCCCACCCGCTCAAGCAAGGTTTTTAGGCCGCTCACCGAGAAGGTAAAAACCACAAGACAGATTGCGGCTCCCAAATATAGCCCGTATTCTGGCTTGTTCGATTTAAATTGCAGGGCAAGCATCACCCCGGCAACGCCAAGTATTCCGATTTTAACAATTTCCATTATGCCTCCTCTGCCGCTTCCGCCAATGGCCAAATAAACAATTTCCGCAGGTCAAACAAATTTTGTGAAGCTGAATTGATTTTACATGCTAAATAAATCTTGTATCATCACAAATAAGTCATAGATATACGGCAAAATCCACGTTAGCACCAGAATCAGCCCCGCAAGGCTGATGAGAAACGCATGTTCCTCCCGTCCGCTGTGCTTCAATATCTGCCCCAGAATGGTAATCAGTATCCCTACTGCAGCTATCTTAAAAATCAAATTGATTTCCATAATTTCCTCATTTCCTCTACAAGAGCAAAATGGAGAGCAGAACGCCGGAGGCCACTCCCAGGCTCATCACTACTTTATTTTTGTTTTTCTTCTCTTTTTCCAGCTCTTCCACACACTGATTCACCTCCCGCAGCAACTCGTCTAACGCCGCGGCCTGCGCGTTTTCCTCCATAAATCCAAGGCAGGCGGGAAAATCATAAAAAAGCTTTTTTTCATTGGCGGTAAGGGGCTTTTCCTCCAAAAGCCTTTCCATATAAAAGCGCCAGCTACAGGGAAAATTTCCCCCTTTTTCATAAACCTCTCTGTAAACGGCCTCAAAAGCTTCCGCAAAAGTTCCCTCCTCTTTTTGCGACAAATGAAAAAGCGCTTCCGGAATAGCTGCTTTTTGATAGGCAATATAATATTTCAAATTTTCATAAATATTTCTTATCCGCTTCATTAATAAGAGCCTCTCCGTTACGTCCCTGCAAATGCTTCCCGCAAAACCAATACAGCCGCTTATCACCAGTACGCACCCCGCTAGCCTTGGCATGTCCCACTTCCCCTTTGAGGATATACCGCACCGCCGTCCCTGCCTATAATCTCCTTCACACGGCATTTCCCCCGCCTTTTTTCCAAAAATATATACCTCTCAAACAATTCCCCCAAAGGGTAAACTGCAGCCGCCTTGCCTGTAGCATCCCATACAGCATCCTCTGCAACGCTTCCTGCAGCACCTCCTGCAGACTTTCTTTCATTTCTTCCTATAAAAGCCCTTTCGGTATATCCTGCACAAAGCCGCCTTTTTACATCCTCCATAGAGCTGCCGTGCAAAGTCGCCGCTATACTGCTTCCGCACTGAAGAATCTGAAAAATCGCCCTCATGTCCTCAATCCCTCCAATCTCGTCCACCGCCACCACGGCCGGGGCCATAGAGCGCATCAAAAGCATCATTCCCTCAACCTTCGGGCACCCGTCCAGCACATCGGTTCGGATTCCAAGGTCATTTTGCGGCACGCCCATAAAGCTCCCTGCTATCTCCGAGCGCTCGTCCACCACGCCCACCTGCCGTCCTCTTCCCCATGGATTCCCTGCGGATATCTGCCTTACCATATCCCGCAGCATGGTAGTCTTGCCGCACCCCGGCGGGGATATCAAAAGCGTATTTAGGAAACGGCTTCCTTCATATAAATATGGCATAACCCCGTCAGCCGCCCCGACAACCTCATGGGAAATTCTAATATTTAAAAAGCGGATGCGGGTGATGTTTCTCACCCTTCCACTTTCATTCAACGCCACCTGTCCGGCCATTCCCACTCGGTGGCCGCCCGGCACGGTGAGAAACCCCTGCCGTATTTCATTTTCAAAGGCGTACATGGAATGACGGCATATATTGTTGACAATCTCGTCCAGCTCCCGCTCCGTTATGTGCCATGCATTTTTACTCTCGCCGGATAGCTCGCCCTTTTTCGATAAAAAGCTTTCCTCCCCTGAAATGCAAAGCCGGACCGGCAGTCCGACCCCAAGCCGTATCTCCTGTAGTTTGTCCGCAAAACCAAGAGCTTGCTTCCACTTGTCCTGCATCGATTGGGGAAAAATACGGAGGATTTCTTCCTGCTTTGTCACTTTGTTTTCACCCCTTATCCCAATATATGACGGGGGCGGCAGGTTATGACTGTTTTTTAGTTTTGGCGGCTTTAAAATTGAACAGGGGAATTTTTCTCATTGCGCGCGCTCGGCTTTTCGCCTTGCTAGACGCGGCAGTCGCCAACTGGAAGCGCAAGCGCTTCCGTTTGGCTCGTTGCTCGCGCAAAAAACCGGAATCCCCACAAAAGGAAATTCCGGTTTCATATTTTTCATATAAATATATATATATCCGCTTTTAGCTCTTTTGCACTTTACGCCTGCGCCACGTCCTTCATAGAAAAGCTCATTCTTCCCATTCTATCCTTGCCGAGACATACCACCGTCACCTTGTCGCCAAGGGTCAGCACGTCCTCTACGCGGTTGATTCTGCCTCTGGAAATCTTGGAAATGTGAACCATTCCCTCCTTGCCGGGCGCGAACTCAACGAAAGCGCCGAACTCCTTAATGCTTACCACGATCCCCTTGAAAATCTGGCCTTCCTGATAATCGGTGACAATCGTCTTAACGTACTCGACAGCCTTGTTCATCATCTCCATATCGGTACCGCACACCGAAACATTTCCGTCGTCGGTAATGTCAATCTTAACCCCTGTGCGGGCAATAATTTCATTGATGGTCTTGCCTCTTTGGCCTACCACGTCGCCAATCTTTTCAGGATCAATTTGAATGGAAATAATCTTAGGCGCATAAGGGCCAACCTCCGGCCTTGGCTCGGAAATGGCTTTCTTCATGCAATTATCCATGATAAACAGCCTTGCCTCGCGGCATCTTGCAATAGCGCCCTCCACGATAGGCCTTGTAAGGCCGTGAATCTTGATATCCATTTGGATTGCGGTGATGCCCTCTGTGGTGCCTGTTACCTTAAAGTCCATATCCCCGAAGAAATCTTCAAGTCCCTGAATATCCGTGAGAAGTACAAAGTCGTCGTCCGTTTCTCCCGTGACAAGTCCGCAGGAAATACCGGCAACCATTTTCTTAATCGGCACGCCGGCCGCCATCAGCGACATACAGGACGCGCAGGTGGACGCCATGGAGGTGGAACCGTTGGACTCAAAGGTCTCCGAAACGGTGCGGATTGCATAGGGAAATTCTTCCTCGGAAGGAAGTACAGGAATCAGCGCGCGCTCAGCCAACGCGCCATGGCCTATCTCTCTTCTTCCCGGTCCTCTTGATGGCTTTGTCTCGCCTACGGAATAGGACGGGAAATTATAATGATGCATGTAACGCTTGCTCACTTCGTTTTCGTCCAAGCCGTCAATCTTTTGCTGCTCGGACAAAGGCGCCAGCGTACATACGTT
>JAMPGS010000077.1 GCA_023663815.1 Clostridium sp.
GCTTGTGCATTTATGCTTGTGCATTTATGCTTGTGAAAAAAGCAGCGCAGAAATGAGGAAAATAATGTATCGTGAATGTACCTTAAACCAGATTTTCGAGGGAGACATCGGAAAGGAAATGCAGGTTGCCGGGTGGGTGGAGAATATCCGCGACCACGGCGGCGTATCTTTTATTGATTTAAGGGATATGTACGGTGTGCTCCAAGTAGTTATGCGGGATACTTCCTTATTGAAAGGAATCAGCAAGGAGGACTGCGTCAGCATTACGGGGCGGATTGAAAAACGCGACGAGGAAACTTACAATCCCAAGATTCCCACGGGAACCATCGAGCTGGAGGCCCACAGGGTGGAAATTCTTGGAAAAGTGCATCGGCAGCTCCCCTTCGAGGTGGCGGCATCAAAGGAAATAAGGGAGGACCTCCGCTTAAAATACCGTTTTCTTGACCTGCGAAACCGCAAGGTGATGGACAATATGATTTTCCGCTCCAAGGTCATTAGCTTTTTGCGGGAAAAGATGACGCAGATGGGATTTATGGAGATACAAACGCCGATTTTGTGCGCCTCCTCCCCGGAGGGAGCAAGGGATTATATTGTGCCCTCCCGGCATTACAAGGGAAAGTTTTACGCTTTGCCGCAGGCTCCTCAGCAGTATAAGCAGCTTCTTATGGTGTCCGGCGTGGATAAATATTTTCAGATTGCCCCATGCTTTAGGGACGAGGATGCGAGGGCCGACCGCTCGCCGGGAGAGTTTTACCAGTTAGATTTTGAGATGAGCTTCGCCACGCAGGAAGACGTGTTCCGGGCGGGGGAGGAAGTGCTGACGGCGGCTTTTGAAAAATTTGCGCCGGAAGGCTTCAAAGTGACGAAGGCCCCCTATCCGGTTATCAGCTACAAGCAGGCCATGCTGGAGTTCGGCACGGATAAGCCCGATTTGCGCAATCCTTTGCGCATCATAGATTTGTCGGAGTTTTTTGGCCGCTGCACCTTTAAGCCTTTTCACAATAAGACGGTACGGGCTATCAAGATTCACGGCCGCCAGTCCAAGGGCTTCCATGAAAAAATGTTGAAGTTTGCCATGGATATCGGCATGGGCGGTCTTGGGTATCTGGAAGTAATAGAAGATGCGGGCGATGAGGGAGCCGAAGGGGCGGCGGGCGGTTTGAGCTACAAGGGCCCCATCGACAAATTTATACCGGTGGAGTTAAAAGCGGAACTCAAGGAGCTTGCAGGCTTGGAAAAGGAGGATACCATTTTCTTTATCGCGGATAGGCAGGCGCGGGCGGAAATCCTTGCGGGGCAGATTCGCAGCGAGCTGGGTAAGCGGCTTGACATTTGCGAAAAGAACGCCTTCCGCTTTTGTTTTGTCAACGATTTTCCCATGTTTGAGAGGGACGAGGAAACAAAGAAGATTGGCTTTACCCACAATCCCTTCTCCATGCCGCAGGGAGGCATAGAGGCGCTTGACACGAAGGATCCGCTGGAAATATTGGCATACCAGTACGACATTGTGTGCAATGGCGTGGAGCTTTCCTCTGGTGCGGTGCGGAATCACAACCTTGATATCATGGTAAAAGCTTTTGAGATTTCCGGATACGACGAGGAAGTATTAAAGCAGAAGTTTGGCGCCCTTTACAACGCGTTCCAGTTTGGGGCTCCCCCCCATGCGGGAATGGCGCCGGGCATCGATAGGATGATTATGCTTTTGCGGGAGGAGGAAAATATCAGGGAGATTATTCCTTTCCCCATGAGCGCAACGGCGCAGGATTTGATGTGCGGCGCGCCTAACGAGGTGACGGAGCAGCAGCTTCGGGAGGTTCACATCAAGGTGCGGCAGTAAAAGCGGAAAGGCAGCAGAAAAACATCGAAGTGAGAAAGTAAAAACGTCGAAATGTGGCAATGGCGATAAGAGCGTCAATGCAAGACTGTAAAGAATCAAGGCAGGAAAGTAAAAATATCAAGGCGCCGCAACAAAAGCAAAGTCGAAGAATTGTACAAAAAATGCAAAAATCTTTGTGAATTATTAAGCCTCCGAATTTGTATCATTTAGTTGACATTAAGTAAAATTAATTTATAATTTAAGCTAATAAAACTTAAAAATTAAGCAAATTAAGCTTAATGTCTGCATAGGTAAACGGAATATCCTATTTTTAAGGCGTTTACCGTGAAAGCAAATTCGGAGGTGAAAAAATGGCAATAAAATGTTATGAAAACGTATCTGAGGCTGTCAAGAAGCTTATCAAAATAGATACGAAAAAGACCAGCTATGTCATCGGCGTAGTGGACGATGAAATGTTTCTAGGCCATATTTATTACGGCGGCCGTCTGAACGACTATCATCTTGCGCATGTTCTGCGTATTCAGGAAAATCCTTTGATACCATCGATAAATAATCGGGAAAGGGCGTCCTTCTTGGACAGCTTCCCCATGGAATATTCCGCCCACGGCCTTGGGGATTACCGGGAGGACTGTATCAGTATAGAGACAAAAGGGGGAAATACGGGTCTGTCCCTGCAATATGTTTCCAGCAGGATATATGAGGGAAAGCCCGCGCTTTCGGGGCTGCCCGCATCTTTTGGGGAAAACAGCGAGTGCGCCAGCGTTGAGATTGTGTGCGAGGACGCCTGCACGGGGCTTAAGGCAATACTTTTGTACACCGCCTTTGAGGAGGCGGACGTGATAACAAGAAGCGTGCGCATTGTAAACGGCGGCGGAGATTCTCTGTATCTTACCAAGGCTTACAGCGCGTGCCTTGACATGGACAACGAAGAGTTTGATGTGATGACCCTCCACGGCTCATGGGCGCGGGAGCGTCAAATACAGACCGTGCCGGTAAGCCACGGAAAGTTTTGCGTGGAGTCCACGCGGGGGGAATCCAGCCATCAGGACCATCCCTTTATGGCTCTCAAGGAAAAGACGGCGGACGACGAGCACGGGAAGGTTTACGCCATGCATTTCGTGTATTCCGGCAATTTCAAGGCCACCGTCCAGAGCGACCAGTTTCATCAGGCGCGTATGACTATGGGAATCCACCCCGAAGATTTTAAGTGGAAATTGGAGCCGGGGCAGGAATTTCAAGCGCCGGAGGTTGTGATGGTTTATTCTGGGGAAGGCCTGGGAAACATGACGAGAACCTTCCACGATTTTTACAGAAAGCATTTAATCAGGAGCCCTTATAAGGATAAAAAGCGTCCTATTTTAATCAATAACTGGGAAGCCACCTACTTTGAGTTTAACACGGAAAAGCTGCTTGACATTGCAAGGCAGGCGTCGAAGCTGGGCGTTGAGATGCTGGTGATGGACGACGGCTGGTTTGGAAACCGCTTTGACGATAACCGCGCTTTGGGGGATTGGAAGGTCAACGAAGAAAAGCTTCCCGGCGGGCTGAAATATCTTGTGGACGAGGTGAACAAGCTGGGAATGAAGTTCGGCATATGGTTTGAGCCGGAAATGATTTCCCCCGATTCGGATTTGTACCGGGCGCATCCTGATTGGGCCGTCTCCATACCGGGCAGAGTGGGGAGCCTTAGCAGGAATCAGTATGTCCTTGACTTGACCCGTCGGGATGTGCTGGACTATGTGAGCGAGAGCATTGCCAAGGTGCTGCGCAGCGCCAATGTGGAGTATGTAAAGTGGGATATGAACAGGCAGCTCTCCGATATCGGCTCCGCGCAGCTTCCGGCGGAGAGAATGGGCGAGTTTTTCCACAGGTATATGCTTGGGGTTTACGAGCTTCAAGAGCGGATGCTGAAAGAATTCCCCAACTTGCTTTTGGAAAACTGTTCCGGCGGCGGCGCAAGATTCGACCCCGGTATGCTCTACTATAGCCCGCAAATTTGGTGTTCGGACGACACCGACGCCATAGAGCGGCTTAAGATTCAGGAGGGGACCGCGCTTATTTATCCTCTTTCAACTATGGGGGCCCATGTGTCCGACTGCCCGAACCATGTGCTGAGAAGAACGGTTCCTTTTGAGACCAGAGGGCATGTGGCCCTTGCGGGAACCTTTGGCTATGAGCTGGACGTGACAAAGATTTCAGAGGAAGAAAGGGAAATGATTCCGGAGCAGGTTGCCATGTACCATAAGTACAATGATTTGGTGCGGGAGGGGGATTATTACCGGGTTGCCTCCTACAGTGAAAACCACTATTACGACTGCTACGGCGTGGTGCGGAAGGACAAGGGGGAGGCCCTTTATACCTTTGTGCAGGTGTTAAGCCGGCCCAATTACCACAGCAGGCGGATTTGCTTTAAGGGGCTGGACGCCGACAAGAGATATCAAATAGAAGGGGAGGAAGAAATTTACACGGGCGACGTTTTGATGAAGGCGGGATATCTGGTGCAGAATCTGCCGGGCGATTTTAAGAGCAGGCTGATTCATATGGTAGAGGTATTGTAGTTTAGCGGATTGGGGGAAAAATAAAAATGGCTAAGTCGGTGAAGCTTGCGGACATTGCCGGGCGGTTAAACATAAGTACGGTTACTGTTTCAAAGGCGTTGTCCGACCAAAAGGGCGTCAGCGAGGAGATGCGGGGAAAAATTAAGGCGCTGGCGCGGGAAATGGGGTATGTGCCGCTCTCGGCCGCAAGGGCGGCGAAAGCTAAAAAAAGCTGGAACATAGGCGTTATCGTCTCCGAGCGTTATCTGGACCAGCAGGAATCCTTTTACTGGAAAATGTATCAGGAGGTAGCCACTAGGGCAATCGAGAGGGACTGCTTTACCATGCTGGAGATATTAAGCAGGGAAAGCGAGCAGGGAATGGAGCTGCCAAGGCTCTTGGCGGAGGGCAGGGCGGACGGGCTTATCATTATCGGTCTTTTGAAAGAGGAGTACTTTGAGACGGTGCGGCGGAGCATGAAAATTCCCTTGGTGTGTCTGGATTTTTATGATAAAAGGCAGGAGTGCGACGCCGTCATCACGGATAATTATTATGGAATGTATAAGCTCACCAATTATTTGTTTGAGATGGGCCATATCGACATAGGGTATGTGGGGACGCTCCTGTACACGGGCAGCATCAACGACAGGTATTTCGGCTACTGCAAGGCGCTGCTGGAGCATGGCCGGAGGGCGCGGGAGGATTGGGTGCTTGAAGATAGGAGCGTGGACACGGGCTGCCGGGCCGAGGGCTTTCAATTTCAATTTCCAGTGGAGATGCCCACCGCCTTTGTGTGCAACTGTGATATGACGGCGGCCCTTTTGGTGGCTGCGCTGCGGGAAAAAGGCTATCGGGTGCCGGAGGATATCTCCGTGGCGGGGTTTGACAATTACCTCTATCCCGGAATCTGCAGCCTTGGCATCACCACCTATGAGGTAGATATAAAGGAGATGGCGCGCAAGGCCCTTGGCAGGCTGATTAAAAGGCTGTCGGGAGAGGGCGGCGGACAGGGCGTGTCCATTGTGGAAGGGCATATGGTGTTGAAAGAAAGTATCGCCAGACGCGCGGAGAGCGCGGACGGCGGAAGGGGTTAAAGAAGAGACACGAAAGAAAAGCTGATAGAAGAATCAATACAGAAAGAGCGCAGGGTAAATTGGTTTTGGCTGGTTTACCCTGCGTTTGTATTTGGCGGCTGCCGCATCGACAAGGCGCAAGCCGACGCGCTTGCGTTCACAGTTGGCGGCAGCCGCATACAGCGAGGCGAGAGTTGGCTGTGCGAGTGGCAAACGAGAGCGCTTATGTTCAAATTTAGAAATAATGCATAAATATAGTGCATAATAGTGCATAATAAAGCTATAATATTATGAAATATGACAAAAAATAAAAAATTGCTTAATTTTACTTTAAAAAAGATAAAAATAGTGATAAAATTCAATTAATTAAATTAGATAAAGCACTATGACATAAATGCAGAATAATGCTTAATAGTGCAAATAAATTCAAACGAGGAGGGAAAAGAGTTGAAATCCATATTTAGAAGGGAGAGGATGCAAAATGGCAGCAATTTCAAAAGCTCCAATGGCGGAAACCTTTGGTGAGAAGGTCCGCAGAACGGGACGAGAGATAGTGAAAAAACGGTGGTTATTTCTCCTGTTAGTTCCCGGTATCTTGTTTTTTGCAATTTTCAAATACATACCGATATTTGGATTAAAAATTGCATTTCAGGATTACAACCAGTATGACCCGTCAAAGAGCACGTGGGTTGGATTCCGGCAGTTTGCGGATTTGTTTTCCAAACAGTCCTTTGTGCCAGTGCTTCGGAACACCATTGTAATTAGTTTGCTGAAGCTGATTTTGGGATTCCCAATTCCGGTGGTCTTGGCGCTCATGATGAACGAAATGCGGAGCCTCAAATTTAAGAAGGTATCCCAGACGCTTCTTTATCTGCCGCACTTTATTTCATGGGTTATTTTATCCGGTATTATTATGACCCTGCTCGACCCCGACAACGGTATGATTACAAATTTCCTGCAGATGATTACCGGCGAGCGCATCATGGTGTTGACGGACTCAAGATATTTCGTGCCGATGCTGATTATCACGGATATCTATAAGGGCCTTGGCTGGGGAACCATTATTTATTTTGCGGCAATCAGCGGCATTGACCCTGTGTTGTACGAAGCCGCGTCCATCGACGGGGCGGGTAAGTGGAAACAGGCGCTCCACATTACCCTGCCGACAATTATACCGACGATTATCATTCAGTTTATTTTAAGCTGCGGCAACATCTTAAACGCTGGATTCGACCAGATATTTATGTTGTATACCTCCCACGTGTACGACGTGGCGGATATCATCGACACCTACGTTTACAGAATGGGTATTATCAACAATGATTACTCGTTCTCGACGGCGGCGGGCATGTTTAAGTCGGTGGTGGCCTTCGTCCTGATTGTCATTGTCAACACGATAGCGAAGAAAACCAACAACGAAGGATTATTCTAAGGAAAGGAGGCGAGCGATATGAAAGGTTCAAAAGTAGCTGGAACTACGATAAAGAGAAGTCAAGGCGAAAAAGTTTTCACGGTATTTAATTATATCTTTTTTACAGTGTTGAGCATCATAATGCTGTATCCCTTCTGGCATGTAATTATGATGTCCTTCAGCTCGGTAGAGGCGACGGCAAAGGGCGGCGTGTTCCTCTGGCCGCAGGGCTTTAATCTGGATACATACTCAAAGGTATTTAAAGACCCGTCCATTTGGAGCGGCTATTTCACCACCATCATGGTGACGATTGTGGGCACGGGGCTTGGCACGCTGTTCACGGCGACGACGGCTTATCCTCTTTCCAAGAAGGACCTTCCCTTTGGAAAGACCATGAACATACTTATCCTGTTTACAATGTTGTTTTCAGGCGGTATGATTCCCGGATATTTGTTGATAAAGAACATGTATTTGATTGACAACCGCTGGTCCTTAATTCTTCCGGGCTTAATCAGCGCGTACAACGTTATCATTATGAGAAGCTTTTTCTCCACCATCCCGGAGAGCTTGGAGGAATCGGCGAGACTGGACGGCGCGAACGACGTGACGATTTTTGCAAAAATTATCCTGCCGCTTTCCAAGGCAAGCATTGCGACAATCGCCCTTTTCACAGCGGTTGGCTACTGGAACGATTATTTTTCAAGCGTGCTTTACATCAACACCAAGAGCAGGTGGGCCCTGCAGGCGGTTCTCCGGTATATGCTCACCAACACCAATCAGGCCATGCAGTCCGCGGGCGTGACGGTGGCGGCGTCCACCAACGTAACGGCGGCAACCATCAAGGCGGCTTCCGTTGTGGTGGCGACAGTTCCGATTTTGTGCGTATATCCTTTTGTGCAGAAATACTTTGTGAAGGGCGTTATGATTGGAGGTGTAAAGGGTTAATCAAGTTGAAAAACAGCAAAAGCCCGGACAGCGTTGGAATTCAGACAAAGGACGCTGGGAGGAAATGAAAAGAAGTTCAAAAAAGAAATAGGAGGATAAATGGTTATGAAAAAAAGATTAGCAGCTCTTGTACTGACAGGCGCGATGACCGTTGGTATGCTGACAGGATGCGGAGGCTCTAGCGGAGGCGGAACAGCCGCGGACGTCAATAAGCCGACGCTGGCGGAGGAGCCGATTGACGTGCTGAATCAAGAAGAAACAATGAAAATGAGCGTGGTGTGCCTTCAGGGTTACACCCAGCCGGACAGCGAGATTGAAAAGTGGCTGGAGGAACGCTACAATTTGGACATTGAAGTGCTTGCCCTTCCCGGCTGGTCGGACGCTACTTCCAAAATTTCCCTTCTGATGGGCGACGAGACCCAGAGGCCGGACATTATCTGGTGGTGGAACATGGAAGCCGACTACACTAAATGGGTGGACGCGGGACTTCTGGTGAACGTTGCGCCTTACATGGAACGATACACAAATATGGTAGACTATTATAATGCCATTGACCCCGGCGTTATGTTTTACGCTTCAGGCGGGGAGGGAGCCTGCTACCGGATTCCCGGCGACGTGGCGGAGCCTGCCTGCGAGACCCTTTGGATAAGAAAAGATTGGCTTGACAATTTGGGCCTTGCAGTTCCCACAACCTTAGACGAGCTGGAGGAGTGCTTATACGCCTTTACCAACGATGACCCGGACGGCAACGGTGTGGACGACACCTACGGCTGGAACGGCGACGGCTACGATTACCGCAGCTTTTGGCCTTGGATTCAAGGCTGCGGCGACGGAAACGGACGTATGGACTTCCTGCGCATGGAGGACGGCTCCTATGTTTACGGCCCTACCACGGACGACTGCAAGGAATGGCTTGGAAGAGTGGCAAAGCTTTACGCCGACGGCGTGATTGACCCCAGTATGATTACAGATACGGACCGCGACGAGGAAATGGCAAACGGCGGCTTCGGCGCAACCTATAGCTGGGTAACATGGAATAATCCTTCCGCCGGAACCATGCAGTCCTTCTATTCAACCAACCCGGACGCAGAGTGGATTCCCATTGATATGGTGTCCGGCGATAACGGAAATCCACAGGACGAGCCCGCCACTATCGCGGCATGGTGCTATTTTGGAATTACCAACGTGTGTTCCGATCCTGAAAGGGCTTACGCGATTTGGGACGACATGGCCACAGAGGAGAACTACATTCACAGACGCTTCGGTGTAGAGGGGAGAGACTACATAGACAACGGCGACGGAACCTACGAAATCGTTCATGATAGCAACGGCTCCGAGAATACGGAAATGGGCATTGGTATCGCCCTGTTCCAAGATTTGTTTGCAAGAAAGGACGCATGTAACATTGCCAATACCGGAGAGACAACAGAGCTGTTTGAGAAGGTAAAGGAAAACAGCCGCGACGCATACGCAAAGACCATTGAGAAGAAAAATCCGGACGCCTATGTTGTAAACAACGACGTTGGAACGGATATCGGGGACGCCATGAAGGAGTACACATGGGGCGTTATCGGCGGCGGAAAATCCCTTGACGATTGGGACGCTTATGTGGCGAACATTGAAAGTCTGGGCCTTCAAAAAGTGCTCGACGAGCTTGCCGAGATTCACGGCGCGCAGGTTGATTCCTACAATCAGTATATGGAAGGATTTGGAAAATAAAAGGAAAGAATTTACGGCGGGGCGGCATTGGCTGTCCCGCTGTTTATATGCACACGGGGCAGTAATGAAGATGCTGCTGACGCAGCCTGCCCCGGCGCGGCGGACAGGAAGAAAAACATTTCCTGTCCGATGCACAAGGTAAAAGGAAGTTTGCTGCTGGCGCGGCACGCAGGTCGCGCGGCGAAAAGAGAAAGCTTTCTCTTCTCGCTTGGATGCATGGGAAAAAATAATAAAAAAATATAGCAAGCCGGGTGAGTATGAGCTATAATTAATTTCAGCGTAGTTCATTAGACAAAGGATTTTGGAAGAAGGCATCAAAAATGAAATACCATAAAGCTATGAATATTTTTATTGTGGGCGGCGGGGAGATTGGCAGGACCCTTGCCTTTCAGCTTGCCCGCGACGGTTATAAGCTCACCGTCATCGACAGGGAGGAAAGCGTTGTTGACAGCTTGGGGAATACGGTGGACGCTATAAGCTATCTGGGAAACGGCGCTTCCTATGCAACCTTAAAGGAACTAGGCGCGAACGACGCCGACATGTTTATTGCGGTCACTAACTCCGACGAGTTAAATATATTGAGCTGTATGACGGCCCACATGATGGGGGCAAAGCACACCATCGCAAGGGTACGGGATGTGGATTACGCCAGCCAGAACCGCTTTTACCGGGATAAGCTGGGACTTTCCATGACAATTAATCCTGAGCTGGCCGCAGCGCTGGAGGTTTACCGGCTGCTTCGGTTTCCCCTTGCCACCAGAGTGGAGGTCTTTGCAAGGGGCCGAGCCGAGCTGGTGGAAATGTCGGTAAAGGAGGATTCGCCCCTAAGCGGCAAGACGCTGATTGAAATTAATCAGGGAATGGGAATCAACCTGCTCATATGCGCGGTGGTGAGGAACGGGGAGGCGTTTGTACCCAAAGGGGATACGGAGCTGCACTCCGGGGATATCCTTTATCTGACGGGGGCGGCGGAGGAGTTCAGAAAATCCTTTAAAAAGCTAAAGCTGCCCGTGAAGCCTCTGCAGTCGATTATGATTTCAGGGGGAGGGCGCATTTCCTCTTATCTGGCAAACGTGCTGATAAAGCAGGGGGCCACCGTTACCATTGTGGAAAAGGATAAGGCTCTGGCGGAGGAAATTTCCGCGGCGATACCGAAAGCCGCCGTCATGTGGGACGATACGCTCAGCTATTTTGATTCCATGTCGGGGGCGGACATTGCAAATACGGACGCTTTTATCGCAATGACGGAGAACGACGAGTACAATCTGGTATCGGCCATGTTTGCGGAGTCGCAGGGGGTGGGCAAGGTGATATCCCGCGTCAGCGCAAAGTCAAGGCTTAAGGTGCTACAGCCGGGAAGCAGAATCTGCACCGTTTCCAGAGAGGACGTAGCGGCGGACAGAATTCTAGGCTACAGCCGCTCCCTCTTAAACGCGGAGGACAACGACGCGGTGGAGTCCCTTTACCGGCTGATGGACGGAAAAATTGAGTTTATCGAGTTTAAGATAGATGAGAAGGATATGAACCTGAATATCCCGCTTAAGGATTTAAGGCTCAAAAACGGCGTGCTGCTGGGCTGTATTATGCGGGATTACAAAACGATTATTCCAAGGGGCGACGATATGCTGATGCCGGGGGATTTGGCGTTGGTGGCAACCATTGGAAGGCAGATAGCGCGTCTTGAGGACATTTTCAGAACATAGGGCAAAGGCTGCAGAAAATGGAAAATGTCAGAAAGGCGTTATAGGTCATGAATAAGAGAATTATTGTCAGTACAATAGGCAAAATTATATTGTTGGAGGTCCTGTTAATGCTGCCGGCGCTGCTGGTGTCGCTGCTGTACGGGGACGGAGATGCTTTTGGATTTATTGTCACAATGGTTCCGGCGGGACTTGCGGGAGCCGGACTTACCTTTATAAAGCAGTCCGGGCAGAAGATGAGCAGCCGGGACGGTTACTTTATTGTAGCGTCCGCTTGGATTATTATTTCGCTGATAGGCGCGCTGCCTCTCTACATTAACGGAGGTTTTCCTTCCTATTGGAACGCGCTTTTTGAGATTGTGTCGGGCTTTACCACAACGGGGGCGTCTATTTTGTCCGCGCCGGAGGAGTTAGGGCACGGGGTTTTGTTCTGGCGGAGCTTTACCCACTGGATTGGCGGCATGGGAGTGCTGGTCTTTATGCTGATGGTGATGCCTATGGAAAACGACAATTCCATGCATCTGGTGCGGGCGGAGGTGCCCGGCCCCACAGCCGGAAAGCTGGTTCCGCGGATGCGCACAACTTCCATGATTCTCTACGGGATTTATGGGATTATGACGTTGATTTTGGTGGTACTCTTATGCGTGTTTGGGATGCCGGTTTTTGACAGCTTTTGCATTGCCTTTGGAACGGCTGGAACGGGAGGCTTTGCAATTTCAAGCGCGGGAATTGGGGGTTATAACAGTCTGGCAATCGAGGTGACGCTGGGGATTTTTATGCTGCTGTTCGGCGTAAATTTCAGCGTGTACCATTTGATTTTGCTGCGCCGGATAAAGGAAGCGTTGTTTATGGAGGAGGTTAAGGCCTATTTTGCAATCGTCGCTGCGGCTACGGTGATGATTACCTGCAATATCATAGGCTTTGCGGGGACGGTGGGAAACGCCTTGCGTCAGGCGTTCTTTCAGGTGACAAGCATTATCACCACCACGGGCTTTGCCACGGTGGATTTTGAGCTTTGGCCGGAATTTTCCAAACATACGCTGCTGCTTTTGATGGTAATAGGCGCCTGCGCGGGCTCCACCGGCGGCGGCATGAAGGTGTCAAGGGTGCTGATTATTGTGAAATCCTTCGTGGCGGAAATTAGGCAGATTATTAATCCAAAGGCAATGATTACCGTTCGGGTCAACGGGAAGCCTGTGGACAAGCGTACTTTGGGCTCCACCAGAATTTACGTCGCGGCTTACATGCTGTTATTGTGCGTGTTTACGCTGATTGTCTCGCTGGACGGGTTAGACTTTACCACCAATTTTACGGCGGTGCTGTCCTGCTTTAATAATATCGGGCCGGGATTAAATTTAGTGGGGCCGATGGCGAATTTCAGCGTTTACTCGGACTGGGCGCAGGTGGTTTTATCCCTTGCCATGCTGACGGGCAGGCTGGAAATTTTCCCTATGTTTTTACTGTTTGTAAAGTCGGCTCATGACAGGTAAATAAAAAGAAAAACGGGGGTATTTATGGCAAAATTATGGGCAAGAATGGAGAAGCTTAAAAAGTATGTACAGATTGCGTGCGACGTTTCGGAGCTGATTGCGGCGGTGATGATGCTGGTTGGGGTCGTGTTTATGATTGTCGGAATTCTGCGGAACATTGAGGTTTTCGGGCGTCTTTTGGAGGACACGACTGTTTTCAGGGAGTACATGGAGCAGATTTTTACGCTGGTTATCGGCATTGAGTTTTTGGTGATGCTCTGTCGCCCCAATTCCGAGAATGTGCTGGAAGTGCTTATCTTCCTTGTGGCGCGGCATATGATAGTGGGAGATACCACGCCTTATCAGGATTTTGTGTCGGTGGTGAGCGTGACGATTCTGTGCGTGGTGCGGAGATATCTGCGCATTAATAATGAGAAGCGCGGGGAACAAAGTCAGGAGGGGTATATGACTGAAAGCGGCGGAAAGAACAAATGAAATTGGGGAAAGGGTTGGAAAAATTAAATGAAAGACGGCAGGCACGAAAAAATGTCTGCCGCCTTTTTATGCACACGGGCATCCAAAGGAATATGTCAGCCAAGCTGACGGATGCCCGGCGCACGAGTAGGGAAGAAAGAATCTTCCCTACTCGATTATACGCTTTAATAAGCCAGCGCCTCTTCCTCCCCGTTCATAACGCGGAGCGCGCCCTGAACCAAGGCCAGCAGCTCGTCTTCGCCGGGGTACACGGTCATGGGGGCAATGAAGCCCGCCCGCTCTTTAAGGCCCGCTACAACCACCTTATCGTAAGCAATTCCGCCGGTAACGATAATCTGGTCTACTTTACCTTTCAGGACGCAGGACATGGAGCCGATATTTTTGGCAACCTGCAGAATAAAAGCCTCGCGGACTTCCTCCGCCTTTTTGTCGCCGCCCTGAACCATCTTTTCCACGTCGCGCATGTCGTTAGTTCCAACGTAAGCGTTAAAGCCGCCGCTGCCTACGGCCTTCTTGTAAACTTCCTTCTCGGTATATTTGCCGGAAAAACACATTTTAATCAGCGCGCCGGTGGGAACGGCCCCCGCTCTTTCAGGGGAGAAAGCGCCGTCGCCGTCTAGTGCGTTAAATACGTCGATGACTTTTCCCTTTTCATGCGCGCCCACGGAAACGCCGCCGCCCATATGAACCACAATCAGGTTTAAGGAATCGTAAGCCTTGCCCTGTTCCTTTGCATAGCGTTTTGCAACGGCCTTTTGGTTCAGCGCATGGAACACGCTGGTACGGGGAAGTTCAGGAATACCGGAGTATCTGGCGATGGGCATCAACTCGTCCACAACCACGGGGTCAACAATGTAAGAGGGAACTCCAATTGAATCGGCAATTTCCTTTGCGAGAATCCCGCCCAGATTGGAGGCGTGCTGTCCCTGAACGCCAATCTTTAAATCCTCAAGCAGCTCGCTGCTTATTGCATAGGTGCCGCCGGGAATGGGCTTTAACATGCCCCCGCGCCCCACGACTACCTGCAGGGAATTTACGTCAAAATCTTTTTCTTTTAATAAATCCAAAATAATCTGCCTGCGAAAATCCTTCTGGTCCACGATGGAGGCGTACTGCGCAATTTCCTCTGTGGAATGGCGGAGGGTTTCCTCAAACAAAAGGGTTTCATCCTCGAAAACACCGATTTTGGTGGAGGTGGAACCGGGGTTGATAATTAAGCTTTTGATAGACATGCTCTATCCTCCTTGTAATTTCTCAAAAGTTCTTCTGCGCGCATTTGTCTAAAATATTTCAGGCCGCGCCGCGTCCGCAGACCGCTTTGTGCGCAGAAGAATCCTTGTTATTTTTGTTTTATTATTGGTTTTTCATGGCCTCGGCCACAACGGCGCCTAAAGCGATGGAGTTTACTTTCGTCTCAAAATCATCGGAACGGGAAGTTAAAATAACGGGCGCTTTTGTCCCTGTGAGAATATTCCCGTTGACAACTTTTGCGGTATGCACCAGACATTTGTATACCAGATTCCCGGCGTGAATATCGGGGAAAAGAAGAATGTCGGCGTCGCCCTGAATGGCTCTGTCGGTAGCGCCTTTGTGCTTGGCGGCCTCAGGGTCGATGGCAAGGTCAAGGGATAAAGGGCCGTCCACGATACAGCCCGTGATTTCGCCCTCTTTGTTCATACGGGTGAGCTCGCCTGCCTCCACGGTAGCGGGCATTTTGGGGTTGATAACCTCCACGGCCGCAAGGGGAGCAACTTTGGGATTTTCAATGCCGCAGGCCTTAGTGATTTCCAAGGTATTGTTGATAATGTGTACTTTGTCCTCCAAGGTAGGGTAGGGAATGAAAGCAACGTCGGTCAAGAAGAGCAGATGGTCGATGCCCTCGATATCAAATACGCACACGTGGGATAAGGGTTTTCCGGTGCGAAGTCCCACTTCCTTGTCCAGAACGCTTTTCAAAAAGCCCTTTGTGTCAATCAGGCCTTTCATGTACATGTCGGCTTTCCCCTCGTGAACCAGATTAACGGCGGTGCGGGCGGCTTCGGTCACGTCCTCCACGTTGATAATTTCAAAACCGCTTAAATCCATGTTAAGGGAATCGGCGATTTCCCGGATTGCTTTTTCGTTGCCAACTAAAACGGCGTCGGCAATTTTCCTTTCTTTGGCTGCCTTGACGGCTTCAAGCACGGCAGAGTCTTGGGCCACGGCCACAGCGACTTTTTTTGTGCCGTATTCATTGACTTTGGCGATTAAATCAGCGAATGTCTTACTCATTGGTCTCCTCATTTCTGCACGGCTTGTGTAGGAATGGATGCGTTTGTGGTTGCCGTGCGGACACAAACTGCTTTTACATCGTTAAAATAATAACACTGTTTAGAAGAAAATGCAATAATGCGAAGGTATAACTCAAAGAACATTTTAATCATTCAGTCATGCCGTTTATAAGCCGTCAGAATATACAAATCTTAATAGTTGAATATGCCCCGCAAATCTGTTACAATTAGATTTATGATTTGTGCCGGAGCGTCACAAGTTGCATTGATAACAGACGCAAATTTGAGATTTGCGCGCCAGCCGTGTAAACGCTCCAGAATGGGGATAAAAATGAATCTAGTTCAAAAAGTGTTTGGCACCCATAGTGAAAGAGAATTAAAGCGTATAGAAAGCACTGTAAAAGCCATTGAGGATTTGCGCCCGGCTATGCAGGCCTTGTCGGATGCGGAGCTTTCCGCTAAGACGGAAGAATTTAAGAAACGTTTGGGCGAGGGGGAAACGCTGGACGATTTGCTTCCCGAAGCCTTTGCGGCGGTGCGGGAAGCGGCCAGAAGGGTCCTCAATACGGAGCACTACAGAGTACAGTTGATTGGCGGAATCATACTCCATCAGGGCCGTATCGCGGAGATGAAAACCGGCGAAGGAAAAACGCAGGTAGCCACGCTTCCTGCCTACTTGAACGCGCTGGAGGGAAGAGGCGTGTGCGTGGTGACGGTCAACGATTATCTTGCAAAGCGCGATTCCGAGTGGATGGGCGAGATTTATAAGTTTATGGGCCTCACGGTGGGCGTTGTGCTAAACAGCATGAAGTCCGACGAGAGAAGGGAAGCCTATGGCTGCGACATTACCTACGTTACCAACAACGAGCTGGGATTTGATTACCTGCGGGACAACATGGTAATTTACAAGGAGCAGCTTGTTCTTAGGGACCTCCATTACGCCATTATCGACGAGGTGGATTCGGTGCTCATTGACGAGGCCAGAACCCCCCTTATCATTTCCGGCCAGAGTGGCAAGTCTACCCGGCTTTACGAGGTCTGCGACATGCTTGCAAAGCAGCTAAAGCGGGGCGAGGACATGCAGGACTTGTCC
>JAMPGS010000078.1 GCA_023663815.1 Clostridium sp.
GTCTTACGCTTGGTTTCTCGTAATGCTCTCTCTTACGAATCTCCTGCTGAATACCAGCTTTTGCGCAGCTTCTCTTGAAGCGTCGTAAAGCACTATCTAAAGTCTCATTTTCTTTAACGATTACATTTGACATCCTACACTCTGCCCTCCCTTCAGCCCCTTCTGGTAACAACGACTGATCGGGTTTTTATTATGTGCATCATACACACGCTTATTATTATACCACAAATTTCTTTTGCGTCAATTACTTATTTGCAATTTCAGGAAATTTTGTATATTTTGCATAATACATCTGCCGCAAGGCCTCCAAAGCTTCCAAATTCTCCGCAGAAATTTCATCGGCGGCTACTTTATCTGACCCGCCAAGACCTCCGCCGCCGCCTCAATAGCATCGTCGATTCCGCCGGGATTTTTCCCGCCGGCCTGCGCCATGTTCGGCCTGCCGCCGCCGCCGCCGCCAACCTTTCCTGCCACGCCTTTAATCAAGTTGCCTGCGTGAGCGCCTTGTTTCATAGCCGCCTCTGTCGCCATGGCAACCATATTTACCTTTCCGTCCTTGTCGGACACAAGCAAAATTACGCCCTCGCCCAGCTTTGCCTTTAGCTGGTCGCCTAAATCCCGCAAACCGGTCATATCCACGCCTGACACCTTTGCCGCAAGAAGCTTAACGCCTTTTACCTCTGCTACCTGATTCATCACGTCGCCTAAGGCTTCCTTTGCCGCCTTGCTCTTTAAAGCCTCGTTCTCGCTCCGCAGGGCTTTCAGCTCCGCCAAAAGATGCTCGATTCTGCCGGGAAGCTCCGCAGGCTGGGTTTTCACAAGGGCCGCCGCCTCGTGAAGCGACGCTTCAATGCCCGCGTAATAAGCCAGCACGCCTTTTCCTGTGAGCGCCTCGATTCGGCGGACGCCCGCCGCGATTCCGCTCTCGGAAAGAATCTTAAAAAGCATAATGGAAGATGTATTCGCCACGTGAGTGCCGCCGCAGAGCTCCGTGGAAAAGTCCCCCATCTGGACAACCCGCACGGTCTCGCCGTATTTTTCACCGAAAAGCGCCATCGCGCCCGTTTTCTTGGCGTCCTCAAGGCTCATTACCTTTGTCTCCACCTTGATGGCCTCGGCAATCTTTTCATTGACAATCCTTTCAACCTTTTCCAGCTCTTCCTTTGTCATGGCCGAGAAATGACTGAAGTCAAAACGCAGTCCGTCCCCGTTCACAAAGGAGCCCTTCTGCTCTACATGGGTTCCCAGCACCGTGCGCAGGGCCTTCTGCAGAAGGTGGGTTGCGCTGTGGTTCTTGCAGGTGTCGCTTCTGTTTTCCTCGTTGACCTTTAGCGTAACCTTGTCGCCGACTTTCAACATTCCCCGCGTCACGCGGCCAATGTGGCCTACCTTGCCCCCAAGAAGCTTAACGGTGTCCTCTACCTGAAATTCGCCGTCGCCGCAGCTAATGATACCGGTATCGGCGCACTGACCGCCCATAGTGGCGTAAAAAGGCGTTTCCTTCACGATAATAGTGCCCGTCTCCCCGTCCGTCAAGGCCTGAACCAGCTCTGTCTCGGTGGTGAGCACCGTAATTTCTGAATCCCAAGACAGACTGTCATAGCCCGTAAAGAGGGTGGTAATCGCAGGGTCGATGGACTCATAAATCGTCACGTCGGCTCCCATATAATTTGTCACCTTGCGGGCCGCCCTCGCCGTATCCTTCTGCTTCTTCATGGCCGCCTGAAAGCCTTCCTCGTCCACCTGAAAACCTTTTTCCTCCAAAATTTCCATGGTGAGGTCAAGAGGGAATCCGTAGGTATCGTATAATTTAAAAGCGTCCTCGCCGGAAAGGCAGTCTCTGCCCTCCTTCACCATAGCTCCTTCCATCTCGCTTAAAATGCCAAGCCCTTGGTCGATGGTATTGTTGAATTTATTTTCCTCCTGCGTCAAAACGTTAAAGATAAAATCCTTCTTTTCTTCCAGCTCCGGGTAGCCGTCCTTGCTGCCCTCAATTACCGTGCTACTTAAATTTGCAAGGAAGGTTCCCTCGATTCCAAGAAGCCTTCCATGGCGGGCCGCGCGGCGGATAATCCTTCTAAGGACGTAGCCCCTGCCCTCGTTGGTTGGCATAATCCCGTCGGAAATCATAAAAGTTGCGGAGCGGATATGATCCGTCACAATGCGGATAGAAACGTCCCACTTGTACTCTTTTTTATATTCCTTGCCGGAAATTTCGCAAACCCGATTACGCAGGGCGCAAATGGTATCCACGTCAAAAATGGAATCCACATCCTGAACCACCGCGGCCAAACGCTCAAGACCCATGCCGGTATCGATATTTTTCTGCTCCAGCTCGCTGTAATTTCCCTTGCCGTCGTTGTCAAACTGCGTAAACACATCGTTCCACACCTCAATATACCTGTCGCAGTCGCATCCCACGGTACAGTCCGGCTTTCCGCAGCCGTACTTTTCCCCTCTGTCGTAATACACCTCGGAACAGGGGCCGCAGGGGCCGCTGCCGTGCTCCCAAAAGTTGTCCTCCTTGCCGAAGCGGAAAATCCTTTCCTTGGCAATACCAATCTCCTTATTCCAGATATCGAAAGCCTCGTCATCCTCAAGATAAACGGAAGGGTAAAGCCTGTCCTTATCAAGCCCCACTACCTCCGTGAGAAATTCCCATGTCCACTGAATGGCTTCCCGCTTAAAATAGTCGCCGAAAGAAAAATTTCCCAGCATCTCAAAGAAGGTGCCGTGGCGGGCGGTCTTTCCAATATTTTCAATATCGCCGGTACGGATACACTTCTGACAAGTCGTCACTCTCTTCCTTGGCGGAATTTCCTGCCCGGTAAAATAAGGCTTTAAGGGCGCCATGCCCGAATTAATCAAAAGCAGGCTGTTGTCGTTGTGAGGCACAAGGGAAAAGCTTTTCATCGCTAAATGTCCCTTGCTCTCAAAAAACTCTAAAAACATTCTGCGCAGTTCATTTACACCGTAATATTTCATTTGTCTCCTCATTTCCGTGCTGTTTTCTCGTAAAAACATTGGGCGCAGCACATCGGCTGTTTATGACTTAAAAATTCATTTTATCTGCAAAGTAAGCGTCAAGGTCAGCGATTGCCACCCGCTCTTGCTCCATGGAATCCCTGAATCTAACCGTGACGCACCCGTCGTTCTCGGATTCAAAGTCGTAGGTCACGCAGAAGGGCGTTCCAATCTCGTCCTGACGGCGGTATCTCTTTCCAATGTTGCCCCTGTCGTCAAACTCGCAGTTATACTTCTTTGAAAGCTGGTTGTAAACCGAAAGCGCCCCGTCCCCAAGCTTTTTGGACAATGGAAGCACCCCAATCTTCACAGGCGCAAGGGCCGGGTGGAAATGGAGCACCGTGCGCACATCCCCCTCCCCTATTTCCTCCTCGTCGTAGGCCGAGCACAGGAAAGCAAGCACCACCCTGTCCGCTCCCAGCGAAGGCTCGATTACATAGGGAATATATCTCTCGTTTTTCTGGTCGTCAAAGTAGGATAAATCCTCCCCGGAGGTGTTTTGATGCTGCGTCAAGTCGTAATCCGTCCTGTCGGCAATTCCCCACAGCTCGCCCCAGCCGAATGGGAACAAAAATTCAATGTCCGTGGTAGCCTTGGAATAAAAGGACAATTCCTCCTTTTCGTGGTCGCGGACGCGCATTTCCTCCTCCTTCATTCCGAGGTTTTTCAACCAGTCGATACAAAACTGCTTCCAGTAGGAAAACCACTCAAGATCCGTGTCCGGCTCGCAGAAAAATTCCAGCTCCATCTGTTCAAATTCTCTGGTTCGGAAAGTAAAGTTGCCGGGCGTAATTTCATTTCGGAAAGATTTTCCAATCTGGCCGATTCCAAAGGGAATCTTTTTCCGGGAGGTTCTCTGCACGTTTTTAAAGTTTACAAAGATGCCCTGCGCCGTTTCAGGGCGAAGATAAACCGTGTTCTTTGCATCCTCAGTGACCCCCTGAAAGGTCTTAAACATCAGGTTAAACTGACGAATATCGGTAAAATTATGTTTGCCGCAGGTGGGACAGGGAATATTATGTTCCTCGATAAAGCTCCGCATTTTCTCCTGACTCCACCCGTCAATGGCGCCGTCCAGCTCAATTTGCTTCTCCGCGGCAAAGTCCTCGATAATCTTATCCGCGCGGAAACGCTCATGACATTCTTTGCAGTCCATCAGCGGATCGGAAAAGCCGCCCAAATGGCCGGAAGCCACCCATGTCTGGGGATTCATCAAGATAGCGCAGTCAACCCCAACGTTATAGGGATTTTCCATAATAAATTTCTGCCACCACGCTTTTTTTACATTATTCTTTAATTCCACTCCAAGATTTCCGTAATCCCATGTATTGGCTAATCCCCCGTAAATTTCAGAGCCGGGATACACAAATCCCCTTGCCTTAGCCAAGGCCACAATTTTTTCCATTGTCTTTTCCATTCTACACCTGTTCCTCTCTTTGATTCCCGCGGTCAGCAAGCCGAGCGCCGCTTGGCCGCTGCCGATGAGACAAAAACCCATTGTTTGCAGCGGGCTTTTGATTCCCGCAGACAACCGCCGCAAAGTTTATAAATTGCTTAAGGCTTTGTCTTTATCTTTTTTATTTTGTGCTGTATAGGACGTAAATCATTTTTTCTCCATCAGCAATACGGCGCACCGTTTTGCCGTTTGCAGAGTACTCCACGCCGTCGCTGACGTAAAGGGCCTTTCCCTCAAGATGAATCTCCTCATTGCTGTTGGTAATCAAAAGCCCCGTATCTTCCATAGTCAAAATATCTGACCGGCCCACCGTCTCCTTGGCGTCCTTCACTCCGCTTAAAACCACGTTCAGCTCGTAGCCCGCCACCTCGGCATCGTCCGCTAGTCCTGCGAAAAAAGTTTCCTTATTAAAAGCGGCGTAATCCCGGCTCCTAACGTAAGTCATTTTCACTACAACCTCGCTGCCGTCCATGTCCACCTTTTCCACGGTGATGTTGTCGCTTCCCGCTTTATTATTGTAGGCGGATACCTCGCCCAATATCATTTGCTGCAGCTCGTCCTTATCATACCGCTCCTCGGCAAAGCTCTCCACAATTTCCGACTGAATCGTCCCGTCCTTGCCCACGGTAATAAAAGTACTGCTGCCCTCCTCGTCGTTTTCCCCGCAGGAAACCGCGCCCAGCATAACCGCCAGTGCCAGCACGCTTATTATCATTTTGCGTAAAAACAATCTGCTGCTTTTCATCTCTTCCCCTGCCTCTTTCAATTTACCCAATCCATTATATATGACTATTATCCGTTTTTCAACAAGGAAATTCACATAATATTTCCAGACTTTTCATTTTTCTGTCTACAAAACGATTTCTGTAGCCGTCGGCAATCTGCGCCAGCTCCTCAAGCACCTTGTCGGTCACCGTAAAAGTATAGAGCTTTTCCACGGAGGTATTCACAATATAGTTCACTGTATAAACGGTTGAATCGAGAAAAGGCCGTTCCCCTTCCGGTATCCCCGGATACTCGCCGTTTAGCGCAAGCGCCTTAATTTCAAATATGTACCGGACCAGCCTGTTCGACAGCTTTTCATGTAAAAGAGCCCTTAAGGATTGATATAAAAGCTTTAACATTTCTTTTTCATCGCTGTTTTCCCTTGTGTAGTAATCCATAAGCTCTAAAAAATACATCCCGTAGCAGGAGGCCTCAAAATCCGCCCTGAAGCCCTCAAAATAATTGCTGATATTGCTTTCCATAATATTATAGGAAGTTCTTCCCTCGTACAGCCCAAACTGCCCAAAACAAAAGGGATTGGTGGAAGCTAACAGCCTGCTGCCCTGCTTTCTGGCTCCTCTGGCAAACGCCGCTATCTTTCCCCGCTCCCCTGTCAATATAACTACCCTTCTGTCATACTCCCCGATGGGTTCCGCTTTCAATATTATCCCTGTAACGCTGACTTGTTCCCTCAACCTTCCCCGCTCCCTCAATTTCCTTGGATTCTGATGATTTACTAACTTTATCAAACCTTGCAAACGCGCTGTGTTTTGCTGGTTTCTCATCTCCTGTAGTGATACTGCAGCCTGCAGCTTCTTCCCCCCGGTAGTTAAGATAATCGTTAATACTTCCAGTACTTAAAAACTTTTCCCAGTAATTTATCACTTTCATCTTGTGCCCCCATGGTATTAAAGTATACTTCTATGAAGTATGCTATTAGGGTTTACTTTTTTTGTTTTTCTATTCGCTGTCCTTGGGATTATAGCCAAAATTTTTGAGCAGGAATTCGCTGTCCCGCCAATCCTTTTTTACCTTCACCCATAGCTGCAGGTTCACCTTGATTCCCAGCATATCTTCAATATCCATTCTCGCGCCCGTACCGATTCTTTTCAGCATAGCGCCCTGTTTTCCAATGATAATTCCCTTATGGGACGCTTTTTCACAGACAATATTTGCGTCAATATCGACAATCCCTTTTCGGTATTTCATTCGTTCAATGGTAACAGCAACGCCGTGGGGCACTTCCTCCTCCAGACATCTAAGCACCTTTTCCCTTATGAGCTCCGCCACTATCTGGCGTTCCGGCTGGTCGGTGACAGTATCCTCATCAAAAAAGGCAGGCCCGTAGGGCAGATAAGCCATGATGCACTTAATCAGCTCCTCCGTGTTGTCGTTTTTAAGCGCAGATACCGGTACAATCTCCGCAAAATCCATTTCTTTCCTGTAGGTATCGATAAAGCTCAAAAGCTCCTCTCTTTTCACCGTATCTATTTTGTTGATAACCAAAATTACCGGCGCGCTGACCTTCTGAAGCTGTTCAATAATATGCCGTTCCCCTGCCCCGATGTAGTTCGAGGGCTCCACCAGCCATAAAATGACGTCCACTTCCTTAAGACTGCGCTCCGCTATGTTTACCATGTAATCCCCAAGGCGGTTTTTCGCCTTATGGATTCCCGGCGTATCCACAAATACAATCTGCCCCTCCTCGCAGGTGTAAACGGTTTGTATGCGGTTTCTGGTGGTCTGGGGCTTACTGGAGGTGATGGCGATTTTCTGTCCAATCAGGCAGTTCATTAAGGTAGACTTGCCCACGTTGGGACGCCCGATTAGGGCGGCAAAGCCGGATTTGTGGCGGGAGGCTAGAGTGTGGGGGGTGGTTAATGTGTTTGCTGTACTCTTTGTATTTGCTGTGTTTGTTGCATTGGTTGTATTTGCTATATTTGTTGTATTTGCTGCGTCCATTGCGTTTGTTTCCTCATCTTGGAGAAAAATTTTCAATTTTTTTGATTATAGCATATTGAAAATAAAGTTGGAATAAAAATAAGAGCAAAAACAAGAAAAAAGGAAATTATAATGAAGGATTCGTTTTGGCATTGTTAATAGTGTATCTCAACATGTTTTTACAATGAATTTCATATTTTTTACTTTACACAATATATTTGACATATTCTACACAATTTTATATAATACTAGTGTAGACGGAGCAATCCGCCATCGAAAATATTGTTCGCACACCGCTTGCGACTAATAAGTGTACGGCTCGAAAATATTGTTCGCTTACCGGAGGCGTCTAATAAATATCCGGCTTGAAAATTTTAGCCTCATCACTTAAGTGATAAGGCTATTTTTATGAAGAGAATATATACTTGAAAGTTTTAATCACTTTCATTATTATTTATGCTATCAGCCCTAACAACAAAATGGAGATAATTATGGATTATCAACAAGGTTATGTTTATCATATTAAAGATGAATATTTTGCAAAAGTGAACGACCCAAATCTCATGCAAAATAAAGAAAATGGCAATTACCGCCCAACTTTTTATTGTATGTGTGATGAAAAAACATCCTTGCTTTGGCTGGTTCCTCTTAGCAGCCGTGTTGAAAAATTCCATGCAATTTACAATAAACAGAAAGAAAAATATGGAAATTGTCTGACTATTGTTATGGGAGAATATGACGGAAAGCAAGCTGCATTTCTTTTGCAAAATATGTTTCCCATTACAGAAAAATATCTTGACCATATACATACCCGTAACAATAACCCTGTCCCTGTCAAATACTCCATACAAGTTGAAATAAGTACGAAAATGAAACGAATTCTACAACTTAATGCACGTGGGAAAAAGATTGTTTTTCCTGATATTTCAAGGCTTGAGTGCCTAATGTTAAAAGAAGCCACATCCGCCGAATAACTGCGGATATAGCTTCTAACTTTATAACAATTTAACAATTCCCTACAAAATATACATGCTTACCCATCAATCCCTTTCTTCTATTCTTCCTCCTGCTTATCAGTCTCCCTCTCCATCCCATTACTTACCGCCGCCGCTTCTTTCTTCCTCCGCAGCGAAAACCTCTTTTCCCCTATTTTTTCTTCCGTTCCTCTCTTTTTTCTCCGATACCTTACAATCGCCCGCACAATCAAAACCACCGCGATAATCACAACCGCCCATGCAACCAAATAAGGCAAATCGATAATCAAATTAATAACAAAATTTTCAATCTCGTTACCTACGCCATAAAGGCTGTTCACAAAACCGGTGGAAATTTTTTCCCATGCGGTCTGCTCTTTTACGGGTGTAAGCTTTTTCACCTCGTTGATGCTGAGATAAACCGTGCTGTAGGATACCTGATTGTCCAGCGTCCGAAGCTGCGCCTCCATGCTTTCAATCTGATAGCGTACCTCCGACAGACGGCTTTCCAAGGAAATAATGTCCTCGACAGTTTCCGCCTTACCCAAAAGCTCCATCAGCCGCTCCTGCTCGGCTAAAAGAACTTTTTTGTGGCTTTCCATATCCACATACTGTAATGTAACGTCCGTCACACTCTCGTTCCTGCTGATAATATTGGAGACTTCCGCAACGGAAGACAAAAAACTATCCAGTTGGTTGGCGGGAATACGGATAGTCAAATTAGCGTTCCTGCTGCTTTGCCCGTAATAGCTGCTGCCGTTATAGGTGTAGCTGTCCTCTATGTATCCGCCAAGCTTTTCCGTTTTGTCCCAGATAGTATTAATTAAATCGTCAAAGGTTTCTGTCTCCGCCTCCAGATTTACATTTCTAATAAGCTTGCGGCTGTTGTCCTGAACTTCAGGCGTTTGAGCGGAGATTCCCTCCTCCTGATAAGCCATACCATTTTCTTCCGCGGCGGCCTCGACCTCTGCAGGCTCCGTTCCCGTTCCGCCGGAGTAGCTGTAAAGGTCGTCGGAATCATACCCTATCCCTCCGTCATATTGATACGCGGCGGCTACTGTGTCCGTGGCCGCTTCCGAATACCCGGAACTGCCGCAGCTTGTCAGCGTCAGCGCCACTCCCAACGCCAGCGTCAAAGCCAACGATAACCTTGTTAATCCTCTTTTTTTCTTTTTCATAATAATCCCTCCCTGAAAAATTTGATGATATTAACGTTACGTATCAAACTACCAAAGTTTATGGATTTTTAATTAAGCTTTATTATTAATATGATTTTTCTGTTATTCATAATTTCCTTCATTTCTGCGCCGCTTTTTGCACAAGCATAAATGCTTGGGGGGGGTTGTGGATGCGGCGCAGACACAAACTCGCTAGAATAAAAGATTTATCTTTCACTTTTATACTTTATAAAATAATGTTAGTTTCCAAACCAGCAGCGCATACACATTGTAACATTGACAGGATTTATATACAATAAAAATAACTTTTCCGATTTATCTTTTAAGATTTTTAATCTCTATAAAAGCGATACAATCATTAAACAAAAATACCCCGCGGCAGACCTAAAACTCCTCAAGCCCGCCGCGGGATATTTAACTGTCCGCAAAAATCAACTTCCACGCTATCTGCACTATCCGCGTCGCTTTCGCTGCATGGCGCAGTCCTCACAAAAGCAACTGCTCAACCGCTTTCGCCACATCAACCGTACTGTTTTCACTGCACGGCGCAGTTCTCACAAAAGCAACTGCTCATCCGTTTCCTCCGCATCAGCCATCCGCAGCGCAGTTCTACGAAAACAACTGCTCAACCTTCATAAACAATTTTTCCTGCTCCCTGATTTTCTCGCCGTTGCCCACCACGCACAAATAATTTTCCGCCATAAAAGCCTCCACATATTTGTAAAGCCCCCGCAGCGTGTCGGCGGTAGTGGCAAGCAGCTCGTCCCTCTCCTTTTGGATACGCTCCATCGACAAGCCGGTGAGGTATCCGCCCAGAGAGTACAGCCCCTTGGAAGCAGGCGTCATAGGCACGTCTAACTCACTGACCGCGCCGATGATAAACTGAGTGACAGTGCGCTCGTCCAAGGCGGCGTTCTTAATATAACCAGCCGCATTTTCGTAGACGTCGATGGTTCGGTCCAGATTAGGGTCCCTGTAGGACACAAAATAGGCGTCCCCATTTTTATAGAAATTGCACATACAGCCGTACGCGCCGCCCTTCACTCTTATATTGCTCCAAAGGTAATCATAGCCCATCATCACCTTGAGCACCTTTAAAGCCCCCGTATAGGGCAGCCCTTTATCGGTAAAATTCCCTGCGCGGCACACATACTGCACCTGCCCCGCCGTCATAAAGGCCTCGTTTTTCTTTACCGGATTGACTGCAAAGCTTCCTTTTTCCACCGGCTCGGTAAAGAGGCTCTTTTTCAAATCAAGAACCGCCTGCTCAAGCCCCGCGTATCCTTCCTCCGTGGCCGTGTAATCCACCAGCATATTTTCCGGCCTGAAAATATATCGTGAAAGCTCTTTCAGGCTCTTTGCCAGCTCGTCCTTCCTGTTGTCAAAATCCCTTTCCAGCTCTTCAAGGAATCTGAAAAAGGCAAGGCCGCTTACCTGCTCCGAGACCGCCGCGGTAGGTGAAAAATAGCCCAGCGTCCTCATCAGCGCAAGGGAGTGTCCGGCGTTTATCATCATCGCCTGCATCCTAGATTTTGTCTCCGCAATAATTTCATAGAGCCGCTTCGTGTTGTCAAAGGAAGAGGTAAGTATAATTTCCTTCATCAGCTCTATCGCCCTGCCGCGCTTTTCATAGAGGAATTTCGCGCGGATTTCCATGGCGGCCATGTATTCCTTCATGTTATTTGCATTGGTGTAGGTGTTTGCCGCCGCCCTGATGCCGCCGGTGTGAATGTTTACCTCGTTAAACAATTCCCTGTATCCAAAGTGCTCCGTATCCACCATCGTAAGGACCGCTTTCAAAAGGCCCACATAAGGAAACAGCCTTTCAGGGACGTCCTTTAAATTAAAAATCAAGTTCAAATAACCGATTCCATTGGTAAAAATATCGTGGAAAAGTATGGTTGTGCCATCCGCGCCGCGCACCTCGTTCACATAGGCCGCCGCTTCCTTTTTCATGTCCTCTCTGGCAAGCAGCGGGATTTTTTTCAGATTTTCCTCGGTATCCGGTTCCTCCTGCCATTCTCGAAGCCGCGCGGTCTCGTCCACAATCTCCTGAACCTGCTCTTTTGAAAGAGTTGCCTTGTATGCCTGCAGCTTTTCCTGCAATTCAGCATCCTTTTTTGTGGTAAGCCCCTGCACGGGCCGCACCGTCAAAATCGTTTTGTGGGAATTCTTTAAAATATAATTCTCAATCAGTTCCTCAAAATAGCCCGTATCGATGGCTTTCTTTAATTCCTCAAAAGTCCCGTTTGCCTCGATATGCATAAACGGCTCTTTTTCATCATAAAGCCAGCTATCCAAGGCCTGCAGGCCCAGCAGCAGCCCCTTGGGATAGGAGCCAAAATCCGCCTCCCTGTACTTGAACTCAAAATAGTTGATTGCCGCCGCAAGGGCCTTTTTGTCCAGTCCTTCCTTTACGGCCCTTGAGAGCGTTTCCTCAATAATTTTCACAAACTCTTCTTTTTGATTCTCGCCTGCGTTTTTGGCGATTACGGAAAAATAAGGCTGGTAAATGCCGTTTTCCATGGAGCTGTACACGTCCTTGCCAATCCCCTTGTCAATCAAGGTCTGCTTTACCAGCGCACCCGGCGCGGAACAAAGTACGTAATCCAGCACGTCCATGGCGACGTACAGCTTTTTATCAAGACTGCTGCCCATGGAGACATTGTAGGACAAATAAGTATTGTCCTCCGGCGATTCGTCCTCCATGATGGGGTACTCCCGAACAAGCTCCCGCGGCTCCGAAAAAGGCTTTTGCAGCCCCACTTCTGAATCCACCGAAAGCGCGTCAAAGGAAGAAAGATACTCCTCGTCCAAAAAAGTAAGATATTCTTTCGCGTTTAAATCCCCGTACAGATAAATATAGCTGTTGGAAGGGTGATAATATTTTTTATGAAAATCCAGAAATTCCTCGTAGGTAAGCTCCGGGATAACCTCCGGGTCCCCGCCTGATTCCAGCCCATAGGTGATATCGGGATAAAGAGAGTTCATAATCTCCCGCTCCACCACGTCGTCGGGCGAGGAAAAAGCACCCTTCATTTCATTATAAACCACGCCGTTTATCGTCAGCTCGTCCTCCGCGTTTTCCATCTCATAGTGCCAGCCCTCCTGCCGGAAAATATTTTCCGCCCGGTAAATATTGGGATAGAGAACCGCGTCCAGATACACGTGCACCAGATTTTTAAAATCCTTGTCATTGCAGCTTGCCACCGGATAAACAGTCTTATCGGGGTAGGTCATTGCGTTTAAAAAGGTATTTAACGACCCCTTTACCAGCTCCACAAATGGGTCCTTTACCGGAAAATTTTTCGAGCCGCACAGTACCGAGTGCTCCAAAATGTGGGCCACGCCGGTGCTGTTTTCCGGCGGCGTGCGGAAGCCGATATAAAAAACCTTGTTTTCATCGTCGTTGAGAAGGAGCGTTACCATGGCCCCCGTTTTTTTGTGCTTTAAAATATAGCCCTCGGAATTCAAATCAGCGATTGTCCGCTTTTCAATGATTTGATAGGCGTTCAAGCCTTCTAGCTGCTGTTCCATAAATATTTCACCTTTCCATTGTTTATTTTTGTATAGTATACCCTATCCGCCCTGAAACAACAAGCGCGGAAAAAATTCGACCCACTATTCGTCCCTGCACATTAAAAGAACGGGCAGAAACATTGTTTCAGCCCGCTCAGTGTAAAAGGGGAATTTTACCAAAATTTACGTCGGTTGATGTTTCACATCTAACCTTTGCTTAGTATATCAAATGTTTTTTACTTTTGCAAGCGAAATTTGAAAATTTTTATAAAATATTTGTAAAAAATGTTGATACGTGTAAAATTGGGCGGTAAATATCAGTAAGCAGTTGAATCTTATCAAATATCTGCAAACAGCCGCTTGACCCGCTGTCCGCAAAAATCATCCTTTCCACCCTGCAAGCCAGTTCCGCAATCGTTTTACATTTACACGCTAAATGTCATCATTCCCAGCTTCGAGATAATAATTTCCTGAATCAGCATCCCGGAAGCCTTTTTTCTGGCAAGATTCATCTGCACCAGCTCCGGCAGGGTGAAAATCTTTTCCTGATAGAATACCTGAGAGGATACCGTTTTTTTGCCGAAAAGGCTTTTTTTCTCCGTCTGAATCTGCGCTTTCACCCTTGTTTTTAACTGGCTGTAAGTCTCGTAAAGAAAGGTGTTGTCCGTCAGATAATAAAATTCGCTCTCAAGGGTCGTGTCAATTGCCGATTCCTTCAATATATAATGGGAGAAAATGGCTTTCAGCTTGAAGGGAACCATCTCCGCCGTCAGCAGCTCTTCATAGGAAAAGCCCGCTCCAAGGTAAAGGCTGCCCACGTCCTGAAGCACATACTTAAAATCCTCATATCTCGCGACGTTTCCTCCCGATTTTACTTTTTTCTCCATAGCCTTAAGTCCTCTTTTATCCTTACCGCCCTTCCAAGCCCTCTATGGCGTAACCGCTCATCCGCATAGCGTCCCTGATGGCTTTCTCCGACATGCCTGTTTCTGCGGCAAGCTCCTCCGCCGTAACCTTTCTGTGGAGCTCGCCTGACAGTTCCTTTGCCTTGGCCGCCACCTTGTTTACCCTGCTTAAAATCTTCCTGTCCTTATCCTGCTTTTGCGCGTTCTCGGCAATGCTGTCCTCCATGGCGTCCATAATCATTTTTGCCAGCATCCCCTCCGCCTCGGCGGCGTTTTCAGCGCACCCAAGCAAAGTAACGCCCACGGAAAGGGCCACGTTGCCCTCGCCAATCAAGTCCTCCAACAAGACGCCCTGTCCGGCGTAGAGCTTTGAAATCTCCACCACCTGAGAAAGATATAAATGAATCAGCCGGTTTTGCGCGTTGCTCTCTCCCGCCATGGCGGCGAGAAACGCCGCTTCCTTCTCCCCGTCGCTTAGGGGCTCTATGGCAAGAAGCTGCTTTTTGTACTCCTCCAGATAATTCATTTCCTCCCCGGACAAATACTCGTCGGGGTCCACCGGCTCGCCAATACCGATTTTATGCTGCTTTAAATAGTCGAACACCATGCCGAGCTGCTCTTCCGACAGGCTCAGCTTTTCAAAAGCCTCCCGCACCTGCTGTTCGGATACGCACCCTTGCTGCTCTTTCGCAAGCTTCCTGACGTCCTCAAGGGTGCGCGCAAACACTATTTCCTGATTTTCTTCCATGTTAATCTCACTCCTGCCCGCTATTTGCTTTCACGTGAGTATGTGTAAAAATATGGTCCTCGCAGTACTCATAATTGCCGTCGCACTTGGAGCAGAACCGAAACTGCAGCTCCGGGTTAGTCTCCTCCGTTCTGCCGCAGATAGCGCATTTATGCCTTGTGACCTTTACCGTTTTTTTCACCTCGCGCCTAAATTCCTGTCTGCGCTTTACCTGCTTGGGCGACATGTGAATCTTGCCCCGGCTCGTCACAAAAAATACAATGAAATTCATCAAGGAGGCGGCAATCACAAACTGGTTTGCAATGGAGCCTGTGAGGAATTCAAACACCAGCAGCGCGCCGTAAATAATGCCCAATATCTTAATTTTAATGGGAATCAGGAAAAACAACAGCACCTGCATATTCGGATAAGTGCAGGCAAAGGCAAGGAAAATGGACATATTTACATAATAAGTGCTGAACCTTGGCGCCAGCGACGGCAGAAAAATACTTCCGCTTTCCCACAAAGTCTCCAGCGTTTCCCTTGAACCGGCCCCGACCCGAATGGCCGTGTAAGCAAAAAGCAGAAACGCCCCTAGTATGGTAAATAAAACCCCCGAAAAAATATAAACATTATATCGGTAGGTTCCCCATGTTCTCTCCAACGTAGTGCCCAGCGAATAATAAAAATACAGCATTAGGAGCGTAAAAAAATCAAATCCCGACGGCGGAACTACCAGCCATGTAAGCAGCCTCCAAATCTGACCGTGAAAAAGAATTTTACAAGGGTCTAAATATAAATAGGAAAGCATCGTCGGATACAGCCATGAAAAAATATATCCCACCGCATAGCACATAATCAGCACCAGCGACAGATTTTTGATTGCGTATTTTCCGAATCTCCTCTCAAAATTACCTGAGCTCTTCATAAATTTACCACTCCTTTAAAACCGGGCCTGCAGTTGATTCATTACCGTTTATAAAACTTCATATATTCTAACACCCCCGCTTTCAAATGTAAATAAAGGCATAATTTTTTTAGAAATTTAAAATTTTTTATTTACAAAATATTAACTCTTCCCTCGTTGCATTTTAAAATTTCATGTCGTATAATTACAACGCATGTCGAAATGCCATAAAATATAAGCGCATATGCACAAATGCCATAAACATAAACGCTATAACATTGCCATAGGCATAAGCGTTGCCATAGGCATTGCTATAAGCATAGGCATTACCATAAGCATTGTTATAAGCATAAGATGCTATATAATGCCATAACCGTGCCTGCGCCCGGCGCAGCTTGCAATATCGTTATCAGAAAGGCGGCCTATTATGGACAACAGGTATTGTACCCTTGGCATTGACATCGGTTCTACCACTGTCAAAATTGCCATATTGGATGATTTACATAATATCCTATTTTCAGATTACAAAAGACATTTTGCAAATATAAGAGAAACTCTTTCCGATTTACTCAACGAGGCTTACGGGCAGCTTGGAAACATACGGCTCCACCCCATGATTACCGGTTCCGGGGGACTGACCCTTGCCAACCATTTAAAGGTGCCCTTTGTGCAGGAGGTCATTTCCGTAGCCACGGCCCTAAAGGAGCTTGCGCCCAAGACGGACGTCGCCATCGAGCTTGGCGGGGAGGACGCCAAAATCATTTACTTTGAGGGCGGCAACGTGGAGCAGCGCATGAACGGCATCTGCGCGGGAGGCACGGGTTCCTTTATCGACCAGATGG
>JAMPGS010000079.1 GCA_023663815.1 Clostridium sp.
AACAGCAAGGATTTCGTCACGGCGGTAGACGAGAACTATGTGATTGTGGTGAAGGATTTGTCGGAGGGGGACGGCCAGTGGGTAAGCGTAAACGGCGTTTCCTATGATAATCTGCGGGGGCAGGAGTACGACTTGTCCCATGATGCTTTGCGCGACGCGCCGAGGGACGGCTTCCGCGATATTGAGAGAATCGCCCGGAGCATGGAAAGCTTCCTTATCAGGGAGGGCCTTAGGGAAGTCCGCATTTCCTACGGGATGCCGGTGAAGGAGATTAAGGAAGTCAGCCGTTCCTACAAGGAAGCAAAGATGGCGATGGACGTGGGGAAGATTTTCTTTGACGAGAGGAGCATCATCGCCTACAGCGAGCTGGGCATTGGCCGCCTTATCTATCAGCTTCCGCTGCCCTTATGCAAAATGTTTATCAAGGAAATTTTTGGGGGAAGGAATCCCAACGAGTTTGACGAGGAGACGCTTACCACCATTAATAAATTTTTTGAAAACAGCTTAAACGTGTCCGAGACGTCCAGACAGCTTTTTATCCATAGGAATACGCTGGTGTACCGCTTGGATAAGCTTCAAAAGAGCACCGGGCTGGATTTGCGGGTTTTTGAGGACGCCATTACCTTTAGGATTGCTCTCATGGTAGTGAAATATATGGATTATATGGAGAGCCTTGAGTATTAAAATGTAAAGATTGTTTACGGGAGTGAAAAAATTTAGTGAAAAGCGAAGTGAAAAGCAAAAGAAGGAGACGGGGGTCTTCCGGTAGTCATGAGATTATTACGCTGTCGAATGTGAGCAAAACTTATTCGACAGGCGCGCCGGCATTGGACGGAGTGGATTTACATATCAACAGAGGCGAGTTCGTATTTATTGTGGGGGACAGCGGGTCAGGCAAGTCCACCATGATAAAGCTCCTGCTTCGGGAGCTGGTGCCCACGTCGGGAGAAATTAACGTGATGGGATACGATTTGGTTCGCATCCGCCACAGGAAAATACCGAAATTTAGAAGGAATCTCGGCATTGTTTTTCAGGATTTCCGGCTTCTTCAGGACAGGAACGTCTATGAAAACGTGGCCTTTGCCCAGCGGATTATACAGGTATCCAACAAGGAAATAAAACGGAACGTGCCCAGCATACTGGCAACCGTGGGACTGGCCGGAAAGTATAAGGCCAAGCCAAGGCAGCTTTCGGGCGGCGAACAGCAGAGAGTAGCCATTGCAAGGGCCCTTGTAAACCGGCCGAGTATTTTGCTGGCGGATGAGCCCACCGGTAATCTTGACCCTAAGAATACTTGGGAGATTATGAAGCTGCTGGAGCAGATTAACGAAAACGGGACTACCGTTTTGGTAGTAACGCACAACCGAGAAATTGTAAACGCAATGCAAAAGAGGGTCGTCACAATGAAGAAGGGCGTCATTTTGAGCGACGAGGAAAAAGGTGGTTATATCGATGAGGATTAGTACGTTTTTTTATACCCTCAGGCAGGGAATTGTCAATATTTTCAGGAACAAATGGTTTTCACTGGCATCAATTGCAACTATAAGCGCCTGCCTATTTTTGTTTGGTCTTTTTTATTCGATTATCACCAACTTTCAGAATATCATCAAAACCGCGCAGGAGGGCGTCTGCGTCACGGTGCTTTTTGACGAGGGAATCAGTCAGGAGCGGATGGAGGAAATAGGCGCTTTGATTGACAAGCGGGTGGAGGTGTCGAGAACCTACTTTAAGTCGGCGGACGAAGCGTGGGAGGAGTTTAAGGTAGATTATTTAAAAGGCTACGCGGACGGCTTCCCGGACAACCCGCTGGTGGGCTCCGACAGCTACGAGGTTTATTTAAACGACGTGTCCTTACAGCCCGCCCTTGTCTCCTATCTGGAAGGGCTTGAGGGCGTCAGGGAGGTAAACCGCTCCGAGCTTACGGCGGCGACGCTTACGGGGGTTAATTCGCTGGTGGCGTATGTATCCATTGGAATTATTGTGATTTTGTTTGCAGTGTCCATTTTCCTTATAAGCAATACGGTAACGATTGGCATTTCCGTCAGGAAAGAAGAAATTGCCATTATGAAATATATCGGCGCAACGGACTTTTTTGTCAGGGCCCCTTTTGTAATCGAGGGGATGATGATTGGCGTCATCGGCGCCTTGATACCGATGGGGCTGATTTATGTTCTCTACGGAAATGTGGTTGAATACATTCTCTCAAGATTTTCCGTCTTGACAAAGCTGCTCAGTTTTCTGCCCGTGGAAAAAGTCTTTGGGACGCTTTTGCCGGTGTCCGTTTTGATGGGCGTTGGGATTGGTTTTTTGGGAAGTATTACGACGGTGCGGAAGCATTTGAGAGTGTAATTTGAAGGTATTATCTGAAAGCATAACCTAATGATAAAATTTGAGAGTATATCTTCAAAATATACGGAGGATTTGCGGTTCTTTATAGAATTGAAAGGATAAGAAATGAAACGTTGGAAAAAAACGCTTTGCGTGATACTGGGCTTTTTGCTGGTCTGCGGCGTTGCCGGGAAATGTAAGACCGTAAGCTATGCCAGCGAGCTTACCAATGAGAGTATCAGGGAAAAGGAAGCGGAAATCAGCAGGGCAAAAAAGGAAAAAAACGCGCTTCAAAGCGGGCTGACCGACGTTAAGGCGTTGAAGAAGGAGCTGGAAGCGTCAAAGGCAAATCTGGCGAATTATGTGGAGGAGCTGGACGCGGACCTTGTCACAATTCAGAATAAAATTAATGAGCTTAAGACAATGATATCCGAAAAGGAAGAGGAAATTCAGCAGAAAACGGTAGAGCTTGAAGAGTCTATCGAGGTTCAAAAGCAGCAGTATGAGGCGATGAAAACCCGCATAAAGTTTATGTATGAGCGAGGGGAAACGCTGTATTTGGATTTGCTGCTCACGGCGGGAAGCTTTGGGGATATGTTAAATAAGGCGGATTACATTGAGAGGCTTTCCGCTTACGACAGGAAAATGCTGGACGAATATGTGGCCTACACGGAGTACGTTTCCTTGTGCAAGGAAGGGCTTGAGGAGGAAAAAGGGGTTCTCGACGAGGCGAAAGCAAGCGTGGAAGAGGAAGAGGCTTCTCTAAATGAGTTGATATCGGAAAAGCAGCAGGAAATATATAAGATGACCGCGGATATTCAGGATAAGGACGCGGCCATTCGGGCCTATGAATCAGAGATAGCGGTTCAAAACGATACCATTAAGACATTGGAAGCGGCCGTTGCCGAGGAGCGGAAGCGGCTGGCTGAGGAGCAGGCTAGGAAATACGACGGCGGAATCTTTACATGGCCGGCCCCTTCTTATACGAGAATTTCCGATGATTACGGCAATAGGATGCATCCCACGCTGGGTGTTGAGCGGTTCCACAATGGTATCGACATGGCTGCTCCGGGAGGCAGCGCGATTCTTGCGGCCTACAACGGCAAAGTGGTAGCCGCGGATTACAACAGCAGTATGGGAAATTATATTATGATAGATCACGGCGACAGCCTGTACACCGTTTACATGCACGCGTCGGCGCTCTATGTATCCAAGGGGACGGAGGTTTCCAAGGGCCAGCAGATAGCCGCGGTGGGCTCCACCGGACGTTCCATCGGGAATCATCTGCATTTCAGCGTTCGGCTAAATGGAAACTATGTGAATCCTTGGAGTTATCTGGGGAGGTAGAAATAGGGCGGGCTCAGCACGATAAATAAATGGAAAATATTGTAACGAAATGGAGAGATGTTTGTGAATAAATCCGAAGAAAACATCATACCACAGACGGAGGAAAGACTTGACCGGCCGGAAAATGGACGGAAAAAACATTCAAGAGAATTTTGGAACGGGATAATTGTGGGCGTGCTGTGCATGTCGCTGATTTTGACGGGCGTTTATAGCGGGATAACGCTTTACCGGCTGGTAAAAATCGGCAGGACGGACGTGGAGGCGTCGGGCGTCGGCGCAGAGAATTCTATTGCCGACACGGTACAGAAAATGAAGGTGATAGAGGAGGCCATTGATGATTACTATTTTTATGGGGATGAGGTGACGCCTGAGGAGATTCACGAGGGCGTTTACAAGGGAATGATAGCCGCGTTGGGCGACCCTTACTCTGAGTATTACTCCAAAGAAGAGCTTGAGGAGGTTGTCAACAGCAATAAGGGAATTTCTTACGGAATTGGCGCGCTTATCTCCATGAATAAACAGACGAATATGGCGATGATTAGCGGCCTTATAGAAGAGTCCCCCGCTCTGGCCGCAGGGCTTAGGGAAGGGGATATCATTTATGAGGTGGACAATGAATCCACCCAGGGCTTAAGCTTGACACAGGTGGTGAGCCTTGTAAAAGGCAGGGAAGGAACCACGGTACATCTTACCATTTACAGGGAAGGGGAAAGCGATTTTCTGGAATTCGATATTGAGCGGGGCAAGCTGATTGAGACTACCACGGTGGAGAGCGGGATGCTTGAGGACACCAATCAGATAGGCTATTTGCGGATTCGCGAGTTTGACAGCGTGACGGTGGATCAGTATGCGGAGGCCATAGCGGAGCTCAAGGCCGAGGAAATGAAAGGGCTGATTTTAGATTTGCGCAGCAATCCCGGCGGGGATTTGGCCGCCGTGGTTGATATTGCCGGGAAAATTCTTCCAAACGGGCTGATTGTATACACGGAGGACAAAGAGGGAAACAAAAAAGAGTACACCAGCAACGACAAGTCCGAGATTGAAGTCCCGCTGGCAGTGTTGGTAAACGAGTATTCGGCCAGCGCGTCGGAGATTCTTGCGGGAGCCATTCAGGATTACAATAAGGGAACGCTGATAGGAACTACAACTTATGGAAAGGGGATTGTTCAGCGGATACACCGCCTTGACGACGGCACGGCCTTAAAGCTGACGGTCAGCGCGTACTTTACCCCTTCGGGAAGAAATATCCACGGCGTGGGAATCGAGCCGGACATCGAGCTGGAATACGATTACGAGGCCGCGGAGGAGGGCGTTGATAATCAGGTAGAGAGGGCTATCGAGGTGCTGGAGGGGAAAATAGGATAGATATAAAGTGTTTTTGAAATTTTTCTATATAGGAAAGAATAGGTGGTGATATGTTATTTAATTCAGCAGTGTTTTTGCTACTTTTTTTGCCCATTACATTTGTTATGAATTTTTTTGTTAAGAAGCAATATTCTAATATTTTATTGTTAGTAGCTAGCTTGATTTTTTATGCATGGGGAGAACCAGTATTTGTCTTGCTGATGATAATCTCAATTTTGTATAATTGGCTTGTGGGGCAAGGTATTGGGCATTCGGAGGGTGTTAAGAAAAAAGCTTTTTTGCTTATAGGGCTTATATATAATTTAGGAATATTGGGCTATTATAAATATACGGGGCTTATTATTTCAATTATAAATAGTATTTTTCAGGAAGAGGTATTGGATGAGCCCCAAATTGTATTGCCGATTGGACTCTCTTTTTTTACTTTTCAAGCGATATCATATATAGTTGATATTTATCGAGAAGAAATAGAAACATCATCAAATCTGGTGAATACTGCATTATATATTTCTTTTTTTCCACAGTTAATTGCGGGACCAATTGTTAAATATAGAGACATAAATAAACAGATAATAAATAGGACAATATCATGGCCGGGGGGGGTGGCGGCAGGATTTAAGCGGTTTATTTATGGATTGTCCAAAAAAGTACTTATATCGAACGTACTTGGTCTATGTGTTGATACAATTTATTCTTATAATATAGAAAGCATTGATGGGAGAATGGCTTGGATAGGGGCGTTGTCATATACTTTTCAAATTTATTATGATTTTTCAGGATATTCAGATATGGCAATAGGTTTAGGGAAAATGTTTGGCTTTGATATTTTGGATAATTTTAATTATCCATATTTGTCAAGGTCAATTAATGAATTCTGGCGGAGATGGCATATTTCTCTAGGAACATGGTTTAGAGAATATGTATACATACCTTTAGGTGGAAATCGCAAAGGGAATACATATATAAATTTAATTATAGTTTTTTTCTTAACGGGTCTTTGGCATGGCGCAGATTTTTCATTTATAGTATGGGGATTGTATCATGGTTTATTTTCCATTTTTGAAAGAATTGGATTCAAAAAAGTTCTTGATAGATTAAAAATAATATCTATTTTTTATTGTTTTTTTGTTGTAAATATCGGTTGGGTATTTTTTCGAGCTTATAATACATTTACAGCTATCAGATATATTTCACGAATGATTATGCCATGGCGGCATATGGAAATAAATGTCGCTATATGGAATTATATGAATAATAAAACTGTTTTTGCTGGTGTGTGCGCAATCATAGGAATGGGGTTGTTAAATAAGATGATTCCGAGAAAGATAATTGATAAATGGAAAAATTCAATTGCGGAAAGTTTATATTGTGTTTTTCTCCTTATTCTTTGCTTGGCCGCAATAGCAAGTAATGCATATAATCCATTTATTTATTTTCAGTTTTAGGGGGAAATATGAAGGATAAAGAATATGGGAACAGGGTTATATTAGGGGCATTTGTTATAATTATTTGTTTATCTAATTTTATATGGATAATAATGGAAAAATATGTTGATTTTGATGGTTATGAAGGAAGAATGAATTTAAATAGGCCTGTAATTAATGTAGATAATTATACTAAATATGCTGATGATTTTGAAACGTATTATAATAATAAATTGCCATTTAGGAATATACTGATTTCTATAAATAGTATGATAGATTTTTGGGTATTTGATAAATCAGCTAGTGCGGAAGTTATAAAAGGTATTGATGGATGGCTGTTTTATGCGGATACACTAGATGACTATTGTAGAAATAATTTATATTCTCAGAGTGAATTGGAGGCAATCAAAAATGATTTATTAAATACAAAACAATATTTTGATAAACGGGAAATTGAATTTATTGTTTTTATAGGGCCTAATAAGGCATCTGTTTATGGTGACTATATGCCTAAAAAAATAAAAACTGTAGAAGAAAATTCAAGAACAGAGCAACTTGTCAATTATTTGCGAGAAAATACGGATATTACTATTATTTATCCAAAGAAAGACTTACTAAGTGCGAGAGAAAAATATCCAGATCTTATGTTATATCTTAAGTTAGATACACATTGGAATTATATGGGTGGATATTTTGCGGCGATTCCACTTTTAAATGCATTGGGAGTAAAGATGAAGAAATTTGATGAGGTATCGTATGAACAAATAAATGAGCCGGACTTTTTTTGGAATGGATATGACTTGAGCAATATGTCAGGATTGTCAGATATTTTGAATGAAGACATTAATTATCATCTTTATGGATATTCAGAAGCAGATGTAACATATGACGGAGATGTACGAAGCGATGTGGAGGCCTTTTATGGTTCTATTAGGACATATTCAAATGCATCAGATGACAGGAAAATATTTTTAGCAAGAGATTCATTTGGGGAAGCAATTTCGCCATATCTGGCGGCGGGGTTTAAAGAAATGTATAGTGTGTCTTATGATTCTATGACAAAAACGCAAATTGAGGAAGAAAATCCTGATGTTTTTATTTATGAGATGGTAGAGCGATATGGTGATTATTATAGAATGAATGTTGACTGTTGGAACGAATGATTGTTGAGAATAATATTTTCTAATTTATAATTTTTCATATTACAGTATATTTCAATTAGTGGAACATGGACAAATCCTACAAAAAATGATGCTTAATAAGCTCAGTTGCTTAGCTCGGTATCCAACCAATGGATTCTGTTGTCAAGCCATGTAAACAAAAAATCTACATTTTCGCCATATGTTTTTAATGCACCTATCTCATCTCTGATTCTCCATGTGGCGGAACCAAGAACAGGCCAGCGTTTAAAATTTGCATTAATGTCTTGTTGGAAAATGACAGCTTTTTCTTTTTCAGACTGCAGAAGTTCTTGAATGGCAGGTAAGGATGCTTTCCATTTCCTTGATAGCAGTTCCCTAAATTCGGGCATTTCTATCAACGAATTGAACCATGCGCTTTGACCGCTGGTATCTGGATACCATGTTTCGTAGTCGGCGCCTCCAGTCCCAGAGACTCCGCAACTCTGATCGAAATCCCATAATGGGCCTAAATATAATTTGTCATTTTGCGGTTTATAGGCAAACATACTCCATCCCATATCGCCGTTTAACATAATTTCATTTACTAAATACCAATTACAAAATGATTCAATATCTATCAATTCGGTAATTGTGCCCCAGTCTTTCGTTAAAATGGCAGAGTTTACTAATTGCATATAGCCGTCAATATATTCATGCTGATATTGTGTGATTACGCTTGGCTCAGGATATAATATTTCACAAGAAAAATAATCTTGCCAGTTATTGTCTGCCCCGTCAACCGGAGGAAGGGTAAATCCATCTAATTCACCGCCCAATTCTACAAAGAAGCTGACAACGATATCTTCAGGGCTATAAGGAGCTTCGATATTTACCCGATTAATTCCTGTTTCTACTTGTTCGCAGAGTAAGTAGAGGCCTAAATATTTTTCATTATAAAACAATTGTATCCATTGACATTCCGACGTATATGGAAGTCCGAAAAGCTGCCCCAATTTTAAGGCTATCTCGTTTCTCATTAGCGTATAATCTACTGAATTACTGAGTAAGACCCAATCTTTGTCTGAACCCATTCCAAATAAATTTTGACGCTCATCAAATTTAATTCTATATGATTTTTTATCAAATTCTTGCCAAGTACTGTTTCCGCGTCCTCGGATTTTTCCGTTTACATTTGTCAGGCAATTATTGATAGTAGTGTTTGTGAGGGTATAAGTACAAGTATTATATTCATAGCGATCAATATCTTTCCATTCGACATTGGATTTGACGTGCATTTCCGGTAAGAGAAATTCTGTCTCTGGATTTTTTTCAATTATTTCCGCATAGACTGTAGCATTTTCAGCCGGAATAGACTTATTTATCACGTTGTCTTTTAATTCTTTATCATAATGCCATCCTAGAAAACATGTATTTTCCCCAGTTTCTACTTTAAGAGTATCAAGTTTAATTTCCTGCTGCCAGCAAGGGATTGCATATGTTTGTTGGTAGATCAGCGTTTCATTGCCCGGAATATAATAGGTGACGGTATATGTGTCAATGCAGGTAATGAGGAGAAGTAAAAAAGTTATTAATATTATTAAAAAAATTCGGGCAGCTCTTTTTTTGTACATCGGTTGGCTCCTACAAGGTTTTTCTATATGTTTGAAAATGAGTATAATTTAATATTGCTCTGATGCTTCAACGAGCCTAGAAAATTTTCTGGGAATCGCATAAAGAGCGTCATTATTTTTTTCCTGCAAGAAATAATATTCCATATGGAGAATAGAATCCGGGATAATTTCATTATATATTTCCTGAATTTGAGAACTATATATTGCGGATTCCTTATTTGCGTCTGTAAGCCACGTTCCCTGAATGTTTTGCCGTTTATTATCAAAAGGTACTCGAAGTAGATAATCTCCCATAAACTGACCGTCTATATACAATTCAATTATTTGAAACTGTACTATAAAACGTTCCTCATTTTTATCTATGCAAAAGTTGTTCCATTCTTCATAGAACTGCAGTATTTGAGGAGTATAATTTAGAAGGGAATCCAATTCCCAATCGTCGTCTTTTGAGAGACCTGCTAAATTCATTTTATTTTTGATGCCATTTTTAAATAATTTCAACTTGTAGTTCCGTTCCTGCGGAGGCAGCATACCTTCCAGTTCTTCATAGGAAAGTTTTGCTTCGCTATGTTTATAAGAATACATATTAATTTCTTTATCTGCAGGTGTGTAAAGCTTCATTTCACCATAAGCGTTACTATTTTCAAACTCGCTTGTCTGGAAGGTTAATATGGTAGAGGTGGTAAGCGTAATGGAAGTTTCTATATAAGATGTATTATCGATAATGTAAACGGAAAGAGGAGATGCATCATTACAAACTTTATCCAATTCCCAATTTTCCTCTAAAACAAAATAGATTGTCCTGCCGCCTGCACAACTAATGTTTCCTGCCGCAGTTCCAAAATCCGCTACAGGAAGCAAGAACGTATTTAAGTCGCTTCTATAAGGAATCAACTGCTCCTGAAAATAGAGCAGCTCAGGCGCGGCATCTATAGGGTTCTTTTCAGCTAACATAGATACCGCTTGATCTTCTGTTATTACAGGGCAGCCAAATATGCGATTATGTTCCTGATTTTTGGAAATAGCAAAGATAACGCATAAAATTACAACAAAAGAAAGAAGGGAAAAAAGTTTTACATGCCGCTTCATTATCCAATATATTCTCCCGTTTGTAATAGCCAGTTTACATTTTTAACGCCGTCTATCCCGCGGATGCTTTTAATAAATTCTTCGTTAATAGGCGCTTTGCTAGTAATTTCTATAATCATTTCAAATCCTGTTTCAGAGTAATTGGACGTGCGGATGCGATTTTTAATATAAGTATGATTTATCAAAGAGCTCAATTGTTCAACTGACAATTCCTGACTTCCCCGAATAATCAATAAATATTTTTGGCGCAAGGTTCCCAAATAGGACAATATAATAACTACAATAGCAATAAAAAGAGTTGAAATTGCCGCAAGCAATAGCATTTGCGCCCCAACGCATAACCCTTCAATTATTGACCAAAATAAAAACAAGGTGTCATTAGGATCTTTAATGGCAGTTCTATATCTGACAATCGATAATGCGCCTACCATTCCCAGCGAAATAGCAATATTGCTGCTAATCATCATCATGAGTACTGAAGCTATCAATAAAATAACAAAATTAGTAATAGCAAATTTATTGTTATAGCTTACTCCCGCATAGGTAATGCGGTACGTAATGAAAATCACAATAGCAGCCAAGACTGCTGCAAATAAATATAATATTATTTTGTCCGACGTCATAGTGGCATTATTATTACTAAACCATTCCAAAATTTTCGTTTTGCTCATAGATATATCTCCTTCGCCTATAAAATATAGTGAATAAAAATCGGCCTGCCAGCCGTATATTTGCTGACAGAAACTTGATACAATTTATATTTTTTTAAAACATCGCTGACAGTTCTTATTAACGCTTTATTGTATTTTATTTCCAATATGAGATTTTCGTTAATCAAAGGAATCCACGGCAAATTATGCTGAAATAAATTCAAATTTGTTTCTGAACATTTGATATTGGAATCAAAAGTAATACGCGTACTATTTTCAGGATAGCAAAAAGCAAATCGCTGGTATTCGATGATAGCTTTAGGATAGTAACAGCCCAAAGTTAAAAGAGAATATAATTCTAAGGAAATTGGCGTATTATAATCAAGTAAAAAGGAATAGTCGCCTGCCATGGCGCGTTTGATTTCATCCCGCGTAATAGAAAGGCTTTTTTTATTAGAATAATTTCCGTATTTTTGCTTTAGCTCAAATTTACCCTCCAAAGCCGACGAATCGTAAATACGAATACGAACTTTTTTTCTTTTTTCATAACCGGCGTATTTTTCTGTGAAGTCAATATCGTTTAAGGAATCAAAATATAAACTTCTCACCATGTAACTGCCATTTTTTGAAAAAAAATCACGTTGAAGTAAAAGGTTCAATTCATTTTGCATGTTTGTAGCATCTAACAAATGAATTTCATATTTTTTTTCATTGCGCGTCACCTGCGAAAAGGTCGTATTCATTATTTTAAATTCCTTTGCAAATTTAAAGAAAACAAAGTATTATTCAATAGCAATCCTATGTTAATTAGCATTTCCTTTATTTTTATATTGTACCGCTGCATAGCAGAAATTTCAAACAGAACAAAAGTTCGATTTTGGCCTGTACATTTCTTTTTATATATGTTATAATGAAAAAACCAGAATACAGTTTTGTAACTTGCTTTGAATGTCGGTTATAAATTGGAGGTTTTTATATGTCAGAGAAACAAGGACATTCGCAATCCATTTCGCTGCATACTTATAACGAGATTGCAAAAAGCAACAATACCTTTAAGCTGCACAGCGAATACCAGCCCACCGGCGACCAGCCCCAAGCCATAGAAGCCCTTGTAAAAGGCTTCAAGGAGGGCAACCAGTTTCAGACTTTATTAGGTGTCACAGGTTCCGGCAAGACCTTCACCATGGCAAACATCATACAGGCGCTCAACAAACCCACCTTGGTAATCGCCCACAACAAAACCCTTGCCGGGCAATTGTACGGCGAATTCAAGGAGTTTTTTCCTGAAAATGCGGTAGAGTATTTCGTGTCCTACTACGACTACTACCAGCCAGAGGCCTACGTTCCCTCGTCCGATACCTATATTGCCAAGGATTCCTCCATCAATGACGAGATAGACAAGCTTCGCCTGTCGGCCACGGTTTCCCTGTCTGAAAGAAAAGATGTTATAGTGGTAGCCAGCGTGTCCTGCATTTACGGTTTGGGCAGCCCCGACGATTATCAGGGAATGGTGGTTTCCCTGCGGCCGGGGATGACGAAGGATAGGGATAAGGTTATCAGGGAATTGATTGACATTCAATATGAAAGGAACGATATGGACTTAGACCGCGGCTGCTTTCGGGTGAGGGGCGACGTGGTGGAGGTTTACCCCGGACAGGGCGGCGATTATTTGATTCGGATTGAATTTTTTGGAGATGAGATTGACAGAATCGCCGAGGTGGAGCCCCTTTCCGGTCAGGTTCACGCTACCTTAGAGCACATTGCAATTTTCCCCACCTCCCATTATGTGGTGCCGCAGGAGAAAATCAATAAGGCATGTATTGATATAGAAGCGGAGCTGGAAGAGAGGGTGCGCTATTTTAAGGGTGAGGATAAGCTGCTGGAGGCGCAGAGGATTGCGGAGCGCACCAATTTTGACATTGAAATGCTCAGGGAGACGGGCTTCTGCTCAGGAATAGAAAATTATTCAAGGCATCTTGCGGGGCTGCCTGCGGGAGCCATGCCTCACACACTGATGGACTTTTTCGGGGACGATTATTTGATTATTATTGACGAGTCCCATATGACGATACCGCAGATTGGAGCCATGTATACGGGGGACCGTTCCCGAAAGACGACGCTGGTGGATTACGGGTTTCGGCTGCCCTCGGCTTTGGACAACCGGCCCCTATGCTTTGCGGAATTTGAGCAGCACATCGACCAGATGCTGTTTGTGTCGGCCACGCCCTCAACCTACGAGGAGGAGCATGAGCTGTTTCGGACGGAACAGGTTATCCGGCCAACGGGGCTTTTGGATCCGGAAATTTTTGTGCGCCCTGTGGAGGGGCAGATTGACGATTTGATAGCCGAGATAAACAAGGAGACGGAAAAGCACAACAAGGTTTTAGTAACGACGCTGACGAAACGGATGGCGGAGGACCTTACGGATTATATGAACGACGTGGGGGTGCGGGTAAAATACCTTCATTCCGATGTGGATACGCTGGAGCGGGCGGAAATTATCAGGGATATGCGCCTTGATGTTTTTGACGTGCTGGTGGGAATTAATCTGCTGAGGGAAGGTCTGGATATCCCGGAGATATCTTTGGTGGCGATTTTGGACGCGGATAAGGAAGGTTTTTTGCGTTCGGAGACGTCATTAATTCAGACGATAGGCCGCGCCGCCCGAAATGTGGACGGCCATGTCATTATGTACGCGGATAATATAACGGATTCCATGGCGGCGGCAATCGAAGAAACGGGCAGGCGGCGGGCCATTCAGGAAAAATATAACCGTGAGCACAATATTACACCCCAGAGTATTAGAAAAGCGGTTCGGGACCTTATCAGTATTTCCAAGGTAATTGCAAAGGAAGAGCTTAGATTTGAGAAAGACCCTGAATCCATGAGTAGGAAGGAATTAGAAAAGATAATTGCCGATATTGAAAAGCAGATGAAAAAAGCGGCGGCGGATTTGAACTTTGAGGCGGCGGCGGAGCTTCGAGACAAGATGGTTGAGCTTAAGAAGAAGCTGAAGGATATGGAGGACGACGAGCGCAAGGAAGAAAGAAACTCAAAGAGCGGGAAATCTTCAAAATGAAAAAACTTCAAAGCAAAAACTATCAAGGTGAAAACCTTCAAAGCAAAAACCTTTGAGGTAAAAACCTTCAAAATGAAACCCAAGCAGCAGCCGAGCTGAAAGATTTGGTTTGAAAACGGTATCTATAAAAAATAAGATATATAAATTATGATATATAATTAGAAAGGCATGGTTACATCAATGAAACTATCAGATAAACATGTGGAAATCCCTAAAATGCGTCCCAGGGAATACATTAAAATCCGTGGGGCAAACGAACACAACTTAAAGAGCCTTAATCTGGACATTCCCCGGAATGAGCTGGTGGTATTTACCGGGCTGTCGGGATCAGGAAAATCCTCGCTGGCTTTCGACACAATCTATGCGGAGGGGCAGAGGCGGTATATGGAATCCCTTTCCTCCTACGCAAGACAGTTTCTTGGGCAGATGGAAAAGCCAAGCGTGGAGGCCATCACAGGATTGTCTCCCGCTATCTCCATCGACCAGAAGTCAACTAACAGAAATCCCCGTTCCACGGTGGGAACTGTGACGGAAATTTACGATTATTTCAGGCTTTTGTACGCGAGAATTGGAATCCCCCACTGTCCCAACTGCGGTAAGGAAATAAAGAAGCAAAGCGTGGACCAGATGGTGGATCAGATTATGGAGATGCCGGAAGGAACCAGAATCCAGCTTCTTGCCCCTGTGGTAAGAGGCCGGAAGGGCGAACATGCAAAGGTGCTTGACCGCGCTAAAAAGAGCGGCTACGTCCGCGTCAGCATCGACGGCAGCATCTATGAGCTCACGGAGGATATTAAGCTGGACAAAAATATCAAGCACAACATTGAGATTGTGGTTGACAGGCTGGTGGTAAAGCCGGGAATCGAGAGAAGGCTTACGGATTCCGTGGAAAGCGTGCTTGCGCTAGCGGAGGGGTTGCTTATGGTGGATGTGATTGGCGGGGAAACCATCAATTTCAGCCAGAGCTTTGCCTGCCCGGACTGCGGCGTCAGCATCAGTGAGATTGAGCCTAGAAGCTTTTCCTTCAACAATCCCTTCGGCGCATGTCCGGTGTGCTTTGGCTTGGGATACAAGATGGAATTTGCCCCGGAGCTTATGATTCCCGACGGGACGCTGAGCATCAGCGGTGGAGCCATTCAGGTAATGGGCTGGCAGTCCTCCAGCGAGCCGGGGAGCTTCACCAATGCGCTTTTGCAGGCGCTTTCCAAGGAATATGGTTTTAGCCTTGACACGCCCATTCAGGATTTGCCCGAAAAGATTTTCCATATGCTGATTTACGGGACAAACGGACGGGAAGTAAAGGTTCATTATAAAGGGCAGCGGGGCGAGGGCGTTTATCCGGTGGCCTTTGAGGGGTTGATTAAAAATGTGGAGCGGAAGTACAGGGAAACCGGCTCCGACGTGATTAAGCAGGAATATGAAACTTATATGCGGATTACGCCCTGTAAGGAATGTAAGGGCATGAGGCTTAAGAAGGAATCCCTTGCGGTTACGGTGTGCGATAAGAACATTTATGAAATTACTTCTCTTTCCATTCGGGAGCTTTACGGCTTTTTGCAGGGGATGGAGCTCTCCAAACAGCAGTTGCTTATCGGAAAGCAGGTGCTCAAGGAAATCAACGCGAGAGTGGGCTTTCTGGTGGACGTGGGTTTGGAATACCTTTCTTTATCGAGGGCAACGGGAAGCCTTTCCGGCGGGGAGGCCCAGAGAATCCGTCTAGCCACGCAAATTGGCTCCGGGTTGGTGGGCGTCTGCTATATATTGGACGAGCCCAGCATAGGGCTCCACCAAAAGGACAATGACAAGTTGTTAAACACGCTGAAAAATCTTCGGGATTTGGGCAATACCCTGATTGTGGTGGAGCACGACGAGGATACCATGCTGGAAGCCGATTTTGTTGTGGATATCGGGCCGGGGGCCGGTTCCCACGGCGGCGAGGTGGTGGCTCAAGGTACCGCGCAGGAAATTATGGAGGTGGAAAATTCCATTACGGGGCAGTATTTAAGCGGAAAGAAGCAGGTTCCAGTTCCGGAAACGCGATGTAATTTGCCGCAATATGTCCCCGCAGATGATGTACCGGAATCAGCGGTTTGTTCAGCGCATAGGCGGCGGATTTGGCGAAATTCACTCCCACCAGCAGCGCGCC
>JAMPGS010000007.1 GCA_023663815.1 Clostridium sp.
GCCTCCACCGGACGTTATCCGGCATCCTGCCCTGTGAAGCCCGGACTTTCCTCAGCCGCCTAAAGCGGCCGCGATTATTTGTCCTACTTGATATTATAGCTTTATTCCCGCAAACAACGAGCCGTCAAAGCCTCTTACGCGTGAAAGCAGCTCCCCCCAATAAATTCCCGGCAGATGGAATTGGCGGGAACATTTTGGCTGTCAATCCCTTGAAAATATTCGAGGAACTTTAAAAGCCTTTTTGCCTCGTAATATTCAGGCTCTCCCTTGCGGATTCCAAAAAGAAGCGGCTCCACGTACTGCTTTAGGACCGCCAGCTCATAAATGAGGGCGGAATTAAACATCTCGTCCGCGCTTTCCTGATAGGGGAAAATATAATTCTCCTCCCCTCTTCTCACCGAAGGCCACATGGCGATGGACCTTTTGGCGCTGGTTCCCCTTGTCCGGGCGTCCCTTGCAATCCTGCGCAAAAGCCTCCCGTCGGTTGTGGGAATCCGGTTGTGCTCGTCGATATTTAAGCTTGTAAGCGCGCTGATATAAATTTTAAATTTATTTTCATCGGGCATAAACTGTGTGGTGGCCGGGTTCAGCCCATGAATCCCCTCGATTACAAGCACGTCCTCAGGCCCCAGCTTCTTGTAATTGCCGTGGTATTCCCTTTTTCCCAGCTTAAAGTTAAATTTGGGAAGCTCCACTCTTTCCCCCGCGAGAAGCCTGTTCATGTCCTCGTTAAAAAGCTTGATGTCAATGGCCTCAAGACATTCAAAGTTATAATCGCCGTTTTCGTCTCTGGGGGTTTTTTCCCTATCGACAAAATAATCGTCGATTCCAATAGGGTGCGGAATCAATCCATAGCTGCGCAGTTGAATGGAAAGCCTGTGGGAAAAGGTAGTTTTGCCCGAAGAGGAAGGCCCCGCAATGAGCACAAACTTTACATTGCCCTTGTCAACGATTTTCTTTGCAATCTCGCCGATTCGCCGCTCCTGAATGGCCTCCTGCACCAGAATCATGTCGTTTAAATCTCCGTTGCAAATGGAGTCGTTCAAATCTCCAACCGAATCAATTCCCACCATTTCCCCCCACGCGGAGGAATCCATCAAGGTGTTGAAGAATTTTTCTCTGGGCTCAAAATATTCCAGCTTCGTAGGGTTTTCGCTGCCCGGCAGCAATAATAAAATCCCGCCCTCATAGAGCGTCAAATCGTAGTATTTCAAATATCCCGTGCTGGGAAGCATATACCCGTAATAATAATCGTAATAGCCGTCCAGACAGTAAATATTTACAAAAGAGCTTCTCCTGTAACGGAACAGCTTGACTTTATCTTCCATCTTGTGAGCCTTGAAAATTTCCATGGCATCGTCCATAGGATAAGACTTCTTTGTAATAGGAAGGTCCGCCTCTATCAGCTCGCGCATCCTCTCTCCAATTTGCTTTACATGGTTTAAAGTAAGCTTTTCTTCCATGTCCACCTTGCAGTAATATCCCTGACCGATGGTAAACTCAATCTTTACCTTCCTGACCTTCTCATGGCCCAGCACGTCGTAAACCGCTTTTACCATCGTCATTTCCGCGGTTCTCACATAAGTTTTGTGGCCGGTATTGTCCCGTATCGTCAGAAAAGAAAGCTCGCTGTCCTTCTCCGCCTTCTTAATCAGCTCCCTGATTTTTCCGTTTTCCACCACCAGCGCAATCATATCTTCAAACTGAGGCTGATATTCCTTTGCTATCTCCTCGAAAGTAATCCCTTTTGGATATTGTTTGGGAACACCGTCAATCGTAATCGTTACCATATAATTTTGCCGCCTCCTTTAAATACTCCATTTCTCTTGCAATTTCTTCCCTTCTTTGTCCCGCCCTCCGGCTGCCCGCCGCTTTTTCAAGGACGCTCAAAAGCTCCCGGCTCTTTTGCCATTCCCTTTTTAAAAACTCCCAAAGCACAGGGTGGCGCGCCCGCAAAAGCTCCGGCCCAAATCGGTCCTCCAACTCTTGGCGCAGGCCTTCCGCTTTTTCTTCCCGCTTTCCGCTTTCTGTTTCCCAACACAGGCTTCCCTCTGCGCTCAGCCCGTCAAAATCCTTTTCCGCCGGCACCGCTTTCATCATAGGATAAAACTTCCCGTCCTCAAGCACCATATCCTCGCGCACAATCTCTAGTCCCAGAGCCCGCAAGCCTTTTCGGAAAGACGCAATCTCCGACTGAGGCTGCAAAATCAATTCCTTAAAATCCTCCGTCTTTAAAGGCTCTCTGGCAAGTATCTCCCTCATCAAGGGCCCGCCCATCCCCGCGCAGACCAGCGTTTCAGCTTCCCCTATGCTGTAGCCGCTAAGCCCGTCGGAGAGACGCAGCGTTATGTACTCCTCAAGCCCGGCCCTGCGGATATGCTCCTCGGCCTTCCCAAGAGGCCCTTTCCTGACGTCCATGGCAAGCACGTGAGGCGAAATTTTATGTTGAATCAGATAAATAGACAAATACCCGTGGTCGCATCCCAAATCACAGACCCTGCCGCCAATCGTCACCATATCTGCAAGGGCTTTCATTCTTGCAGACAAAACAATTTTTCCCGCCATCAGTCAAGATAATCTTTCAGCTTTCTGCTTCTGCTGGGGTGGCGCAGCTTTCTAAGGGCCTTGGCCTCAATCTGTCGGATGCGCTCCCTTGTGACGTTAAACTCTTTTCCTACCTCCTCCAAGGTTCTGGCCCTTCCGTCGTCCAGCCCAAAGCGCAGGCGCAGCACTTTCTGCTCCCTTTCCGTGAGCGTTCCCAATACCTCCACAAGCTGCTCTTTTAACAGAGTAAAGGCCGCCGCGTCGGCGGGAACAGGTACGTTGTCGTCCTGAATAAAGTCCCCTAAATGGGAATCCTCCTCCTCGCCGATAGGCGTTTCCAGCGACACCGGCTCCTGAGATATCTTTAAAATTTCCCGGACGCGCTCCACCGGAAGATTCATCTCCTCGGCAATCTCCTCAGGCAGCGGCTCCCTTCCCAGCTCCTGCAAAAGCTGTCTGCTCACGCGGATCAGCTTGTTGATGGTTTCCACCATATGCACGGGAATCCGAATAGTCCTCGCCTGATCCGCAATGGCTCTGGTGATGGCCTGACGAATCCACCAGGTCGCATAGGTTGAAAATTTATATCCCTTGCGGTAGTCAAACTTTTCCACCGCTTTAATAAGACCCAGATTTCCCTCCTGAATCAAGTCAAGAAAAAGCATACCCCGGCCTACATATCTCTTTGCAATGCTGACTACCAGACGCAGGTTTGCCTCCGCCAGCCGCTTTTTGGCTTCGTCCCCGGCGTCCAGCTCCATCTGCAGGCCCTTAACCTCCTGCCGCAGCTCCTCCCCATCAGCTTCTCCCGCCTCCACAATTTTCTTTTCCAAAAGGGCGATTTTCTCTTTTGCCACCATGCCCGCTTCCATCTTTTGGGCAAGCTCAATCTCCTCCTCGGCGGTTAGAAGGGGGACTTTTCCAATTTCTTTTAAATACATTCTGACGGGATCCTCGATGCTGACGCCGTCTGGAATGGAAAGGTCGATTTTTTCAACGTCCACCTCGTCCTCTTCCGTCAAAATAATTTCCTCGTCGTCTACCTCCTCTTCCTCCGTTATGCGCAGAACGTCCACGCTGTTTTGCTCCAACACCTCCAAAATTTTATCAAACTGTTCTTCGCCTAATGTAATGTCAGAAAAATAGTCTACGATTTCCTGATATTCCAAAACATTTTTTTTCTTTCTGGCAACGGCCAGAAGCCCCGCCAGCTTCTCGTCAAACTTTGCCTGTGTGTTTTCATCCATTCCGGTTTTCCGTCCTTCCTAACTTTATAAACAATACCATTATTAGCCTTAATCCAATGAAATATGCGTTTTGCTAAGTTCTTCCAGCGTTTTTTTGCCCTCGATTACCCGCTTTAGCGCGGACATATCCGTTCCCGCTAACGCACTGAAGTACTCAAGGCTGTTGCGCTTTACCGCTATCACAATATCGTGAAAGGCTTTTTCCTGCTGCGCCCGGTCCGAAAGCTCCTCCAGCTTCGTGTTAAACACCGCCGCCGCCTCTCTCTGCTGCTCTTCCTCCTCAAAAAGCCCTACAAGAGCCGCGGCGTCCACGCGCCCCGCCTCCAGATTTTGAAAAAGCTCTTCCGCTATCTTTCGATATAAATCCCCGGTAAAATCCTCAGGGGAAATATATTTCTTAATTTTAGAATAAACTTTTGGCTCCTCCACCAGCCACGTAAGAAGAAGCCGCTGGGGTTTCTTTTTATTCTCGTCGGGGTCGTTTTTCTTTTGAATCCCCGACTTGGGCCGAACGGCAGGAGCGACAAGCCCCGTCTGGGCGGCGCTGCTTAAAACCAGCCTGCGCAGATTTTCAAAACCTATGTGATATTTCTCCGCCACCGCTTCTATATAATTTTCCCGTTCCACCTCCTCGGAAAAGCCGCAAAGCTTTCTAGCTATCTCCCGGTGGAATCTCGTCTTGGATTCCGGGTCGTTTAAATCATAGTCCCTTTGCAGGATTCTAAGCTCAAAGAAAAAGCTGTTTTCCGCCTGCCGGATGCGCTCCTCAAAAGCCTCCCGCCCTAAATTTTTGATAAATTCGTCTGGATCCTTCCATGGAGCAAGGCTGAGCACCTTTCCCGTAAGACCGACTTCCTTTAAAATTCCAATGGCCCGAAGAGCCGCCTTCGTCCCCGCCTCGTCGCTGTCATAGGCAAGAATCACGCTGTCCGCGTACCGCCTAAGGAGATTGGCCTGCCCCGCGGTAAAGGAAGTCCCAAGGGAGGCCACCGCCTGCGTAAAGCCCGCCTGATGCATGGCAATCACGTCCATGTAGCCCTCGCACAGAATCAAATATCCCGTTCTTGCGCTTTTGGCAAAATTCAAACCGTATAAATTTCGGCTCTTATCGAAAATCATCGTCTCCTGAGAGTTCAAATATTTAGGCTTGCCGTCCCCCATAACCCGGCCCCCGAAACCAATCACCCGATGGTTGCCGTCCTGAATGGGAAACATCACCCGATTCCAAAATTTATCGTAAGTTCCGTGCTTCTCGTCAAAGCCCGCAAGCCCGGCCTCGCAAATCAGCTTGTCCGAATATCCCTTGCTCTTTAAATATTTTGTCAAGTCGTCGCTGGTTACGTTGGCAAAGCCCAAACCAAATCTATGTATCGTCTCGTCGGTCAGCTCCCTGCCCTTCAAATAGCTATATCCCGCCTGACCTCCCTTGCTCCGAAGCTGGTAATAAAAATATTTCGCCGCCTCCTTGTTGACGGCAAGAAGCTGCGAACGCTTACTATCCCGCCTGCGCGCCTCCTCGTCATACTCGGCCTCCGGCAGCTTTACCCCCGCCCGCTCCGCGAGATATTTCATGGCCTCGGCGAAAGAATAATTTTCATATTCCATCACAAAAGTAAAGACATTCCCCCCGGCCCCGCATCCAAAACAATGAAAAATCTGCTTGCTTTGAGAAACGGAAAAGGACGGCGTCTTTTCATTATGAAAAGGACACAGCCCCAAATAGCTGCTTCCCCGCCTTTGCATTTTTACATATCCTGAAATGACGTCCACAATATCATTTTTTGTCCTTACTTCTTCCACAAGTTCCTCAGGATAATACATGTTATTTATTCCTTTCCACACCAGTATTTGGGAATATAAATTTCCTCATATCTGGCAATGGCAAACCGGTCCGTCATGGCTCCTATGTAATCGCACACAACTCTTTCTTTTACTTCTCCCTGATGAATCAACCCCATAAAATCCTCCGGCAGAAGCTCCAAGTGCTTCAAATAATATTCATACAGGGTCTGCACCAGCGCCCCCGCCTTTTTCTCCTCGCTCTTCGCCTCACGGTTGTCATAAACCCGCTCAAACATGAAGCTCCTAAGGCTTACCATAGCCTCGGCCACCGGCTTTGACATTTGAATATCGTCCTTCTCATAGCTGTTTGTAATCAAATCATGGATAAAATGGTCCAGCCGCTCCCCGGTAGTGTATCCAATCACATCCCCAATTTCCCTCGGCACGTCGGCTTCCGTCAAAATCCCCGCTCTGATAGCGTCGTCCATATCATGGTGTATGTAGGCAATTTTATCTGAAAAACGGACAATCTTTCCCTCCAGCGTGCAGGGCTTTCCCGCCGTCTGGTGGTTGCGTATGCCGTCCCGCACCTCATAAGTGAGGTTCAAGCCCGCGCCCTTTTTTTCCAGCAAATCCACAGTCCTCACGCTCTGCTCGCTGTGGCAGAAGCCGCCGGGGCACACCTCGTCTAAGGCCCTCTCTCCCGCGTGCCCAAAAGGTGTATGGCCCAAGTCGTGACCCAAAGCAATGGCCTCCACCAAATCCTCGTTCATTCTAAGAGCTTTGGCAATGGTTCTTGCATTTTGGGAAACCTCAAGGGTGTGAGTGAGCCTTGTCCTATAATGGTCCCCCTCCGGCGATAAGAACACCTGCGTCTTATCCTTCAAACGCCTGAAAGACTTGGAGTGCAGAATCCTATCTCTGTCCCGCTGATAAACCGGACGGATATCGCATTGCTCCTCCTTCCGCAGCCTCCCCCGCGAATTTCTGCTATAAGATGCATAGGGACTGAAATATTCCAGCTCATACTGTTCCAGATTTTCTCGTATGTTCATTTATGGCTCCTATATTTATATTTATTCTGCATAAATGGCAAAAATCCTTTTATTTTTTTCATCTTTTTCCGAGTTTTCGCACGCTCTGCCTCTTGGCTTTTGTTTCTTACCGGCATATCTCGTAAATAAATTCCGCGTTCTTTTCCATAGCGTCATGAGCCGTTTTTAGCGGGGACATTTGAAATACGTGCCACATTCCCTTAAAGATATCCAGCTTCACCGACACATTTTCCTTTATCATTTTTTTGTGGAGCATGACAGAATCCGAAAGCAGAATTTCATTTTCCCCCGCTTGAATATAAGTTGGCGGAAATCCTGCAAAATCACCGAAAATCGGAGAAACCAGCGGATTTTTCAAATCCCGTCCCTCCACATAATTCCCAATCATTTCTTCAAGATAAACAGCGTCTAAAACCGGGTCAACCTCCGCTTTCAGCCTGTGGGTTTTCCCTGACGAGGTTAAATCCGTCCACGGAGACATCAGCACGATTCCTCTGGGTAAAAGCCGCTCCTGAGCCTTGAGCCGCAGCACAAGAGACAAGGCCATGTTCCCGCCTGCGGAATCGCCGGCCACCACCACGTCCCTCGCCCCATATCCCAAAAGCATCAAATAATTCCACGCTTTCATGGCGTCCTCCACCGCCGCAGGATAAGGATGCTCCGGCGCAAGGCGGTAATCGAAGCAAAGCACGTCCATGGAAGTACTCACCGCAAGCTTGGTCGTCAGCGTTCTCGCGTAAATCCTGCTCCCCGTGGAATAGCCGCCTCCGTGGCAGTAAAGAATCACATACTTTTTCATATGGGCGCGGTCCACCGTGACCCACTCCCCCGTCATATCCTCTATCTCTACGTTTTTAATCAGAATATCCTTCACATTCCCCAAAAGCGCCCCCACATGGTCCTGAGACTGGCGGTGCTTTTCAATATCCGGCTTATCTATCATGCCGTGAACCTTCCTGATTAATCCCATCATATTCTGGTTGATTTCCTCCGGCGAGGGCTTTTTGTTGATTCCTTTTATGACATTCATTTCGTTCCATCTCCATGCTTTTATATTTACGTTTTGTTTCCAGCATTTACATTTATTTTAACACATTTACCTGTCTTTGTGGTATAATAAACTACTAAGTATCTTTAAACTTGCTGGAATTGATACAAAATATTTATCAAAAACAAACTATTTATTAAAAAAGAATATTTATTGAGAGCAGAGTATTTATTGAAAAAAGAGAATGGTAATATTAAATCACAATTTAACAACCAAAAGCAAGGGCAGAAGGATTGGTACAAGCTTGATTTATCTGCCATTGTATACCCTACCTTGCAGCGCAAAGATTTTTCCTCCGTCTATCGGCTTTCCGTAGTTTTGAAGGAACCTATACAGCCGGATATTCTTCAGCAGGCCGTGGATACTGCTCTTGTGCGCTTTCCCACTTATAAGACGGCGATTCACAAGGGACTATTTTGGCGGTACTTAACGCCCAACGACAATCCCGGCCCTTTTGTGGAAAAGGATATCCGCAATTTCTGTATGCCCATGCCCTTTAAAGCCAACAACCGTTATCTGCTCCGCGTCTACTATCACGACTGCAGAATCTCTTTAGAAGCCCACCACTGTCTTGGGGACGGCACCGGCGGTATGCACGTGCTTCAAACCATCACCGCCGTTTATCTGCGGCTCTTGGGACATTCTATTTCCAACGGCTTTTTTGTCAAAGATATCAACGAGGCTCCCCACCCCGAAGAGCTGGAGGACGCTTACATGCGCTATGCCAACGCCAGAGTTTGCCCGGCCCGCCCCGGCGAGAAAACCTACAGGGTCAGAGGCACCAAAGAGCCCTTTTACACTTTTAACGTTATCGACGGCGTTTTGTCCGCAAAGGAAGTGACGGCAGTCGCCAAAAAATACAATGCAACCATCACGGAATACCTCAACGCGGTACTGCTTTATGCCCTTCTGCAAAAGCAGGCGTCAGAATGGCATTGGAAAATTCGCCCCGTAAAGATTGCTATGCCCGTCAATCTCCGGCGTTTTTTCCCTTCCGAGACGCTACGCAATTTTATCACCATGGTTTTCCCCGCCATCGACCCCCGACTGGGAGATTACACCTTTGAGGAAATCGTAATTCAAGTGCATAATTACATGCGTTATTATATTAATGAAAAATTTTTGCGGGGCGATATCACCACCAACGCAAACACCCAGCGCAATCCCTTTATCCGTATCGTTCCGCTTTTCATCAAGGACTTTGTGGTGCGGCAGTTTTATACCCGCGTTCAGGACAAAAATTCCTCCGCTGGGCTGACAAATATGGGGGCCGCCAAGGTGCCCGACGATATGAAGCCCTATATCGACCGATTCGACATCTACATGGGACAGCCTTTTTCCTCCCGTACCAACTGCGCCATCATCAGCTTTGAGGACACGCTCACCATCAATTTTGCCAGCGGTATCATGGAAACCGACGTGGAACGGTACTTTTTTAGAAAGCTTGTGAAGGACGGTATCCATGTAACTATTGAGAGCAACCGGGAAACGCTGCAACAAGAGGCGGCCGCGGTTGCCAACGCCCGGCAGTAGCCGGTGAAGCGCAAATTTATGCGCGGCAGCTTGCAAGGGGTAGTGAGGTACAAACGGATAGCTCATTAAAGTATAAATCTATTGACAGGCCGCCGTCCCGCTTATAAAAATTGACAGGTCTCTCGGCAGTCAAATATTCGCAGGCAGCCGCCTTGTTTGTTGCCTGCAAAAATAAGGAACAGAAAGGAATTGTTATGTCATATTGTGTAAACTGCGGTGTAGAATTAGAACCTTCCCTCACGGAGTGCCCTCTTTGCAATACACCTGTTATTAATCCAAAGGAACTCTACAATTTAAAGCATACCTCCCCTTATCCGCAAAAAAAGGGGCAGGTGGATGTGGTAAAAAAGACGGATTTAACTATCCTGCTATGCATTATTTTGATTGCCACTTCCTTAAGCTGCCTTGCCTTAAATTTTTTTGTCTTTTCCCAAAGCATGTGGTCGCTGTTTATCATCGGCGCGTGCTTGATTATCTTTGTCTTTGCAATCCCGGTCATCATTTATACCAGACTGCCTATTTACATTTCCCTTTTATTTGACGGGATTGCCGTAGGTTTTTATCTGTATATGATTACTTTCAATACAGCGGAGAACGAATGGTTTTTCAGGCTCGCCCTCCCTATTGTGGCCCTCGTTACCATACTAGTGGAAATTTTCACCCTGCTTCTGCGTTCCTTCCCTGTTTCCGCTCTCACAACGGCCCTTTATCTTTTCTCCGAAATTGCTTTCCTTTGCGTGGGCGTTGAGCTGCTGATACGGCATTATACAAACGCTCCCCTAAAGCTGGTTTGGTCCGCCGTGGTTCTCACCGTGTGCTGCGTCATTGTGGTAATGCTGCTTACCATGCTTTCCAGAAGAAGGCTTCGCGACGCCGTGCGTAGGAGACTTCATTTTTAAAAAAATATTTCTGCGCAAATTGTTAAGCTGCAAAAGATTCCATTTCCCAATTGCGGCAACGCTTGACAAGTCAAAATTTGTCGGGGTAATCCGTTCCAGTTTCACTTTGCATTTTATAAATATATTTTTGAGGGTTTTCCTTCATATTTAATAGGGTGTCGAAAGCTAAAAGCACCATTCTGTCTCCGTTTTGTCTGGTGCCGCTGTTATCCCTGTCCAGTCTCGCCTTGAAATGGTCCATCTGCCACACCATAACGTCTACCACAGTGTAGCCCTCCACTTTCGCCTTGCAGGCAAAATTCCCATGGGTAACGTAATATACAAATTCTTCATAAATTTCTTTGTTCTTTTTCAGCTTCTCCTGAAAAGCCTCCGCAAAGGCTTCGTTTTCTCCTGCGCGCGTACAAAGCTCGGTTATGATGTTCGTGATGATTTTTTCTTCCATGTTTTCCTCGTTTCCTATCCAACCATATTTCCAATAGCTTCCTCAACAGCGGCATTTAAACTTTTTCCATGTTCCATAGCATATACCGCAATATTTCTATGAAGTTCCGGGCTGATTCTGACGTTGAACGTCCCCTTATAAGGCTGTTCAGGCATTATATTCCGCTCCTTGCAATCTTCCAGATACTCGTCAATAGCATTTTGAAAGTTTTCCTCCAATTCCCTCACCGAATCGCCCTCATAAGATAACAATGATTTTATTCCGACAACTTTTCCAAAAAGGCAACCGTCCTCCTTAGAATATTCCACTGTTCCGTTGTAATTCCTATATGATAATAAATTGCTCATAACAAGCCATCCCTTCTCAATTTTTCTATTACCTGCTCTATCACATATCTCTTTAGTATCCCGCTTGGGTGCGGCTTGTGAAAATTTATCACCTCATTGCTTCCTATATAGTATATCATTTTATTTAAAATATGCAACTATATTTAGTTGCTTTCTGTATATATTATAAATAAATATCTTTTTTTAGACAAACTCCTCCTTTTTCTGGTATAATGAATTGCGCTGACGCGCAAGCAGGTCGTAAGGAATCCTCCCATCTGCGATGGGCCCCTTCTTGCGACATATGATATAATGTCCGCGTAGGCAGTGAGCAGTGCCAGACGTTAAGATAACAAAACGACTGCTTGCAAGCGGTTTTGTCAGATTGACGGATGATAGGACGAAGCCCGCGAGCTTGAAAAACCGCAGGTTTTTCGAGCGTACACTGCGGACAAGATATAATAAAATTGGAAGAAATACTCAAGGAGGAAATTTCTTATGAGTGAGAAGATACTGGTTGTTGATGACGAAAAAGAAATTACCGATTTAATCACCCTTTATCTGCAAAACGAAAATTATACGGTCTATCCCTTTTATGATTCCGAAAAAGCTTGGGAAAAAGCGGAAAGCGAGGAGCTTGACTTGGCGATTCTGGACGTGATGATGCCAAAATTGGACGGCTTTGCCCTCTGCCAAAAAATCCGCGAACGCCACAATTATCCTATTATTATGCTGACTGCACGGGAAGCCGAGGTGGACAAAATTACAGGCCTCACCTTGGGCGCCGACGATTATATCACAAAACCGTTCCGCCCTTTGGAGCTGATTGCAAGGGTAAAAGCGCAGCTCCGCCGATACAAAAAATACAATCAAACGGCCCCCTCTGAAGATTCCCAAATTATCACCCACGGCGGGCTGATTCTCAACAGCTTAACTCACGAATGTACCTTGGACGAAAGGCCCCTCTCCCTAACGCCTACAGAATTTACAATTCTCTATGTACTATGCCAGAAAAAAGGAAAGGTTATCAGCGCCGAGGAGCTGTTTCACGCCGTGTGGGGCGAAGAATATTTCAGCAAGAGCAATAACACTATCACCGTCCATATCCGCCATCTGCGCGAAAAAATGAACGATTCCTTTGAGGATCCAAAATATATCAAAACAGTTTGGGGGTGCGGCTACAAAATTGAAGGTTGAATCTTTAATCATAATTTTACTTGTTCTGCTGATTGCCCTTATCCTTATTATTTTTCCGACGGCCCATTTTTATGCCCGGCGGCGGGTCAAAAAATCTATATCGGCGACGGCGCGTATGCTACACACATACATGCATCACGACCTTGATTCCACCGACGTATTTCCGCCTGCCTATGCGGAGGTTGCAACCCAGATTGTGCAAATCAAAGCCTCCATACAGCGTCATGAGCAGGCGACAAAAGATGAGGTTGACCGCAAAAATGATTTAATCACTTACCTTGCCCACGACTTGAAAACTCCCCTTACCTCGGTGATTGGCTATCTTGACCTGTTGGAAGAAGCCGCCGATATGCCCAAGGAGCTGCGCACAAAATATATCCACATCACCCTTGAAAAAGCTTTGCGTCTGGAAAAGCTGATTAATGAATTTTTTGAAATTACCCGCTACAATCTGCAGCAGATTGCCCTTGAAAAAGAAACCATCGACCTTTCCTTCCTGCTGATGCAGCTAACCGACGAATTTTATCCTCTCTTATCCAACCACGGCAACACGGTGGAGCTCCAGGCTGAGGAGGACTTAACCGTTTACGGCGATTCCATGAAGCTGGCGCGGGTTTTCAACAATATTTTGAAAAATGCCATCTCCTACAGCTATCCAAATACGCCTATCAAGGTTTACGCGGGCAAGCGGGAGAAGGATATTTTTATCTGTTTTATCAATCAGGGAAAAACCATTCCCGCCGAAAAGCTGAATTCTATCTTTGAAAAATTTTTCCGGCTGGACGAAGCCAGAAGCACCAATACCGGCGGCGCCGGGCTGGGGCTTGCCATCGCCAAAGAGATTGTCACGCTCCACGGAGGCTCTATCAGCGCCTCAAGCGAGGATGAAAGGACGACGTTCAGCGTGTCGCTGCCGCAGTACTAAAAAATCCCCCGTTTTCGGAGGATTCATTTTTTATAATCCGGTTTCATCACACTGTCTGCTTTCCAAATCTCTCAAGATAGCCCTGCGCTATTTGAAAAGGCACATTTAACTTTTTCTGCAGCCTTTCTAAAATATCATTTTCAGAAAGTCCAAAATCAAATCCTGTTTCTATAATGCCCTTTGCTTCACCTTCTATTCTGGTTTCTTCAAACACAGTACACATGTCAGCCTCTCCCTTCATGCTTAATGAATCATAATCAATTTTGCAGTTTGTCGCCCCTGCCACCGTCAAAACCACATCCTTATTTACGTTATGTTCTCTTGCATATTCTATAGCTTTATTTCTGGTTTCATTCAATGGACTGCTTTTATCCAATAAAATCTCCAACAGGTTAAAGAAATCTGCGTTGTTTGTGTTCTGAAATATCAAATTGCTCTGCCTTGCCTCCACCAATATTACCTTATAGTCATTGACAAAAGCTTTCATAATTTCTGGAATATCCAACATCTCATGGAGGGACACTGCCCCGTCCCACGGCTTTTCACCATAATAGACAACAATCGTGATAACCGGAGTAAACCTATCCGTTCTTTTCATTCTTGACAAATATTCATCCGCATCCAACCCGTCAGATTTTTTGTATTGCACCGCATTACAATCATACTGCTTTTTATACATGCCATAATCATAACCCATAACCCGCAAGGGCATTGCATAATGGATATGCTCCTGTGATTCCAAACCAAGCATTACAAACTCCACGCCGTATACCGTTGATTTTCTGCACACTTTTATATTATCTCTAGCTGCTTTAATACTTTCTACATAATCCCTATGCTTTAATATGGAAACCTCTTCCGTATCGGCATTTTCTAACTCCTCCGGCCTGATAATCTGCTTCCCTTCAAACAGTACCGCATTGAAGATATCTGCAAACTGCTCATTATTACTCCAATAATTCTTTAGCACTGTATCCGGTCTTAAAATCCGTCTTTTCGCCATCCTGCAATCTCTTTTCTTTTTTCTCCTGCTTAGCAGCTGTCTCCAAACTCAACTTTTAATGAAAGTACTCCACCCCCGACTCGAATATCCTCAAATCTTGTTCCCCGTAAACATTGACCGCCACGCCTTTCCCGCGGCGTTCCGCATGTGCCATCTTGCCGAACACCCTTCCGTCAGGAGACGTGATTCCCTCAATAGCCGCATAGGAACCGTTTACATTCCACTCCTCGTCCATGGAAATATTCCCGTCCATATCGGCGTACTGCGTGGCAACCTGCCCGTTTGCAAAGAGCTTGTCAAGCCACTTATCGGGAGCCACAAACCTCCCTTCGCCGTGGGAGACAGGGGTTGTATAGGTTTTTCCCAGCTCCGCGCCTTGAAGCCAAGGGGATTTGTTAGAGACAACCTTTGTATAAACCATTCTTGAAATATGGCGGTTGATAGTGTTGAAGGTCAGCGTCGGGGAATCTTCCTTTTGCCCTACAATATCGCCACAAGGCAAAAGCCCCAGCTTAATCAAGGCCTGAAAACCATTGCAGATTCCCAAAGCAAGTCCGTCCCTCTTTTCAAGAAGCCCCATAACCGCTTCCCTGATGCTCTCGTTCTGGAAAGCCGCGGCAAAAAACTTTGCGCTGCCGTCGGGCTCGTCGCCTGCCGAAAAGCCTCCGGGAAACATGATAATCTGCGCCTTATCGATTTCCTTCTTAAACACTTCCACGGAATCCCGGATATCCTCCGCGGATTGATTTTTAAATACACGTGTTATTGTATCCGCTCCGGCCCTCTTAAATGCCTGCGCACTGTCATACTCGCAGTTTGTCCCCGGAAATACCGGTATGAAAACCGTGGGCTTTGCTGCCTTGTTCTTGCAGACATAAATTTTTTCGGCCCTATAAACTTCGGACTTCACCGGCTCGGCCCCTTTGTACGCCTTTGTGGGGAATACCTTTTCCAAAGGAGCTTTCCACGCCTCAAGAGCCTCCTCCATAGTAAGCCTCACCTCCTGATAGGTAAAAGCTTTTTCCTCCGTCACCTGTCCGATTACCCGGAAATTTAAATCTTCCGTCTCGTTATATTCCTTTTCCAAAAGCAGCTTTGCATCGCCGCCGCTCATTTCCAGCACAATATCGCCCAAGCAGTTTTCAAACAGCTCCGCAGGGCGCAGCTCGTCCGCAAAGGCAACTCCTAATTGATTTCCAAAGGCCATCTTAGAAACGCCCGCCACAAGGCCCGCACTGTCTAAAGCATAAGCAGCCTTTACCCGTCCCGTCCGCATGAGCTTTGTGATAAACCGATAGGTGCTCATCACATGGTCGTAAACTGGAATGTCGTATTCGTCCCTGTCAAACCAAAATTGAAGCAGCTTATCCCCCGCTTCCTTCAGCTCCGGCGTTATAATATCCTTTAGCTCCGCCACGTCTACCGCAAAGGATACCAGCGTGGGCGGAACGTCAATCTCATTGAAGGTGCCCGACATGCTGTCCTTGCCGCCGATAGAGGGCAGTCCGTACCCTATTTGGGCATCATACGCGCCCAGCAACGCGGCAAAAGGCTGGCTCCATCTTTCCGGCTCGGAGGTCATGCGCCTGAAATATTCTTGGAAGGTAAAGCGGATTTTGCTAAAATCCCCGCCGCAGGCCACAATTTTTGCCATGGACTCCGTCACGGCGTAAACCGCTCCATGGTAAGGGCTCCACGAGGAAAGATAAGGGTCGAATCCATAGCTCATCATGGTAACGGTGTCCGTCTTTCCCTCCAGCGCGGGGAGCTTTGCCACCATCGTCTGAGCTTCCGTAAGCTGGTATTTTCCGCCGTAAGGCATCAGCACGCTTCCGGCCCCAATGGTGGAATCAAACATTTCCACAAGTCCTTTCTGGGAGCACACATTCAAATCCTTTAAGCTCCTCAGCCATGCCCCTTTAACGTCGCCCGCCTCCAACGCCTCCTGCACATAAGCGCCGGCGGTCTTTTTCAGATAATTGTCGTCCTTATCGGGAATGTCAACCAGCACATTGGTTTCTTGATGAGCTCCGTTGGTATCCAAGAATTTCCGGGAAATATTTACGATTTCCTTTCCTCTCCACTTTAACACCAGACGGGGGCTTTCCGTCACCACCGCAACGGGAACCGCCTCAAGATTTTCCTCCGCCGCATAATTCAAAAAGATATCCACATTTTTAGGCTCGACTACGACAGCCATCCTCTCCTGAGACTCGGAGATTGCCAGCTCCGTGCCGTCTAACCCCGCGTATTTTCTGGGTACCTTGTCCAAATCCACCGTAAGGCCGTCGGCCAGCTCGCCGATGGCCACCGACACGCCGCCCGCTCCAAAGTCATTGCATTTTTTAATCAGCCTGCAGACTTCTCTCCGGCGGAAAAGCCTCTGTATCTTGCGCTCCGTGGGTGCGTTTCCTTTCTGCACCTCGGCCCCGCAGGTTTCGATGGAGCTTTCCGTATGTACCTTGGAAGAGCCGGTTGCGCCGCCGCAGCCGTCGCGCCCCGTCCTGCCGCCAAGCAAAATAATCACGTCGTCAGGCTTCGAGTTTTCCCTGATTACATTTTTTCTGGGAGCCGCCCCCATAACAGCGCCAATCTCCATCCTCTTTGCAACATAATCGGGATGATAAATTTCTTTTACATAGCCGGTTGCAAGTCCAACCTGATTTCCATAGGAAGAATAGCCTCCGGCTGCCCCCCGCACCAGCTTTTTCTGGGAAAGCTTCCCCTTAAGCGTCTCCGAAACAGGAACCGTTGGATCCGCCGCGCCGGTGATGCGCATAGCCTGATAAACGTAGCCGCGCCCCGAAAGGGGATCTCTTATGGCGCCCCCAAGGCAGGTGGCCGCCCCGCCGAACGGCTCGATTTCCGTGGGATGATTGTGGGTTTCATTTTTGAAAAATACCAGCCACTCCTCCCTTACCGGCCCGTCGCCGTAATCCATCTCCACCGGAACCACAACGGAACAGGCGTTGATTTCATCGGATTCCTCCATATCCTGAAGCTTTCCGTCTCTTTTCAGCTTCCGCATTGCCATCAGGGCCAAATCCATCAGGCAGACAAATTTATCGCTTCTGCCCGCAAAAATCTCATTTCTGGTATCCAGATAACTTTGCCACGTGGTCTCAAGGGGCGTCCGGTAATACCCCTCCCCAAACTCAACGTTTTTAAACTCCGTTGAAAACGTGGTGTGACGGCAGTGGTCCGACCAATAAGTATCGAGCACGCGAATTTCCGTCATCGTGGGATTCCTGCGCTCCTCGTTTTTAAAATAGTTTTGTATATGAAGAAAGTCCTTAAAGGTCATTGCCAGCCCCAAGCTCTCATAAAGCCCTCGGAGCTCCTCCTGCGGCATGTCCTTAAACCCATCGAAAATAATCACGTCGGCAGGCTCCTCATAATTGGTAATCAATGTATCCGGCTTTTCCATACCGGTTTCCCTTGAATCTACAGGATTGATACAGTAAGCCTTTATCTTTTCAAATTCCTCATCGGAAATATCGCCGATAATCAGATAGGCAACCGCCGTCCTTATCACCGGCTCCTCGTCCTCTTTTAAAAACTTCACACACTGCATGGCGGAATCCGCGCGCTGGTCAAACTGCCCCGGCAGATACTCCACCGAAAACACGTGTCCATCCTGCGGAATGTCAATTTTTTCCCTGTAAAGAATGTCTACCGGCGGCTCCGAAAACACTCCCTGCAGCGCGCGCTCAAAGGTTTCCTCCGAAATATTTTCCACATCATAGCGGATAAACACCCTAACGTCCCGCACGCCGGTAATTCCAAGATAACTGCCAATTTCCTCTTCCAGTTCCCCCGCCTTTACCGCAAAGGGAGCCTTCTTTTCTACATAGACACGTTTTACGTTTCCCATGGTGAAATGAATCATCCTCCTTATTCGTCCACAATCAATCCCTGCATGACATAGAGAATTTCCCGGTCGATTGCCGCCTCGGAAATTCCTCTAGTCTGCGCTACAATTTTAAGCCCTTCCAGCACATACATAATATGTCTTGCGGCGCTCCTTGGGTCCTCGCAGTAAAACTCCCCGTTCTCCGCTCCCGCCCAAATCAGCTTTTCAATCACGCGTACCGCCTCGTCAAACTGCTTTTTCAGCAAATTATCCTTGGAAAATTCCTGACATTCAAAAAAGTATTCATAGACGGCTTTATTTAAGGAATCCTTTCGGCTGAGCAGTTCTTTTTTCTGCTCCTTTAAGAAAAGCGCAAGAATATCGGAGGGCGACGCTTCCTCCGGAATACTTCCCGCAAACAAATCGTCCGCATCCTCCTGCTCAAGCTTCAGCACTTCCTCAAAAAGCTCTTTTGTGCTTTGAAAATATAAATACAAGCCCCCGCGGCTGATTTCGCAGGCCTCCACGATATCCTTCATGGTAACCAGCTTGTACCCTTTTTCCATAAATACCCTTCGCGCGGTTTCTATGATAAATTTTTTCTTTTGTACCGATTTCTCACTCATATCTGCCGCTCCTACATCCAAAGCCTTTTCTTTTGACGTTTTTACCTTATTTATCTTATCATAAACTGTATGGATTTACAATTCTATCCTTTGTAATTGCCTGCAAATATACGGCAAGTCATTGCCCTTGTCTGCTTATTGCCTGCGGGAATCGCATCATACACAGAGCAAACTGCAAATTCGCTTTTATCTGCGATGGGCCATAATGTAATCCAGCAGCTTATCCGCAACCTCCTCCTTGCTCATAATAGGAAGCTGCAGCGTCTCCTCTTTTGACAGAAGCGTCACAATATTTGTGTCCGTTCCGAACCCGGCGCCCTCCTGTTTTAAGTTGTTTGCAACAATTAAATCCAGATTCTTTTTTTCAAGCTTCCCGCGGGAATTGTCCTCCATGTTCTCCGTCTCCATGGAAAACCCGCATAAAAACTGGTCTTTCCTCTTATGCGCCCCCAAAAAACCAAGAATATCCTCCGTGCGCTCCAGCTCTATCGCCATATCGTCGTCTTTTTTCTTTATTTTCTCGTCCGCCGTGTATTTTGGACGATAATCCGCAACTGCCGCAGCCTTGATGATGATATCCTGCTCGCCGGCCCGCGCCTTAACCGCCTCTGCCATATCCGCCGCCGACACAATCTCCACGGTATTCACTCCCATAGGCGGCGTCAAATCCGTTTTACCCGTTACCAAGGTCACTTCTGCCCCGCGCAGCATGGCCGCCCTTGCAATGGCATATCCCATTTTTCCGGTGGAATGATTGCTGATATAGCGCACCGGGTCGATTTTTTCACGGGTAGGCCCGGCGGTCGCCAGCAGCTTAACCCCCGCCATATCCTTGGGCGTCAACGCCTTGATAATGTATTCCAGCAAAAGCTCCGGCTCCGGCATTTTTCCCTCCCCGGTATCGCCGCAAGCCAAATATCCTGTTGCCGGTGCAATCACTTCCATATGATAATGCTGCAATTTCCTGATATTGTCCTGTGTAATCGGATTTTTGTACATTCTTGTATTCATGGCCGGCGCGACTATTTTAGGGCACTCACATGCAAGAAAGGTGGTTGTCAGCATATCGTCCGCAATTCCGTGAGCAACTTTGGCAATCACGTTTGCGGAGGCCGGGGCAATCAGAAACACATCCGTCTGCCTTGCCAGCGAAACATGCTCCACGCTGTGCTGGAAATTTCTGTCAAAGGTCTCCACCAGACATTTATTCCCCGTCAATTCCTCAAAGGTGATAGGGTTGATAAAATTTGTGGCATTTCTCGTCATAATTACCGTGACGTCCGCTTCCCGCTTTTTTAACATGCTGGCAAGCGAGGCAATCTTATAGGCCGCAATACTGCCTGTGACCCCCAGCACGATGTGTTTTCCTTTCAGCATTGTCTTTCCTTTCCACCTACTCCATATTCTTCCGGTAAATAATCTCCAAGCCCTTCAGCGTCAGTTCATCGTCGTGAATGACCTTTTTTCTGCAATAAGGCACGATACAGCCGGCCAGCCCGCCGGTTGCCACCACGGTCGCTTCATAACCCAGCTCATCCCAAATGCGCTCAATCATGCCGTCCACGCAGGCCGCCTGCCCCATAATAATCCCGCTTTTCATACAGTCTATGGTATTTTTTCCTATGATTTTCTTTGGAGCTTCTAAACTGATTCTCGGCAATTGGGAGGTGCGGTTTACCAGCGAATCCAACGATACCCGCACTCCCGGCATAATCATTCCGCCAATATAATTTTTATTTTTATCTACCACGCTGATCGTTGTAGCCGTTCCCATGTCAATCATGATGACGGGCGCGCCGTAATATTTAAGGCCCGCAACCGCGTTCACCACCAAATCGGAGCCAAGCTGCCCCGGATTGTCCATCAAAATATTTAATCCTGTTTTAACTCCCGGTCCTACCAACAACGGCGTGACATGCAGAAGCTTTTTTAACGCCGCCGTCACAATATTATTCAAGGGCGGCACCACGGAAGCAACGATGCAGCCCGTAATATCCTCCATTTTGATTTTATATAAGTCCAAAAGGGTCTTAAAATCCACAACATATTCCAGCTCCGTCTTAGAGCTGTTGGTAGACACCCGCTCCACAAAGCAGCATTTTTCCTGCTCCATGCATCCAATTACAATATTTGTATTTCCAATATCTAGTGCAAGAATCATTTTTTCCTCATTTCCGCGCCATTTGTTCATAAGCGCAAACATTTGGGGAGTTTGCGCCATAAGACACAAACTCCCTAAAATATACTGGCTATGCTCTCTCCTGTACTGCAATAACTTTAGAAACCTTAGGCTCCTTCACCGGTTTTACCTGCATCAAGGCAAGGCCGACGCCCGCGATTAAAATTGCCGCAACCGTCGCTTCCACAATACCGTTGAAACTGACGATTCCCATAATCACGTCAATCACCGTATCCCCCGCAATGCCCAAGGCCGCCGCGTAAGCGTCCTTATACAAAATGAAGATACCGCTCATAACAAGCAGCGTATTTGTAAAAGCCCCCGTCACTCCCGCGTAAGCAAGGGCAATGCTGGCGGAAGTCTTTTTCTTTGAAAATACCGTCAAAAACACAAACAAGCCGACGCCAAAAAGAACGCCCAAAATCATGCCAAGGCTTGCGGTATCTTGCGCTAAATTATCGACAAACGCCTTTACCGAAAACAGGAAAATTGCGGATATTACCGCGTGAATCACAACACGCCATACTTTCTGTTCACTCTTTAACAATTTGCGAATCAGGACGTACACAAAATAAGGGACAACCCCCACCAGAATCCTTGGCACAAAGCAGATGTACAGGCTCTTGAAAATACCGGAAACGCCTATCATATTTGCCGCCAGCACAGGTGAAAACACAAATGCCGAAGCAGTGGCCGCCTTAAACGTGTTGTTAATAAAGCTCGTCAAACCAAACACAAATCCCAAAAACGCCCCCTTCTTAGGCCCTAAAAACAACGCTCCTAGGATAACCGGAATATGGATAACCGTGGCGTTGATGACGACCAGCGGAATATATCCCAGCGGTGTGAATGCCATTATGATAATAATGGCGGTAAACAGTGCCGTGAGCACAAGCTCATAAGTCTTTTCATTTTTCATGGTACATTTCCTCCTGTTATTATTCTCTGTTTGAGATACAATACGGTGTAATCATACCATATCAGGGGGCGGGGGGCAATGAAAAAAATTATTTATATGAATTACTATTTCCCAGATGCGCTCCCTATCAGCACCTTTTTCCCGCAAAAGGCAAACCCATACTTTCTTATGCGGCTTTCAGGGATTCCTTTCGCCACAAGATTGGCCTGATAATTTCGCTCTTCTATCTGCTTTAATGCCGCGTGCACCGTGTCGGAAAGCTCCGCTTCTTCTGAATCCTGAACCTTGAATTCCAAAATCACTGCGTTATTTTCCTGCGTTCTGGGTTCCATCATTATATCATACCTTCCAAATCCGCTTTCCCGATTTGACGTAATCACATATTTATCTGCCAGCTCCACCATCAAACCAAGCACAAATCCATGATAAAAACGCTCAGGCTCCTCTTTAGAGGGCTTCTTTCCCGTATCAAAACAACTAAATATTTCAGATGTTATTTTATTCATAAAAATATTCATTGCTTTTACATCGTCAAGCAGCAGCGCCTTGAGAAAAGCGTTATACTCTGATAACGCGCCGTCAAACCAGCTTTGAACCATATTGCGAAACATGTGCCGGACTTCAAAATTGGTTATTTCCAGCTCATATTCCTGCTTCCAGTCCCCATATTCAGTAGCATATGCCTCATAGTTTTTTACTTTCAAATAGCCGCCTGCAAGCAAAAGGCTCCAAACAGAATTCTTTTTTACGGATAATTGCTCATAAACAATCTGCTCGTCTATCTCCATCCAAATACTCTCTCCCCGCATTAAGCCTTCAAAAACCTCTTTAATGCTAGAACTCCCCTCCCGTATAAGCTTGCCCACAAGATTATTGGAGCTTGTATTCGCCCAATAAGCCCCCGCCACTTTTTTATCAAGAAAATTAATAATCGACCACGGATTATAAATATCCTTTCTATCCCCAAACGCAAACCCGTCGTACCATTTTTTTACCTGCTGCTCCCGGTCTGTCAAGCCAAACTCCTTTAGCGCGTCAAAAACCTCTTTCTCCGTAAAACCAAAGCAGTCCGCATATTTCCTTGAAGTCGTCGTCACCACTTCTAAATTATTTAAATCAGAAAAAATGGATTCCTTGCTTATTCTTGTGATACCCGTCATAACGGCCCGCTCCAGATAGGGATTTGTCTTAAACGCGGAATTAAACAACCCTCTGGTAAAATCAGTTATTTCCTTCCAATATCCATTTACGTAAGCTTCCTGCATAGGCGTATCGTACTCATCCAAAAAAATCAGCACTTTCCGTCCATAAAAACGCATCAAATAACCGGACAACGCTTTTAAAGCAAAGGACGCTTCACTGTCATCCATATTGACGGATATCTGTCGGAAATCCTTTTTTTCACTTTCATTCAACAAATCGCCATCTAATAGAAAATCATACCGATTGTAAAGCTCCCTAATAATCCGGCAGATTTTTTTTCGTGCCTGCAAAAAAGAAATTTCTTTTATATCTGCAAAGCTTATAGAAAGAACCGGATAGGCCCCTTGAAGCCCCCGGTACTTTTCATTTTTCCATATATAAAGTCCCTCAAATAAATCTCCTCTGTCTTTATAATCGACGGAAAAGAATTTCTCAAGCATACTCATATTCAAGGTCTTTCCAAAACGTCGAGGTCTTGTAATGAGAGTTACGCTGTCCCCGCTCTCCCACCACTCCTGAATAAACTTCGTCTTATCAATGTAAAAATATCCTTCTTTTTGAATCGTCTCAAAATCCTGATTCCCTATCCCGACCGTTCTAGCCATAGCCTTACCTCTTATTTCCGCTGCATTATACCACATCATAATAAATCATCATGCTTAGCTTTCCACATTGACTACACTATACCAGACTTTCTTTTAAATTGCCATACTCTGTTATCAAAAACCTGTCCGCTTTTATCATAAAAAAGGCAGACACCGGTCCGCCAGTTTATCCCCCCAAAAAAGCGCAATTCCAAGCCCGAAAGCCAAAAAAGGCCCAAAGGCAAAGGAATCCTTGCGGCCAAGCTTCCTTTTTGCAAGCATAAAAACGCAGTACGCCCCGCCTGCAAAAAGCCCTATAAACGTAGCCGCCACAACCGCGCGCCACCCAAGCAAAAAGCCGCTGGCCGACATCAATTTTATATCGCCGCCGCCGAAAGCTCCCTCCACAATAAGCGTCAACGCCAGCATAGGCGCCGCCACAACCGCCGCCCCAATCAAGCGGTCCCAAAGGCCGTGCTCAGGAAAAAACCGCAGCGCGGCAAGCCCAAGAAGCGCAATCCCTATATGAAAACGATTATAAATAATTCTTGTGTCCCAATCAATAAACGCCACTATGGTTAAAATCCCCAAGTAGGCAAAGGCTATAAGCCCCCGCAGGGACAAAAGCCCCCACCGTCCGTACCCGAAATAAGCTCCGCAACAGGTAAACAAAAGGCCTCCTGCCAGCTCCACAAAAAAATATCTCCCTGAAATTTTTTCGCCGCAGCCGCGGCACTTTCCACCCTGCAACAGATAGCTGATGCAGGGAATCAGCTCTTTCGCCGTCAGCGTCTTTCCGCAGGCCGCGCAATGGCTCCGTCCATGAACCACGCTCTCCCCGGCGGGAAGCCGGTAAATCACCACATTGAAAAAGCTGAAAATACAGGCTCCCATGGCAAATCGAAAAAGCCACAGAATCCCCGAAAATACTGCAATCATTTCTCTCCATTTCTTAATTTGCCGTTATATAACAGAGGCACACACCCTGTTTGGTATACGGCGATTTGCTGCGTTTGTATGTAGGTCTGCAAGGCAATGCGTAGGGACTTAGCAGCGCCAATTTCTTCTCATGAACCTTTTATCTTATTATAGAACCGAAAGGCTTCGCGAGCCTTGCAACATTCTCTTAAAATTTCCCGCCCCTGCCGCCATGGGTCGCCCCCGACGAGGACCTGTGCGTGGTTGAACCGCCGGAGCTTCTTGCTCCGCCCGTGCTGCCGCTTTCCTTCGGCTTTTCCCTGCGCTCCAGGTGCCGATACAAAAATAAGTCGTTCTTTTTCGTCAATTGCAAGCTGCCGCTCTTTACATAATCGTCCGCCCTAGTCCGGCTGGCTACCGATTTAAGCTGCGCTCTCATAATCCCTGTTGCAATCAGCGCAATCACAAATGCAATCGCAAAGCAAATCACTAAAAAGAGTACAAAAGGGAAGGGCTCTCTGGGAAGATTATCAACGTCGTAGGGCGCGCCCATCGCCGCCTGCGTTATGTAATCGTCGCAGTAATCCGCAAATTCCATAAATGCTTCCGCATAGGCCCCGTCTTTTAAATTAAGGACAATTTTCTCCGACATATAATCCAGTCCCGCGTCCGTAAACACGGTTATAGCGTAGCCCTTGGTGGATATGTACCATTCCCGCTCCCGCATACTGAGCAGGAAAAGGATACCGTCTCCTTCTTCCCCGAAGCCGTATCCATTCTCATCATAAAAATCATCCGCGTAATCCGCCGCGTTCTTGCCCTCCAGCGAATCCACCGTAACTGCCACAACATCCATCTGCTGCCGCATACTGATTTCGTCCAGTTTTTCTAAAAGCTCCGCCTCCTCGCTGTCCGAAAGTATATCCGCATAGTCCAAAAGCCTTGGCAAATCGCCCGCCGCCCACACGGGAAGAACCGCCATAACTGATAAAAACAGCGCAAAAATTACCGGAATCCATTTCTTTTTCATCTTCTTCATTGCGAGCCCTCCTATAACATCCAAAACAGATAGGAGGCAATAAACAATACCGCGCCTACTGCGCCCGTCAAGCCAAAGAGCCATTTTTTATACGCAGCCTTGTCAACCGGCAAATCTCCCACCATTTTCCCAGACTGCCCGTTCATTGCAAAAAGATAATCCTGCCCGTTCCATTTTGTATGTAAAAGCCAAACCGGCAATAGCGCATACTTTACTTTGCTGTCGCGCAGCCTGATACTGCCCGCTTCCCTGACAACCGTGGCATAGCCCGTTACGGTGGCGTCGAAAACAGCCTCCGTGCTCTTGCGGATGCGCTCGTTCGCACGCTCCTCGCCCTGATGCGCGTCCACATCATATTTATCAGCTACATAGCCTGCAAGATACGCCGTCTGAAAATCCACCGCCTTTGAAAAATCAAAGGGCTCAATGGATTCCATCATGTCGTCCGGCATTTTCGAGGAACCGTCTACAGGAACTTTTTCAAATTCAAGGCTCCCACCCCGGCTTACCAAAAAATGTCTGGTCTCCGTATAATAATAACGGCTGTCACTCCACGTCCGCACCTTGGTCCCCCGGTAGCGCATATCCGCCTCCGCCCCGGCGTCAAATATCCAAAAGGGAACATACACGCCCTTTACTTCCTCGATGTGATTTTCGTCCTTAAACACCTTCGGAAGCAGGCGTTTTCCCTGACAATGGGCCTTTAAGGCCGCAACCGCCGCCTTTTTATCCAACTGAAAAGGAATAACATAATCCGGCTTTAAATCCCCCGAAAGCTGTCCTGCCACCACCACGGGATTCCCGCAGTAAGGGCAGGAAGAAGCCGCCGTATTTTCATCGCACACAATTTCGCCGCCGCAGGAATTACAGACATAAGACGTCAATCCGCCCGCCTCGCCGCTCTGCCACTCTCTCCCCGCAGAGGTATCCCACGTCATATCGTCCGCCTTTTCCCGCTTTAACTCGCTGTCATAGCCTGCCAGCGTCTCCATCTCAAATTCCGTGTCGCAGAAAGGACACTTCATTTTCTGTATAGTACTGTCAAAGGCAATAGCGCCCCCGCAGCAAGGGCACTTGTACTCTTGTATCGCCGCCATTTGGCTGCCTCCCTTATTTGTAGCTTAAAATTTCTTTTTCTTATTTATATGTGAAGCTTGTGGTGTGAAATGTACACTGGCTTAAAATTTGCTCCCTGTACTGTCAGGCTCCCGCGCAAAGGACTTCAAAAGCCGCACCCCGCCCGCCACATAGAATATAGGTACAGGTTGCAACAGCAGTAAATTTCCTTCCGCCCCCTATAAAAAAACAAACGCCGCTCAGTATCTGAAATAGGAGCAACCTCCTTAAAAGGCTCGACCAGATACTGAACAGCGCTCACACCAAAAGCATCAAATACATTCACCTTCAAATAGTTGATTTTATATAATATAACACTTTATTGGGTGAAACACAAGTAACATTAGAGATTTTGTGCAAAACTACAATTAAAAATTTTGTACAAAATCGTTTGTAAGATTTAAATATTTAATTATATTTCTGACTTATAATACTTATGCAGTCTTTCACCGCAGAACATAATTTTACCCCTCTCATACATGCATGAAGAGCCGGCACAAACTCTATGTACCGGCTCTTTCAACAAGCATTCCCCTTTTACACTGCCTGTCGTGCGCTCATTTCCTGAATCAGCTTTAAAATATCCTGCACATGTTCCATTTGTTCCGGGCTGAAACACTCCAGAATATCAACCACCTTTTCAGGAACTTTGCTGCTCTCATGTCCTCCTAATATATAATCGTTGCTAACGCACAACGCCCTTGAAATTTTGGAAAGAATTTCTACCGTAAATCCTTTCTTTCCTGTCTCTATTTCATATAAAAACTTCGATGAAATATCCACTTTCTCAGCAAATACATCCCGCGTATAGCTGTTTGCTTCTCTTAACCTGCGTATTCTTAACCCCACATCCTTATTAGACATTTATCAGCCTCCTCTTACTTAATTTTTACGTAACTCCTACAAAATCTTGTCCTTTGCTTCCTTATCACCACAATATCTGGCGATAAAATTATTATACCACGCATTTTGGAAAATGCATAAATATTCACTCAATTATTAATTATTTGTAATAAACTGACAAAATTCGACAAAAATAAATATAAACCTAATGTTTATTATTACAAATTATAGATTCAGTAAAAAAATCTGCCCTAATACCCTTCTATTTGTAAAATAAATATACTTTCACAGAAAGGATATAGAGTATGCAGGAGTTTCTTAAGCGGCAATATCAATTCAGCGATTTTCAAATTGCACAGCTCCAATTTTTTGGAAAAACGATTGCTTCAGAATTAAGCAAACTTCTGATTATGGGATTTGTTTTCAAGGATAGACTTGGTTTATATCTTTTCGCAATGGCTATTATGCTTCCTCTTAGAATTGCAGTAGGAGGATTGCATTGTAAAACATATTTCTCCTGTTTTTTAGTAACTTTTAGTTATACCTTTTTGTCATTGATGGTTTTGCCAAGTATACCGGTAAATAAATTATGCCAAATGATACTTTTATTTATTTGTATGCTTTGCAATTACTACATAGGTCCGGTGACTTCTACTGTTCATGTAGCATTAAGCAAGCATCATGTGAAAAAAGTTCGGATTCAAGCGTTTTTGCTTATCTTTTTTTACATTGTCGTTTTGTATATAGTTCCTGAAAGTCCTTATATGACGGTGGGTTTTTGGGTTATTATATTACATTCATTACAGCTAATTTTAGCAAGAATTATTAAGAAAGGAGAACCTTATGAAAGAAAAATTGATTAAACTCAGCAAACCTCTACTGCTGGGGGCTATGGCCTTGGGAGGGTTTATTGGTGTTGGATTTACAAGTCTTCTTTTCTTTGGAGAATACAAATATCCCACTGACTTAGCAAAATAATGACAATAAAAAAGAAACCATTTCAAATGGTTTCTTTTTTATTTTACACATCATCAACCTCTAAAATGCAATTTTCATTATTTGAAACAATAAACGATATCCAATTTTTCTCTTCTATTTCTTTATTTTTACAAGATAATTTTAATTGATATTCATCACAAATTGATTTTACATGAAATAGGCCTAATCCCCTATTTTCACCTTTTTTACTATAACCTTTTGTAAAAAACAATCCTATTTCTGCATAATTAATATAATCACTTTCATTTCTAACTTCTATTTTAAACTCATTCTCTTTTTCTATCATCAAAACATATAATTTATTACCATTTTTTAGCTCCATTAGGGCTTCCGTAGCATTACCAATTAAATTACCCAATATTTCAACCAATTTATAAATTGGTACCCCAACTTGCAATTCATTTATACTTATATGATAAGAAATATCAATTCCAAGCCTATCAACTTCAACAAACTTTCCATAAAGAAATCCAATAATAATCCGATTTCCTGAAGTCAATAATTTATTAAATTTATTTTCTGTCGTAACTATACGGCAATAATCTTTTTGAGCTTTAACCAATTCTTCATAATTATTATAAAGATAGTGTTGACTATAAATAGTATTAATATGATTATCAAACTCATGTTGCCTTGAACGAATATTATCAATTAAACTATCAAAAGAATTTGCATATAGCCCATGCATTTTCAATTCTGTTTCTATTTCTTTAGACTTTACTTTATATTTTCCCATTTTTAATCCTAAAAATCCTATCATAATAATACATATAGAAAATAAAATATACTGAAACAAATCAAATTGTTTAATTATATTTATTTTCTTAAAATCAATTAAACAAAAAGATATAATTACAATACAAACTGTTAGTGCAATCATTAAAACTTTCTCTTTGTTTTTCAGTAAATCTGATAGATGCTTTATCCTAATTTTAGGAAAAACAACTATAGTTATTAACAAAATAATCCCATTCGAAATCAATGGACGTATTCCATCAAGAACTTGTTGATTATTAATCACATAAAATACCATCATTACAACTATTTGAAGAATACCAACAATTACTAAATACAGTATATTATTTATTAACAATTCTTTTAAATTAAATCCAAATTCCACAACACAATATATTGCCACAAATGGATAAAATAACATAGATAACTCACTCGGCAATCCAAAATAATCAATTGACTGCATCGCTATCATTTCTATTGTTAAAAAGCACACTGTAACAATATCAAATCTGAATTTTTTCCCATATAAATGGTGCAAACAAATTACTACTGATAACGCTTCCAATACCACACAAATTCTATCAATCATTTGTAAACTCCGCTAATACTTTTTTCTTAAATGTAATCCCAATCAACACCTTATCATTAGATTCCTTAAAAGTAATGCACTTGTTCTGAATATCAATATTATAAACATAATCCTTATTGATAATCGCATTTCTGCTGCACTGTATCAGACAATCTGCATCAATCTCATCAAGAAGCTGTTTACAGGTTTTGTAGGGAATTGTCAATATATTATCATTTTTCATATGGATGCATATTTCATGATTAATGCTTTCCATATATAAAATATCCCTGACTTTCACTGGATAAAGAATACCGTCTTTCCTGAAACAATAGGACGGGTCTTTCTCTTTCTTGGTTGTATAATTCATAGCCTTTATCAAAATTTCTTTAACAACCTCTGATGAAAAAGGCTTTTCAATATATCCCAGACAATTTAAATCCGTGTAAGCATATTTCGTAGTGTCCTCCAGTGATGTAACAAACACCACCGGAGTAAACATATACTTGGGAATCCTCCTGACCCTTTCCACCAAACGCATACCCGATGTGTCGCCTGATTCTTTTGAATCCAAAATAATATCTATCACAAACACATCGATTGTCTTTTCAATCAAAATTCTATACGCTGTAGTGGCATCTCTGACGGCGTATACCTCGGTTCTTTCGTCCACCTCCAATACCAGTTTTCGCAGCATTTCCAATTGAATTTTGTTGTCCTCTAACACCAAGACTGACTTTTTCATGGCCCACCTCACATTTTAAGAAATGCTTTTATCTGCTCCGCGAGGGACAATATTTTCTTCCTTACGGGCGGGGTAATATCATTCCACAAATCATTTATAATCAGCTTTTCTACATCAGTATCGTCCAAAAGCAGGCTGGGCTTGCAGCCGGTTGTCTTATAAATGCGAAGCAACAGTTCCGCATCAGGTTTTAACTCTTCCTTTTCCAATCTGCGGTATTTTTTAATATTTACGCCTAACTTTTCCGCCATTGGTATCTGCGCCATACCGGCAATCTTCCTAACTTCATGTAAAACAGATTCCGTCTTTTCTCCGCCAGTCGCGCGCATCCTCAATATTTCAATCTCACATTTTGACTCAAAGCTGATATTCAAGGTACACTTTCTAATTCCTTCCTCCAAGAGCCATACTATAACACGGAGCAGTTCTTTTCTGTCTTCCTCCCTTATTCCATCTATCATGTCGCTCAGCTCAGAGGCTTTAGAAATCGTTTCCTTTCCTGTAAAAAGCCAATCTATATCCCAGCCTTTTTGTTTGAACCTCTTCAATGCACTATAGGGTACTATCGTCTTTCCAAGCTCCATCTTACTAAACTGGCTCTGCGTAATTCCAAGAAGGCAGCCTGTTTCCTCCTGCGTCATATTATGGCTCCGTCTATACTGAATCAGCCTGCACAAAAAGACCTTATACTCTTCATAATTATTAGTGTTACTCATAAGTCAATCATCCCCCGCAAATTTTTAGTTCTTTTATCTATAAATTTTACGGGATTGTAGTTTTCCTACTTTAGACCTGTTTATGACTATTCCAGTTTTTGGAAATTTAGCTACTTGTAATATCCGCTTTTGTTCAAATTTCTTTAAATTTTTCTTTTTAAATTCTGCATAAAACAAAAAGTTCCATGAAACAAGCAATATACTCGCTTCACAGAACTTTTTAAATTACACAATATTCACTTAATCCTTTAAACTGCGCATAAATTTTCTTTACGCCAGCTTCAAAATCATTCCCAGCACGCGTTTTACGGACAGTTGAAGCTCCGCTCTGCTGAGCGCATAGGGATGGGATTCATCGGTCAAAGCTTTCATAATATCGGCCTTGTCGGAGGGAATACCCGGCATTGTGATATCGTTTCCGGCTTTCACGTTTCCGGCACAGGAAGCGCAAGGCCATTTCTCGCCTTTAGCGCCCATACCGCCTGTTACCAGCCAGTCGGTCATAACAACGCCTGCAAATCCCCACTCGTCGCGCAGGGTTGCGGTTTGGATATCCTTTGTGGAGCAGGCATGTTCGCCGTTAATCAGGTTATAGGAGGTCATGATAAAGTGCGGCTGAGACTTTTTCACACAGATTTCAAAGCCTTTCAGATAAATCTCGCGCAACGCTCTCTCGCCCACGTTGCTGTTTGAGAAATAGCGGTTAGTCTCCTGATTGTTGCAGGCATAATGCTTGATGGTGGTCGCGCATCCCTCATGAATCTGAACGCCGTCCGTAATATCCGCTGCAATGCAGCCGGAAAGGTGAGGATCCTCGGAATAATATTCAAAATTACGCCCGCAAAGAGGGGAACGGTAAATATTCATAGCAGGGGCAAGCCACAGGTGGGTTCCAAACATTTCCATCTCTTCGCCTACCAAATCGCCGCATTTTTTCACCAGCTCATCGTTCCATGACTGGGCAAGGCCGGTTCCAATGGGAATTGCCACGCAGTACTGATAATTTGTAGGCGCGGCCTTTTCTTCCTCGCTGGGTTCCGGAGCGGCCGCCGACATTGCTTTTATTTCCTCCGGCGTCAGCATTGCCATAAAATCTCCGCCCATATTGGAGGAAGTTGCCTTTGCTGCTCCTCCTACCTGCTTGTAAGTGGGAGCCAAACGAAGGCCTGCAGGACCGTCCGCCATTACCAAAACCGGTACTCCTAATTCCTTCAGCCGCTGCGTTGTTTCACCCGCTGCGCCGGCCACTGTAGAAGAGGCATTTCCAATAACTTCCATCAAATCGTCGGCGTCCTTATATTCACCAACGCACAAATACGCCAGCTGCTCATCGCTAAGACCCGCCACAAACTCGTCCAGCGTTTTCACGCCGCTTACAACTTCATCCCATTTAACGGAAGGACCTGCCGGAATCTCTTCGGGAACTTCCTGATAAACGGTTTCCTTTACCGCCAAGTCAGCCGCTTTGATATCTATCACCTTTGCACCGGCTTTTTCTTCCTCCTCGCCGTCATAGGTAATTGGGCTTCCTTCCGGTTTGTAATCTTCAAAACCGCTGTCGCCGCAGATATTTTTATCCTTTTCAACCGCCTTTAACCCATCCAGACGGACAGCCCCCGCAATATGGGTATTTCTGGAATGATTTCCCACGCGTATAAAGTAAGTTCCGGCCTCCATCACATAGGACGCGCACTCGGTACAGTAAGAAGCCATGGATTCCGTATCAAATGTTACCGTTACTTCCTGACTTTCTCCCGGCGCAAGCTCTTTTGTCTTTGCATAACCCGCCAGCTCCTGATAAGGCTTGTCAAGCTTTCCGGCGGGCGCGGAATAATAAACCTGAACGATTTCTTTTCCGGCAGCGGAACCCGTATTGGTAACCAACGCATTGACGGATATCTTGGAAGCGTCCGCCGTTACTCCTTTAGGCTCTACGGTAAACGTGGTGTAGCCCAAGCCATAGCCGAAAGGATAGGTCGGCGTATAGCCGATGGTGTCAAAATAGCGGTAGCCTACATAAATTCCTTCCTTATAATATGTATCGTTGGGGTCGCCAAAGCCTTCCGTGGAAGCGTAATCTTTAATCGGAGCCCATGTCATGGTCAGCTTTCCTGACGGGTACGCTTTGCCAAGAAGCACGTCCGCCAAAGCGTCTCCTGTAGCGGAACCAAGCTGTCCCAAAAGCAAAATGTTCTCAACTGCTTCCACCGGTTTTAAGTCAATCATGCCGCCCACGTTCAGCACAAGCACAAATTTCTCATATTTTTCATTTAATGCAAGGATATCCCTAATTTCCGTTTCCGTCAGGTTAATATCCCCCGCTACCGGCGCGCGGTCAGCGCCTTCTCCCGAAATACGGGCAAGCACGTAAACAGCCGTGTCGCCTTCGCCGTCCAAGGGAAGCTCATACTCCGGCTCGGCGGGCGTTCTTCCCATTGCGTAGAGCATCATTTTGCTGCCTGTCAAACCTGCCGCTTCCGCTTCTTTGCGAAGCGCCCCATAAAATACCGCCTTATTGTCCGCTACCTTCTTATCGTAGCCGTCCAGCCAGCTTTTCGTTGTAATCTCAAATCCGGCATTCTCCAGCCCTTCTTCCACGGTCACAAAATGACGCACGTTCACGTCTCCCGATCCGGTGCCGCCCTTGATGGTTTTTCTTGCACCGCTCCCGTACAGCGCCAGCTTTCCCGCTCCTTTTAGGGGAAGCGTGCCGTCGTTTTTCAGAAGCACCATGCACTCCGGCGCCACCTTGCGCACAACCGCAATGTGCTCCGTCTCAAAAGCCTGCACTTCCGGCGCTTCGATTCTGATTTTGTTCATTAGATAACCCTCCTTTTTGTTTGATGTTCGCTATTTTTTATTATAGCATATGTCACCAATTTTCGGTAGAAAATTGATGACCTGCTTGCGCATCAGCATAATTTATTATACTTTATCCGCAGTGCTTGCTCGAAAAACCTGCGGTTTTCCTCGCTCGCGGGCTTCGCTCTATACATCCATCGGCATATGCGCTTTGGCGTACAAGCACGCCTCGCGTCTATACCGCTGTCTGTGCACTGCTCATTGCCAATATGTACATTATACCATATATAGTAGTCTTTCGCTAGAATTCATTTATGCTCTTTCAATATTTCTTCATAGCGCTTTAATTGAAATTGCAACACTTTTAAAGCCCGTGTTTCCGGTTCTTTATCCAACAGGCTGTAAAGTTTATCGTAATTAATTTTTAAGCCGTACCCCAGCTCCCATGCCTGCCTTTCCAAATTCACCGAAAAAGGCTGTCCAATTATTTTTTCTATATGGCTTTCTATTGGCTCGTCAAAAGGAAATTCGCCTATATTGCTGAGCAGCGCGTTTCCGTTGTCAAATATCGGTGCATTTCGATACTTTTCACTCGCCACATCGGCAATAATCCCTATATTGTTAAAATGCCTGTCCGAATTAAGTATAAGCATATCAAATGTAAGTATTTTCCCCAATTGCTCCCTTATATCAAGGCCGGTCTTTTCCTTTACGTAGTCAACTGTATAGTTGATTCTTCCGCCCACTGCATCTATCAGCCGCATCCGTTCCGATAACTGCCCGCCTGTATAAGTATCGTACAAACGCTGCAAACTGATATACGCCTCTCCCGATTTTAAAAAATTTGCGCTGCGGCAGCCTGACCTTCCATTTATTTTACATTTTTCATATGCCGCATATTCTTCTACATTAGAACACGCAAGGACTAGCGAAGACAAATACTCCGCTATTCCTTCATAGCCAACTCTGTCCTGTTTATACCAATAACCGTCCTCGTAATATTTTCTTTGGGTGCCGATACTACTCCCGGCTACCATCACCATGGCTTCAGGCGATAAAATATAATCGTTTATTTTCTCCATCTGACATCCTCCCAGCATATTGTTTCGCCCTCAAATTTAATCCATAGCTGATCCTCCCACGTAACGCCATGGGTTATTTTATTCCATTCCCATGGATTATTGGAGGATAAATTTGCCTGCCGCAAAATTTCATCAATATCTTCCCTGCCATCTTCATAACATCTGCTTTTTAAAAAAGAATATACGCGGAATAAAGATAGATTGTTTCCACCAAAAGGCTGAATAATAGAATCCGGAACCAATTTTTCAATTTTTACCTGCTTGTGATTATCTGATACAGACACTTTCGCCACAGGGTTATCTTCATGCATTACCGTAAAATTATACATACATTTTCATTCCTTCCCGCCCGGAATCCACTTCATAGAACATATCATTTATATTTTTATACCATCAACGCCATCAGACGAAACACCAGTTTCATCGCAATCAGATGAAATGCCTGTTCCTTTTACAATCAAACAAACCGTCTGCGCACTATAATCGGCCAATTCGCCTGCTTCGCCACAATCAGCCAAGCCTCCAGTGGCCTGCCTCTGCTATTTATTGCTATCCGGCTCTCCTCCCACGAGAATCACGGAATGGCTGTGAATATAAAATTCCTCCTGACAAGCGCGGTATCCTTTTTCCATGGGCTCAAACTGCTCTTCAAATTTCTCTGCATCCTCCCGCTCAATTTCATAGGCGGGGCTTTCATGGTAAACCCATTTTCTCCCGTCCAGCGTCCCGGCAACCAATTCCTTCACAAGCATGGCCGCGGGAAAAGTCCCCTGCCCGCTGCGCACATTATATTTTGCGCAGCTCTTAAAACCTCTTGACACATAATTGTCGGGATTTCCATATATAACAATCGCCTTGTAACCCATTGCGGCCGCTTTTTGAAAGCTGCGCTCAAGCAGCTTTTTCCCAATCCCCTGCCTTTGATATTCCGGTTCGACGCTGATAGGCCCAAAGGTCAAAACCGGAAATTCTTCTCCCTTTTCGTCCACCAGCTTTGACTTGGTGTACATAACGTTCCCCACAACTTTCCCGCCGGGCGTTACCGCCACAAAGTCAAGCTCAGGTATAAAATCCTCATGGTGCCGTAAAACATGCGCCAGATAATGCTCGTCGCAGCCAGGCCCGTTGATATTCCAAAAAGCCTTCCTTGTCAGCTCCTCCACGGCACGGTAATCCGCTTCCGTTTCGCCGCGCACTTTTATATTCTGTTCTGTGCTGCTTTCATTTTCCGCTCTTATACTACTTTTATGCCACTGTCCTGCGCCGCTCTTGCTCTTCGGTTTTGTGCTACCTTGATTCCTCCGTTCTGCGTTGCTTTCATTTTCCGGTTTTATACCACCTTCATGCCTCTGTCCTGCGCTACTTTCACTCTCCGTCCTTATACCGCTTCGACACTCCTTCTCTATGCTGCTTTTATATTCCTGCTTCGCATCCTTCCAAGGCTCCTGCTTTGCAATTTTTCGTTGCGTCTGTTTTGCATCTCTTTGATACTCCTCCTTTAAAATAGAATACCACACCTCATCACATATGCCCTGATTGTTTACCCCTCTGCCTCGCCATATGCCCTCATAGGTCATGCCGCTTTTTCTCATAACTTTTCCAGAATTGGGATTCCGTAAGTCGTGGCAGGCGCTTACACAGTTCATTTCCACTTCTTCAAAAAAGAATTTTATCACCGCCTGCAGCGCCTCTGCGGTGATACCCTGTCCCCACCAATTACGGCCAATACAATAACCCATGGCGGCGGACTGCGTTTTTTCGTCCACGCTCACAGCGCTGATACTGCCGATTGGCTCATGATTTTCCTTCCATTCAATTGCCCACTGATAATTTTTTGCTTCCGAATATTCGCTTACCCAGCTTTCTATCACTTGACGCGTAACCTCCGCGCTCTCATGGGTCGGACACGTTAAAAATCGCGTCACTTCCGAATCGGACGCCCAATTGCAAAACACTGCCTCCGCATCCTCCGTCCGAAAAGGCCTTAAAATCAAACGCTCCGTTTCTATCCGTCTAGTTCCCCTGTGGTTCATAGCTTCCTCTTTTCTTCATAAACTATTTTACATTTCTTCCTTTTTCTTCTATTATAATAGTAGAATCATTTCCAGTACAGACTTTACTGGATAAAAATTTTCACAAGAAAGAAAAGAATTTGTGTCCGCGCTGCAATCACAAACTCTTCAAGTATTTATGCTTGTGCATCTATGCTTATGCATTTATGCTTGTATATTCATGCTTATGCGTACGTACTTGTGTATTCATGCTTGTGCATACGTACTTGTTCATTTATGCTTGTACATACCTGCTCATACATTTATACTTATATATTTACGCTTATATTCAGCAAAGCTAAACCATAAAAAGCAGCGCAGAAACGAGGGAAACTATGAATCAAGTAATTGAAACAATCAAAGAACGCAGCTCTACAAGGGGCTACACGGAAGAAGCCTTAACGGAGGCGGAATTAAACGCCTTGCTTCAGGCCGGGCTTCAAGCGCCCACGGCGGCAAACAAGCAGGAAATTCATTTTACCGTGCTAAAAGGCGGCAATCCAATTTTAGACGAATTGGAGGAGGAGAAAAACCGCCTGCACAATATCTCCTCTCCCGCCCACAATTTTTATTATGAAGCTCCCACCGTGGTTATCATCAGCGCGGACAAAGACTATCGATGGAGCACACTTGACGCCGGTATCGCAGTGGAAAATATGGCTCTTGCGGCGGAAAGCCTTGGATTGGGGAATTTGATTATCGGCTGCATTTATGATGCTTTAAGAGGCGACAAAGAAGAATATTTTTCAAAAGCATTAAAGCTTCCTGAAAATTATGAGTACCAGATTGCCATTGCCTTCGGACACAAATCGGTCACAAAAAAGCCGCACACCTATGATGCGGAGAAGCAAATTACTTGGCTTTAAAATTTTATGATGCAAAAAAGCAGATTACTTGGCTTTAAAACCATTTGTCTGCGGCGGGCAGGAAAGAAATTTTTCTTTTCCTGCAACGGGCATAAAGCTTGCATCGCGACAGTCGTCAAGGTTATACAAGCATAACTTTGGCTCGTTGCTCGCGGGAATAAATTCTACTGTGCTTCTTCATGCAATCAAACAAAAACAATTTTTCGCTCTGCATCTGCGCAAGGCGCGCGTTGTGTCAGCGGCAAATTTTTTTCGCATCCCTGTGTATAAAACCTCTCCTGCAAACCGCGCGCAGGAGAGGTTTTTCTTTTTACCTAATCTTATTTTCCATTCAAAAAATCCAAATATACCTGCATACTATATCGATAATAGTCGGCCGTCTTGCTCTGCCGCAACAGCTCCATATCCCTTATCTGCTGCCGGAACATATCAAAAAAATCTCTTCTGTCGTTTAACCGCATGGTTCCCGTCTCCATGGGAAGGGAGCTAAGCCCGCCGTTTTTATCAACTCCCGTGTAGGCCTCTAGGGCCCGCATCTCCACAATGGTGGCATTTTTAGGATTAATTTTATTGATGTGGATTATCTGCTCAAATTCCCTGCCGTTCTCGTCAACCCCTTTTGCAACTACCGTAGGGTCAGCCTCCGTTGAATTTTCCGCATATTTGATATAGAAAGATAAACCTGTGCCGTTACCGCCGGAATACAGCATATCGTCGGTTTTCATGTAAACAATGTGAGGCCCCTTTGAAACGCCTGCCGCGCTGTCAGCCATGCCGTTAAACTTGTCGGCAAAGCTGCTGCCTGAGGAGGAAGCCGCCGATTTTCCAGTCTGGCGTTGGTTTGTCTGATAGTTTGCTATTCCGATTCCATTAATACTCATTTTGCTCCTTTCATTCCAGTTCCGCAGGCATCTTTTCAGCACACAGAACGCACTCACTATTTTATAGTTCCGCAGCTATCTCTCAGCACACTTTTCATTTAGAAATTTTATTTAGAAATAATTCATAGCCACTACTTCCCTTTGCTCGCTGCCCTATGCGCCAAACGGTAGCTGCTGGTTTCTAATTCCATCAATATCTGCTTCTACACTATATTACATCGGCAAATACGCATATTTTTATATTCCTGATGGAATCAAATGAGTATTAATTGTGATGAATTTCACCTCTCCTAGAGAAGCCTCTTCTATAAAAAACAGCAAAACTCCGCAGCAACCGCCAAAAACCTGCAAGCAACAGGCCAATTATCTGCAAACAACCGCTTTACTTACTGTTTATAGAAATCAATTGATTGCAAATGTAATCATATTGTGCTATAATAAATATAAAAAATCTTTCGGGAGGACTTTCTTATGGCAAATACATTAGTTCAATTTCGTGCGGAGGAGACTGCTCGAATTAAGGCAATCAATATTTGTGAAAAACTTGGCATTGATTTACAAACTTATCTTCGTATGTGCATATCGCGGCTTATACAAGAAAACGGTATTCCCTTTAGTATGAAACTCGAAAGCGGAACCGAAAATCCGGGTCTGCACGCAATGAAAGCCGCCAGCCGCATTGCAGTTGAAAACGGAATTTCGGAAATGTCTCTGGACGAGATTAATGCAGAAATTTCCGCTGTAAGAAAGTGAGGCTCAATATGCAATATTATGCAGTCATTGATACCAATGTTTTAGTCTCCGCCATGTTAAAATGGAATTCCATTCCGGGCAATATTCTTGAGCTTACTTTTAGCGGCACAATTATTCCATTGCTAAACGCTCGCATCGTCAAAGAATACAGGGAAGTTCTTGCACGCTCGAAATTCCATCTCACACAGAATATCATCAACGATGCGATTGGGGAAATTGAACGGCTTGGCATTTACATTGATGCCGACAGACTGGATGTGAAACTTCCTGATCCAAAGGATCTTGTATTTTACGAAATTGTAATGGAAAAGCGCAAATCAGAAAAAGCCTATCTCGTTACCGGAAATATCAAGCATTTTCCTAAAAAACCCTTCGTGGTGACGCCAAGACAAATGCTTGACGTCATCATGAATGATATTGAAAAATAATAAGTCCGCTGCCATAGAAATAAGTATCTCTTAAATTCCATCCTCTTCCCCCACCCTCTGAAACCTAACCTTCACCACAAACAAATCCGCATCCGTCTCCCAAGCAAACTCCCCCTTGCACGCTTCCGTAAAACTCTGGGCAATGGACAGCCCAAGACCGCTTCCGCCGTCCGTGCGGCTTTGGTCGCCCCTCGCAAAACGTTCCGCAAAATCCTTATTTTTATCCAGCTCCATATGGGAGGTATTTTTCACGCTTGCCTGCGCCGTTTCCCCGTCCGCAGTCAGCGTCACATATACCCTCGAACCGTCAAGGGAATACTGGATAGCGTTTAAAAATAAATTTTGAAATACCCTGTACATTCTCTGCCCGTCGGCTGTAATCATCACCGGCTCGTCGGGAATTTCTGTTCGGAAGGTCACCGCGCTATTGTTGATTTGTTCCTCCATGTCCGCCATCGTTTGGCGCAGGAGCTTCCCAAAATCCAGTTCCTCCATGTGTACGGGCAGCTCCCCGGAAGCCGCTTTGCTCACCGCAAACACGTCCTGAACCATATTTTTCAGCCTTTGTGACTTTTCGTCCAAAATCATCACATAATCCTTTACATGATCCGGCAGTCCCTCCTCCTGCTTTAAAAATTGAACATAACTAATAATGGAGGTTAAAGGCGTTTTAATATCGTGGGATACATTGGCAATCAGTTCCACCTTCATGCGCTCGCTTTTCATTTGCTCGTCTACAGCCTTTGCCATGCCGTGCTGGATATCCTCAAGCTGTTCCATGACCGTCTCCAAGTCGTGGCCGGAAAATTCCCCGCCGATATCCGCATAGTTACCTCCGCGAATCTCGCCCACACGGACCGCTAGAGCTTCCACGTCCTTTGCTGTCTCCATATTTTTTGCCCCAACCAAATATTCCACAACCAAAAAGCCGACGATTCCTAAAATTGACAACAGCCCTGCGCCCCATGTACTCTCTCCCGATACCTCAAGAATTACCGCTCCCGCCGTCAACAAACCGCAAAAAATTGCGGCGGCAAAAGCAATTCCATTCCGGCGGGCTATTTTTCGGGAAAGCGGCTGTTCCAGCGTTTTCACTGAAAAGGTTCTGTAAAGCTTTGCAATCAGCCCATGCTTCCACACCTTTTTGTTATATTTCAAATCATTCCAGATAAAATAAACCACCCAAAATAAGACAATCCAAAACAGGGGAGGAATGCTTTTCAAAGCCTCCATGCTTAAATCCAGTACAGCTTCCGCGCCATATTCATATTCGTAAGAATAGGCAATTTCCAATTCCTGCCAGATACCATAGCCGTAATTGTTTTTTATAACGGCCAATGTGGCAAATACCGCAAGATATAATACGCCAAAAATTAGCAATACTTTACATTCCGCCCATATTTTCGCCTGAAAACCCGCTATTTTCTCCGCCGCTTTCCGACAGCTTTTCCTGATAAAAAATGCCAAAACCAATAAAGCCGCCCCTGCCAATAGACATACTATCTCCCGCATCCGCACATCCCGATTTACCTGATAATCGTAGCTTAGCCAGTACAAGGTGTTGCCCAGCTGCCGGGAACCTATATTTCCATAAGCGGCCTCCGAATAGAGAACCGGCTCTTTAGCCGCCGCAAGGCAGACTTTGACCTTCTTTATTTTTTCATTTACCGGAAAATTGCGGTAGCCCGGAACATACCAGCTGCTCCCTCCAGCTCCGCCGTTTTTCTCCCGGTAATATCCGTCCCCATAGACGTCCAGTTCTCTCCCATCCTTTATAATCTTAACTTTTTCCCCGTCAAAATAGAGAAAGAAATTGTAGGCTTCAAGCTCCGTACCGTCCGGCGTTTTCCCGTCCCCTGCCTCCTCTCCCATTGCCATCATACCTCCGTCGGCATCCAGCGCATCCGAATTGGAATAAAGCAGGGCGCCATCATAAGAAACGGAGTAAAGCAGATTTTTGTCGCCCCTAATTTTGTCATGATAGCTTTCAGCTATTTTCTTTCTTTCCTCTTCGGTAAGCGCTCTTCTGCCGCGCTCCCACCTTTCCTCATAATAGCCTCTGTCATAGCCTCCCTCATAAGCTTCAACTTCCTCATAACTACCGTCGCCATATTCATAAGGCTCATCATAACCACCGTCTCCATAGTAATCGTCATAACCATAATCGCCTTCATAAAAACCGCCGTTATAATAATAGTCGTCATAGCTGATACCGTACTCGTCAAGAATTCCCATGTCGTATTCCCAGATATCATTGGGTATGCCGCCCGTCGCCATGCTCAAAAAATTTTCCAGCTGACCTTCCATATAATTCTGAAAACGCACGCTCTGCTGGTAATCATTTTGCAACAGCTTGTCAAACTGCCAAAGGCGCGCTCCGCTGGGTTTATCCTTGATAAGCCCCGCTATGCCTCCCAGCGTCAAGCTGACGCCCAAAAAGAAAATAATAAAACTAACTGCGCTTTTCCTGTTTTTCCATTTTGTATCCAATGCCCCACACCACCTTTAAATATTCTGGCTCTTTCGGATTCAGCTCTATTTTTTCCCTGATGCGCCTGATATGCACCATCACGGTATTCTCCGACGCGAAGGCCTCTTCCTCCCATACGCGGCGGTATATCTCCTCCGCCGGAAACACCCGCCCCAAATTGTGCATGAAAAGCTCCACAATTTTGGTTTCCGTGGCAGTCAGCTTTACCGGCTCACCGTCCGCATAGAGAATCTTTTCGTCGGTCTTGTAAAGCAGACGGCCGTTTTTTATCTCGCCCGCCCTGCTTCCCGCATGGATATCGCCAAGGCTGGTATATCTGCGCAAATGGCTTTTTACCCGCGCCGCCAGCTCCTGCGGATTGTAAGGCTTCGCCACATAATCGTCCGCTCCCATGGAAAGCCCCAGCACCTTGTCGCTGTCCTCGCTCTTTGCGCTTAGGACAATAGTCGGAATATTTTGTTTTTCCCTGATACGCATAACCGCCGACAGGCCGTCCAGCTTCGGCATCATCACGTCAATCAAAACCAGCCTGACCTCTCTGGTGGAAAGAATATCCAACGCCTGAAGCCCGTCGTAGGCTTTCAGCACCTCGTACCCCTCGCCCTCCAGCAAGATGCCAATGGCTTTAACAATCTCCCTGTCGTCGTCCACTACCAGTACACATTCTCCCATGTCTCTACCATGCCTTTCCATTTCATGCAATTACTTTTTGTACTTCTTAAAATTGCTTTTGTTGCTCGTTTTTGCTGCGTTTCCCACAATTGCTTTGCTGTGCTTCTTTGAAATTGCTTTTGCTGTACCTCTTTCAATTGCTTTTTGTGCCTTTTTTAATTGCTTTGCTGCACCTCCCTGAAATTGCTTTTGCTTCGCCTCCTTGAGCTGCTTTTGTTGCACTTCTTTCAATTGCTTTTGCTGCGCTCTCGCGCCGCTTTGCTCTGCGCAGACATAAAGCTTTTTTTCACGCCATAAAACCATTAAAAATACAACTGTATCCTTGAGCTGCTACTAGAATACAATGCTTTTTTTACAAATTTCGCGGGATGTTTCTTACAAATTCCTTACAGATTTAATTTTGCAAGCGGCTCCCGTAAAACTTCCGCAGCCATCTCATACATATCCATTGTATCATACTTTCGATATTCGCACTTCACTAACTCCTGCAAGGGTATACATAGGCACGCCTATAAATGTATGCGTAAGCACGCCTGCAAATGCAGGCAATATAAACGGTAGCTATACGGTAGCTTTTTTAGGCATAAGCCATTCTGCAATCATACAAAAAGCATAAGGAAAAAGGCCCTCTGCTTACGCGATGCTGCCTTTTTCCTCATGCTTTTTCACTCTCCCATTGCTTTGAAAATCCTTCCCTAATCCTCCAGCTTCTCCAGATATAATTGAAAAGCTTTGAATTTGTCAATATAATTTTCCACGATTGCCCGGCAGTTTTCTTTCACAATTTCCCCGTCATAATCGTGCGTTAGCTGATTCCTGACCTCAAGCATTTTCATCCATTCGTCGCCCGTTATCATCTCTGCCTGAAAGGCTTTTTTCAAAACCTCTCTTGGAGAGCCCGCCACAAAATCCGTGATGGCATAATATTCTATCAAAACGTCTTTCATGGTTTTCCACGCAAGGTCAAAGGTAATGCAAAACTTCGCGCCGGTTCCGCTCAACACAAAAGAATCGCTCATATCCCGTTCTCTTGCCTCCGCTAACGCTTCCAGTGAACGTTTATAAGACTGAAACCTTTTCGTATATTTTCTTTCCATATTTCCTGATATCCTCCAACAACAGCCCGTTGCCGCATTTGTCCATATTGACTATGTCCACTTTATAGAGCGTGGGAAAATTATCCACTTCCTCACACATCGCCTCAAAATCCGCTGCTCCCGAAACGGCAATGTCTATATCGCTTCTCTCTAGCGCCGTCCCCTTCGCTCTTGAACCGAACAAGAGAGCCTCCTTGGCGGAATATTTGCGGCACAGCTCCGCCACCCTTTCAATAATTTCTTCTACCTGCATAATCCGTCCTTCCCCTTTATTGGATTTCTTCTATTTACCTGTTTTGCTTTATCCTATCATACCGCGGATTTTTTGTAAACAAAGAGCCTTCCCAAACACACGGTTTTTGAATGAGTGAATAAATTGTGAACAAATTCAAAAAATTAACCTTA
>JAMPGS010000080.1 GCA_023663815.1 Clostridium sp.
TCACAGATATCCTTTGCTTCCCCCATGGCAATCATATGGCCCTTTTCCAGCCATATAGCCTTGTCGCAATTTTCCCTTATCGTCCCTGTAGAATGGGAAACCATAAGCACCGTGGAACCTCCATGAATCAGTTCCTTAATCCTCTGCAGGCTTTTTTGGCGGAAGAACTGGTCTCCCACGCTGAGTATCTCGTCCAATATCAAAATTTCCGGTGCTGGTCCAGCCGTTGCAATAGCAAATCCCAGCCTGCTCACCATTCCCGATGAATAATTTTTTACTTTTTCATCCATAAAATCCTGCAGTTCCGCAAACTCCACAATCTTCTCATAATGCTTATCTATAAACTTTTTGCTGTAGCCGATAATCGCGCCGTTCAAGTACACATTTTCCCTGCCGGTCAGTTCCATATCAAAGCCTGTTCCCAACGTTAAAATCTGCACTTTACTTTTATTAACCCGTATAATCCCGCTGGTTGGCGCCAAAGCTCCGGAAATAATTTTAAGAAGCGTGGATTTTCCTGCGCCATTCGTCCCTATAACGCCTACAACGCTGCCTTTCCTTATATCAAAAGAAACGTCGTCAAGCGCCCGGTATTTTTCTTTTACACGCTGTCCTTTAACAGTCTGAATCATCAGTTCCTTGATGGAACTATATTCGTTCACCGCCCTGTCAAAATCCATACATATATGCAAAGCTTGTATCACTATCGGCGGCCTGTCATATAATTCCTGTCCCCGTGTTTTTCTTCTTACACGATAAACTGGTACTGTCCTTCTCCTTTTCGACTTGCTTTTTTTAGGTCCCATTATATGAAAAACCTCCTGCAAAATCAAAAACCCCACGTAAGCTTAAAAGAACATCAAGCTTACGATTAAGCAGCGCTACAGAATTTTTGACCTTCACGGCAATCGTCAACAATGCCAAACAAACTTGGCTTCGGCTCATTGCTCGCGGACATAAAATATAGCTTTATAACTTCTGCATAACTTTATTTTTACTTTTTCGGAAAATAAGATTTCCAAGTAGGTATGCCAATACGCTCCAAATTATCATCTTAACAGTCGTCCTGACCGGTGGAAAAACGCCTTCCAATACAATCCATCTCATTCCATCAATATAAAGATAAATGGGATTGTTCGCCACCACTTTAATCATCACAACCGGCAGGCTGTTTATAGGATAAAAAAGTGCTGAGAGATACATCCAAAACGTCAGCAATATCCCATATAAATATCCGACGTCTCCAAAAAACACATATCCTACGCTTAAAATATAAGAAACCCCTACGCAAAAACACAATTCACCCGCCACAATAAACGGAAGAAACACAACTGTTGCATTTAATCTTACATGGAAAACAAGAAGAATTGGAATAAACGCAATCAGAGAATAAATAAAGTTTATAAAGGCCGTATAAACTCTGGAAATTACAAATACCTGCATTGGCATTTGCACCTTTATCAACATTTTTTTATTATCCACCAATGCAGTCATGGCAGTCTGCGTTGATGTGGTAAACAGCGTCCACAGCACGCTGCCACATAAATAATACACCGGGAAATTTTCAATGGACCGTTTAAACATCTGCGAAAATATCAGCGACAACACAATCATATTTAAGAGCGGCTGCAGAACCGACCATATCACCCCTAGCTTGCTTCTGGAATACTTTCTTTTTAATTCTCTTCCTGTTAATTCCCTGATTACAAAAAAATATTGCCTTAACCGGCTATTTTTCGCCTGTTTCATTCCCATGCTCCCGTCTGCGCAGCCGCTTTTCTTTTCGATAATAAAGCAGATATTTATAACCGGTATATTGAGCTATATGATATACAGGATATTTCCCGTAAGCTGTCGCGCTTCCCTCATACCATGCGCTTTGCCTGACATGCGTTCTGCCTAATATCAATTCTCCAGTCAAACGGCTCAGCAGATGGTTTTTCGCAAGCTCCCGCTCCGTAAGCTCCGCAGCAATTTGTTTTCCCATGCTTTCCAAAATATCATCTGAAAAATCCATTTTCCCAAATGTATATGCTTCCTCCTTTGTGGGATGATGCATAAATAATTCCAAATTCCTTACTATGGCATGACATGTCTGTTTTCCGCAAAATTCCTCCGTAAGTTTTTTAAAAGAATTTCCCGCTGCCTGCCGCAAAAATAATTCCTGCCAATTAAGAAACAGTTTTCCCAGCAATATAACCCTGTCCGCCCGCTCTGTCGGCAAATCAGACAAAACGGGAACAACCTTTTCCATCTCCCGTTGGTAGCAAAGCGTCATACCATGGGGCGCAGTAAAAACCGTCTCAAAAAGACAATTATTAAACATAACCTTCCGCTTTATTTTCCCCTTCGGCGAAAAGTAATAAGCATGATAGTGTTCTATGTCGGCTCCCTCCGGCACTTCATAAAGCCCCCAGTAAAATCCAGAAAGCTGTTCTCTTCTTCCAAGCCTTTGCAGGGATTGATTTAATTCCTTCTGCATAGAACCCACCCAGCCGCTGTCCACCAGCGCAGCCGAAATTTCTTCCATCAGCCCCTCCTGCCTCAAATACCGCGCATAAACAGGCCACGCCTTCCGGGAATTTTCTATAAGAAGCTCCATAAAAAGCTTATTTTCCGACAAGGATTTTTTTACATAAGGCAATTCATTGTGTGGAACCAGTTCTTCATTTTCATAAGGAAGAATTTTTGCCTCGCGCAGCGTTTTTCTTTGAGCTTCATCGAAACCTGCACGTTCATAGAAGGTATTTACCGTCACATCAAGACCGCCCAGCGTAATATAGGTAAGCGCCTTTTCTGTATCCAAATGATATCCCGGAATCCGCACAGAATAACGGGAACAATAAAGATATCTGCACTCAATGGGGAGCTTAAATGCTTCTACATATCTGCAAGCAGCCTGATACATGAAATATCCGTCTCTTGCTAGAAAATACAGCCGCAAAATTCCCCTTTCCATCGCCTGTGCAAGTACCCAAACCACAAATCCATTTAAAGCCGGAGCAAGAACATTATCTGCCACGGAGTAAATAACGTTTCGTGCGGTAACTTCCGCCAAAGCTTCGCCGTCTGCTTTTCCTTGCGCATATGCCGGAGTCTCTTTTCCGTCCCTGTAAGCCTTCCCCGCAAGCAGCTTACTTTTTTGCAGGTTTTTCTGATAGGCGTTTGTTCTACTGTATTGTCTCACAAGCCGACCTCCCAAATTGTCCCTGCTTTTTTCTGATTGCATATACCGCTTTGTCCGGCAGCATCCACACGATTATTGGTTTTATCACATATATAAATGTTTTCGGAGTTAAAAGCCCTAGCCTGCGAAAACCCTGAAATCGAATCCTAACCTCCTGAAGCTGAAAATACAGCGTCCGCTTCCTATAAGACTTCTTAGTTTCCCGATACTGCAGCAAAGGCTCCTGCAAATTAAAACCTTTTCCGCCTAGCGCATAAAAACGCATTAGCAGTTCATAATCCTCTCCCCTGCAAGCCCGCTCCCCACTTTTATATTTACCATATTTAGCAAATGCTTTTCTGCGAAACATAATAGACGGATGCGCATAGGGAGAATATCTTAAGAAATCCCTGCTTTCCGGCATTGCGGGATAATGTCTTTCGCCCCATACGTTTCCCTTTTCATCTATCACTGCAATATTACTTCCAACCCACATATACTGCGGATTTCTGCTTAAAAATGCAAGCTGCTTTGCAAACCGCTCAGGATAAGATATATCGTCGGCATCCATCCGAGCAATATATTTCCCCATAGCCAATTTTAACGATTCGTTTAATCCGTATGCCAAAGAGTGGTGATCTTCATTCCGTATGTATCGGATTCTTACATCCTTACAAGATATCTGGTAAATCTCTGCGGCATATTTTTTATCCGAACCGTCGTCATAAAGTACCATTTCCCAATCTATATAAGTTTGGCCTATAATAGAATCAACCGCCTGACAAAGCTGTTCCCTGTCAGGATTATAGACGCAAAGAAGTACGCTAATTGCCGGCGCTCTCATAAATCTCCTTCATCACCACCGCTGTTTTCGCCTTGTCAAAACCTTCAGTGGTTTTTCTAATAGCTACGCGCCTGCCCATATTTTCTCCCCATTCCTTTCTCTCTGTATATAGCTTTAAAATATAAGCCGCATAAGCCTCAGGAGAATTTTCACGACAAACATATCCGTTTACATTATCCCGCATATACTCCCTTGTCCCACGATTATCTGCGGCCAATACGGGAACTCCCATAGCCAGCGCTTCTAACGCCGCCATTCCAAGTCCCTCCCGAATCGTTGGGAATATCATAATATCCGCCGCCATAAGATACGGCCTCACATTCATTTGATATCCGTAAAATATAACGTTTTCCAGCACACCATTTTCCTTTGCCAGCTCCCGCAGCTCCTGTTCCTGCTTTCCCTCTCCAACCAAACCATAAACAAACGGGCTGATATCTATACCGCTGTCTTTGAGATAAGCCAGCGCCTTTATGATAACCGCAGGGTTTTTATTTTCTCGTAATTCTCCTATCCCCAACATCAAAAATTTTCCGTCAATGCCAAGAACATTTCTTGCTTTTCTGCGCTGTTTTTCAGTTATTTCATGAAACTGCTTTCTATCAAGCCCGACGCCGGGAATTAAATACGTTCCCACCCTCTCGCCCATCTTCTTCGCCGCCTGATAATCTTCATGATTAATGGTGACAATAACATCCGTCATGCGGCTTAGGAAATTTTCTACCGTATAATAAATAAAATTATGTAAGTTGTCTGCTCCTTTATAAAAATGAAAGCCATGCGCAGTATAAATTACATAGGCCGCCGTCCCCCACGCCGCCAGCCTTGCTACCAGACCGCCGGAGGGCGTATGGCAATGTACAATCTTAATTTGCTCTTTTTGGATGATATCCCGAATCTGGCGCATTGCCTTTACGTTATGGCGGATACCGAAAGGAGACTGCCATATTTCCGTATCATGGTAAATGACGCCCATATTCTCATACACATTTTCCGGAAAATGAAAAATAGGATTATTTTTATTAGACACGAAATGAACTTCATATCCCATTTCCTTTAATATACGAATATCTTCCGATTCAAATTTTGCCGCAAAGCCCCATACGGAAGCCACTATCAAGATTTTCTTATTCATTCACGGCCGTTACCTGCTTTCCATAAAGCTGCACATCTATTGACAGCTCACCGCGTCAAAGGGACAGCCGCCGCATAACCTGCGGCGGCGCCAGCCAAACCACACTCAATTTTTTTAATTAAAAAATATTGTTAAATTATTCTTCGGGAGCTTTAGGAACTTCAATAAATGCAATTACTCCGTTATTTTTCAAATTCAGAACCACATGATCCGCTCTTACTTCCACTACCTCCACGTCTATCCAAACGCCGCGCACTAGCTGCCTAACAGCTACATTTGCATCGTTTGCAAGACCTTTCAGGTAAAAATTAACGGTCGCAACGTTATAGTTTGCTCCGGGTAAATTAACTTTCAATACATTAAGCAGCTTTCCTCCAAGGCCTGCTGCCTGCGTCTGGGCCGCCTCTGCCGTAGCCTTATCCGCTTTTGCCAACGTTGCCGTCAGGTTGGTATAGACTCCGTTTATCATAATCTTGCCTCCCTGTCCCACAGGCATTGCGTTTGTCACTCCCGGCGCAGATGTAATTGCATTATTATAATACTCCCCGGCGCTCATTCCGCGTTCTGCTGCTGCCTGCTGATCCATTGCATTGGAAAATCCTTCGCTGGCGTATGCAGATACTGCTCTAGCCGTAACCGATTCTGCAGCGCATACCGTCATGGAGGTAAACAGCATGGAAGCTGTTAATAAAGCAATCAGCTTTTTCATTGGCCTCACCCTCCTTTCTTTAATTTAAGTGTGGTATATATTAACATCCATGATGTTAATACCTATTTCCTAATCATAAATTATACGGTTTATCTTACCTGCTGCATCTCCTGTAAGAATACCAATCACTACATATTGCTCGCCGCCGTGGGAACCGCCGTCGTCGCGCGTAACACCGTCAAGCGTTACCAAAAAGTGATAAGGCGTCACATCCTCCCAGCCTTCCTGCATATTCCTGCCCATGCTTTTTTCAGTTTTCAATGCATCCAAATAATCTTGGCAGCCTTTATAGGTAGTATAATCATGCCGCCTTAAAATATCGCTTCCCTCGTCATAAAAAGCCGCAAAAATTTCATAGGTCAGTACGTTATCCGGCAAATAAATATAAAATTCTCTATGCGTTTCAAAAAAATCCGGGTTTTCAAAGCTGTGAAGCTCATGAAAATCCCCTTCCTCCAAAATATCGTTTCCATGAATAATGGTATTAAAATCACACATATTCATCAAATTGGGCATCTCCGTGTAAAGGGCCCCTCTATCATTTTCCCGCCCTTCCACATCATGAAATTTATAATAGTCATCCGAAACGGGACTTTGCAGCACCGGCGTGTCAATATCTGTTCCGGGCACATATAGCCATGCAAAAATATCCTGATTTTTTTCCTGCAGCAGAGCAAAATCAATCTGCCCGTCTTCCGCCGACTCGCCAAAAACGCCCGTTCCGTCCTCAGCCTGTATTTCTGCGCTATTTACAACTGTTTCTGCACTTTCTTCCTCTTTAATCTGCCCCTGTTCCGGCAGATTTTCATTTCCTGCGCAGCCGCTTAAAATTACCATTGCAAGCAGCCCGCTTATAATTATCCTACTCTTTCCCATTTGTCATTTCCTATCTTCCGGCAGTTAGCCACGCAAAATCTATATTTTCTGCCAGCTTACTCCACCGGCTCATAAAACACTTCCAATATCAGCTCATACAACGCCTCTTCGTCAATATAAAACTCCTCAAATTCTTTTCCCTGCACAGTCCTCCCTGCCAGCATATGAAAATTTTCTTCCCCCAAGCTGTACCCTGATACCTGAGTGGCCAAGTATACCGCTTTATCCAGAGAAATATCCGTCGTCATCATTGGTTTTGCCGCTTGATAAAGCTTTGCCGCTACAGACAAGTCTTTGCTGACGGCTTCCTTTGCCTTGCCCGCAAAAGCTGTTAAATATTGCTTCTGCCTCGCCAGCCTTCCATCGGCGGAGCCAAATACGCTGGTATCGCGGTATTGCAGATACCAGAACGCCCACAAGCCCTCCAAATGCACCTGCGCCCCCTTAGCAAGCGCTGGGTCCAATACCGTCATATCTTCCTGAACCACCACATCTACACCGCCTACCGCATCGTTTAGCACAGAAATAGCGCTCATATTTATTGCGGCATAGCCATGTATCGGAAGCCTGTAAAGCAATCTGCTGACAGCCTCTTTCTGATACTCGCAGCTTTCCTCCATGCCATTGCCAAAACCATGCTGCACGGCAATCTGAGCTTCAACCTTCCCCACATAATTCCCCTGCTCGTCATAAATATCCACGTCAGCCATAGCATTTCTGTTAATTCCAATAATATGTACAGCCTTTTCATGCGGATTCAGCACCAGAAGAAACAATGCATCCGCTTGTCCTCCATCGGTTCCTTCCTCTGTCTCCTGAACCACCTCGTCAAATTTATCTATTCCCATAAAAAGAAATGTTAAAATGTCTTCATTGTAAGCGTAAATATTATCCTGATATTTTACCCAGCCCTCCTGCCATTCTACTTCTTCCTCCACGGCGGCTTCAACTTCCGCAGATATAAGCTCCGGTCTTTTCGGCGCATCATTTTTTAACCGCGCTTTTCCAATAACTCCCGTCGTCAAAAAAACCAGCAAAGCAATTACCAGAACTATAGGAGGAATACAAAGGCAGGAGAGGATGATTCTTTTAACTATTTTCCTTTTATCCTTTTCCTGCCCATTTTTCATTTTCTATTACCCCTTCAGAGTTTTTAACTCTATATTACTTTAGAGTTTTTAGCACTATTTGTCAACTGCAAATTATTTTTCACCTATACTTTTGAATATACTTGTATTTTTTCCACCAAAGATAGAGGTATTTTCATGAAATACAATGAACGAATAAGAGAAATCAGAGAGGAGCGCTGTCTGACCCAGCAAAAAATCGCCGACTTGCTTTATATAGGACAGCGTACTTATTCAGATTATGAAAGCGGCAAAACCAGAATTCCTGTTGACAATCTCCTGATTCTTGCCAAATTTTATGATGTGTCCATGGATTATATTACCGGCGCCAGCAATGTAAAAACAAAATATCCCGACCTTTAATTAGACAAAATTCTTTCATTTTTCTATGTAGTGCAATCAAATTTTCCTGTAAAACACAAGAACTCCTTTCAGGCGTACAGCGTATTCCTGAAAGGAGTCCCTCCTAAATCTCTAAAAACTCCGTCACCATCCTCTTCATTTCTTCCTTCCTGCATACACATTTATGCAGCACCGGGGCGGTCCGAATTTCCTCGATTGCCTTTGGTATTTTAACGCCGGAAAGCTCCGAAAGCCTGTCCACCAGCTCAAAATCCTCCATCCCCTCGTATTTGCCGTCGATGGCTTTCATGACGCTTCTGGTAAATTTAAAAGGACTTGCGGTTGAAACTAACACCGTGGGCGTCGTATCCCCCGTTTCTTCTCTATACTTGCCATAGACGCAAGCGGCCACCGCGGTATGGGTGTCAATCACGTAGCCCGTTTTTTGATACAGCGCATGTATGGTATCCGCCGTTTCTTTCTCATTGGCATAATTCCCGTAAAAATCGGCAAGCCCGTCTCTCATGGCTTCCGTAATTGTATAGCTTCCGCCTTCGTTAAGGGCGCGCATAAGCTCGCCGTTTTTGTCCGAATCATTTCCGGCAATGTGGTAAATCAGTCTTTCCAAATTGCTGGAAATCAAAATGTCCATAGAAGGCGAGGAGGTCAAAACAAAGTCCCTGTTTCTGTCGTAAGTTCCCGTGGAGAAAAAGTCAAAAAGCACTTTATTTTCATTGGAAGCGCAAATCAGCCTGTCAATGGGCAGTCCCATCTTTTTCGCATAGTAAGCCGCTAAAATGTTGCCGAAATTGCCGGTGGGAACCGTCACGTTTATCGTTTCTCCGCTTTTTACTTTCCCTTCCTTCAATAGCCGCCCGTAAGCATACACATAGTAAACAATCTGAGGCACAAGCCGCCCGATGTTGATGGAATTGGCTGACGAAAACTGGAAGCCCTTGGCGTCCATCTCCTCCGCAAGCTGCCTGTCTCCAAAAATCTTTTTCACTCCGGTTTGGGCGTCGTCAAAATTCCCCCTAATCCCCACCACATATGTATTTTTCCCCTTTTGGGTTATCATTTGCTTTTCTTGAATGGGGCTCACGCCGTTTTTCGGGTAAAAGACAATAATGCGGGTGCCTTCCACGTCCGCGAAGCCGGAAAGCGCCGCTTTTCCCGTATCCCCTGAGGTGGCCGTGAGAATCACAATTTCATTTTTTACATGATTCTTTTTCGCGGAGGTTGTGAGCAGATGCGGAAGAATGGACAGCGCCATATCCTTAAAGGCAATAGTCGCGCCATGGAAAAGCTCCAGATAAAAAACGCCGTCCTTTTCCACTAGAGGCGCAATCTCCTCCGTGTCAAATTTCCCGTCGTAAGCCTTTGCAATACAGTCCTTAAGCTCCCGCTCCGTAAAATCCGTGAGGTATAATTTCATCACCTCGTAGGCTGTCTGCCGATAATCCATCTTGGACAGCTCGTCCAAAGAAATATCCAATGCCGGGATATGGTCCGGCACAAATAATCCGCCGTCCTCCGCCAGTCCCTTTAAAATGGCCTCCGACGCTTTCACCGGCGCGCTTTTTGACCTTGTGCTGTTATATAAAATGTCCATTGTTTTCCTCTTTTCTATGCTAACTTTTTCTATGGTATCTTTGCGTATGTCGGCTACCGTGCGAGTGCTGTAATCATTCCCGCAAAGCTCCCTCATTTTGAACATTCGCAGTGCGTGATTCAGAAAACCTGCGGTTTTCTTCATTCACGGGCGTTCGCCCTATCAAAATGCATGCCGACAAAAATGCCTGCAAGCAGCCATTTTGTCCTCCTGCATTTTGGCACTGCTCATTGCCAACGTGGACATTTTAACACACCCGTCAGCGGGTTGTAAAGAATTCATGTCCCCCATGCTCAAATAATTTTGTCAGTCTGGTATCGAACCATTTCACCTTCTCCGGGTTCGCACTTTTTCTGGATACAAAGTAAAGGGCTCCTTCCGTAAAATCCTCGCCCCGCAAAACCCGCTCCACCGCGTCGATTGTTCCCTGCGTGACCTTGACCGTCTGGTAGGTTCCCGCGCCCACCGGTGAAAACTGGTACACCCCGTTTTTATTCTGCAAGACTACCCCAGTAACGGTGTCTGGAAAACTGCGGCTGTTTACCCGGTTCATCACCACCCCGGCCACAAGCATTTTCCCTTTTTCGTCCTCCGTTCCCGCCTCTGCCTGTACAATTTTCAGCAAAGCTTCATAATCCGCCTTGGACAAATCATACTTGTACTCTTTTTCCATAACGGTATAGTCCACAATTCGCTGCCCGGAAGCCGCCTTTCTGGACACGCCGTGAAACCTGTCCGCATCAACGGCGGAAGGCTCCTCAAAAAGCCCCGCTTTAAACGCCTGCGTCGCCGACAGCTTGTTTAACTGCTCTCCCTTCACGCAGGCCCAGCCGCTCAGCCACACCATATTGCACAGAAATAGCTGAATGATAAATTTTTTATACATGTGATAACACATCCTTTCTCAACTTCACAGGTGATTATCTTTTTCTGCATTTTCATATTTTTGTAACACTTCTTTAATATTTTATACAGTTACTGCCAAAAATATTTCTAAAATTTACATTCCGGGGTAATTTTTTTCAGATTTGGAAGATAAAAAAGACGCAGATGGCAACTCTCCCGCTTCCGCCTGCGCCAATCCATATGAAAATTTAAAATTTACATTGATTTGATAAATAGCTGCATTTGCCTATTTCGAATATAGGCAAATGTCCAGCAAGCAATCTTACTTATTAATACCGCCTACTTGCGGGTGTAATCTATAAAACTGATGATATAAGGCGCATCGTTTTCCACTCCGTTTATTTTCTGCCGCACGGCGTATTTCCAAAGCCGGAACTGATAAGGATAATCAGGCACCGGCGACTGGTCGCTTAGCCAAACGTCGTAATCCTCTAGCAGTTTTTCAGGCAGAAGCTCCCCTAAAATCCAGTCCTTGCTGCCGTAAAGCATCGGGCGGTAGCCCTCCCTCTCAATGTACGACAAAAACGACTTTGCAACAGCGGTTTTTTGCTCCTCGTCCAAAGAATCTATCCGCGCCTCGTCATTGACAATATACTCCATGTCAAAGGCAACCGGATAGCTGATTTTATATGGAATCAAATTGCTTGTCACAAACTCCGCTTCCTCCGCGGCCTCCTTTTCCGTTACCGCCTGCGAAAAAAAGTACACGCCCACTTCCAGCCCGGCATTTTGCGCCTGCGTGATATTTGTCACAAAATTTTTGTCCAGCGTGAGCAGTCCCGTCTCATATCCTCTGCTCCCCAGCCGCAGCATCACGAAATCAACGCCGGAAGCTTTTAAAGCCTCGAAATCTACTGTGCCGCTGTTCTCCGACAGCTCCACCCCAAGACTGGAATTCTTTTCTCCGTCCTGATAATATTCCATCTTTCCCGCCGTAATTTTCAGGTTGGTAAAATCGTAGGTGTAAAGCGGGATTTTATCCGATATTTCATGCCAGACTTCCGTACCGTCCCGCAAAGTCACTTTTACATGCTCTCCGTCCGCCGCCAGCTCCTCGTCGGTAGGCTCGTGGGAAGGGGTAGGCGTGGGCCGTTCCGTTGGCTTTTCCTCCATAATCACAGTGCCGCTGTCCTGATACATATTCCAAAAATCCAAATCCTCCGCCCGCAGCTTATTTTCTTTATAAAGGGCTTCAATATCTTCCTGTCCCTCGGCAAATTCCATCTCCTTCTCAGGCGTTAGCGTAGGGCTTGCCACCACATAATGCCGCGCCGAGCTTCCGCCGCTTTTCCTTGTGTTGCTTATCAGAACAATTCCAAGAATCGCTAAAACAAAGACGGACACTCCCAAAATCGTATAGACAACCGGGGCGCCCATGCCTCTTTCCTCCTGTTCCTCCGGCAAACGCATATATTTCTCCCCTTTCTCTTTTCAAACTGCCCGCAAAACTATATAATAATTGGGGCAGGCTTATTATACATGAATCTCTTTTTAAATACAATAAAAACTGCACGGGACACAAAAAAGTCACAAACATACCCTACTGCCCTGCGCGTTGCAATTTTTATGTTCCGCTGTTTGCAGCGGGGATTGACTTCCCGCTCCTTGGAGGAAACACTATGTTTTTTTCTGGCAGCCGAAGGCTCACCGGCAAATTGACCGTCAAAACAAGCATTTTTATGCTTTTCATATTTTGTTCTCTATTTTTAACCGGATGCGTGAAAACCTTTACAGGCCGCTCCAATACGGATTTTATCGAGGGCACGGGCTTTTACTTTGACACGGTTATCTCCGTAAGATTATATGACTGGCATTCGGAGGAAACCTTAGAAAAATGCATGGACCTTGCCAATTATTATGAAAATCTTTTTGGGGCCAATGTCAAAGGGAGCGATATCTGGAATATCAACTGCGGCGGCGGCGATTTTGTGGAGGTTCACGCCGACACGCTGGATTTGCTGAAAACCTCTCTTAGCTTTGCCGAGCTCTCCGAAGGGCTTGTGGACCCCACCGTGGGGGCCTTGTCGGAGCTCTGGAATTTCGGTTCTAGCTGTCCCGAAATTGTTCCCGACAAGGCCTCCATTGAAAAGGCTTTGACCCATGTGGACTATCACCTTATAGAAATAAAGGAAAATCGGGTAAGGCTCGCCGACCCCAACGCCCGGATAGAGCTGGGTTTTATCGCCAAGGGATTTATCGGCGACAAAATGAAGGAATTTCTTTTATCCGAGGGCGTCTCCTCCGCCCTGATTAATTTAGGCGGGAACGTGGTTGCCCTTGGGCAAAAGCCTGACAAAAGTCCTTTTAAAGTAGGAATCCAAGACCCCTTTAAAGAAAACGGCGAGCCCCTTCTCACATTGGAAATTTCTGATTCCAGCGTGGTGTCCTCCGGCGATTATGAACGTTTTTTTGAGAAAAACGGAAAACTTTACCATCATATTCTTTCCACCAAAACGGGCTATCCCGCCGAGAGCGGACTTGCGCAGGTAACAATTTTAAGCCCTGACTCTGCCCGCGGGGATGCTCTCTCCACCCTTTGCTTTATTTTAGGGTACGAAAAAGCCGTCTCTCTTCTGAAAAACTACCCGGACATGCAGGCGATTTTCGTCACGAAAGACGGCGATATTCTTTATGCAAATACTTGAAAATCTATTATTCTCGTTTCGGCTTGCAAAACCTACTTACTTCACACTGACGCGGCCCGCCAAAACGTTGTTGTAATCCTCCAGATTTTTTGCAAGCAGCGCAGGCGTGTCAAGGCCGTAAGGACATTTGCTCTTACATTGATTACAGTGCAGGCAGTCCTCGATTTTTTTCATTTCCCCCTGCATTTCCTCCGTCAGCCAGCTCTCCGAAGGAGCGCGCCGCAGCAACAGGGACATTCTTGCGCAGTTATTAATTTGAATTCCCGCCGGGCATGGCATACAATAGCCGCAGCCCCTGCAAAAATCACCTAAAAGCTCCGCCCTGTCCTTCTCGATAATCTGCTTAAGCTCCTGCGTCATAGCGGGCGGATTCTCCACATAGGATAAAAACTCGTCAAGCTCCTTTTCCCTCTGCACGCCCCAAATGGGGAGCACATTGTCAAACTGTCCGGCATAAGCGTAAGCCGCCGCCGAGTTGGTAATCAAGCCGCCGGAAAGGGATTTCATGGCAATAAAGCCCATATCCGCCTCCCTGCATTTTTCTACCAATTCCTCATCCTTCTCCGAGGCCAAATAACAAAAGGGGAACTGCAGCGTCTCATAAAGGCCACTTTCAATGGCTTCCTTCGCCACTCCCAGCCTGTGGTTGGTGATTCCAATATGGCGGATTTTTCCCGCTTCCTTGGCCTCCATGGCCGCTTCGTAAAGGCCGCTTCCGTCGCCGGGCTTCGGGCAAAAGGCCGGATTGTGGAACTGGTAAATGTCTATGTAGTCCGTGCGGAGCATTTCCAGACTTGTCTCCAAGTCCTTTTTCATCCCCTCCCCGGTCTGCGCCCCCGATTTGGTTGCAATGTAGATTTTTTCCCTCATTCCCTCAAAGGCAACGCCCAGCTTATGCTCGCTGTCGCTGTACCATCTTGCGGTGTCAAAAAAGCGTATCCCGCCCTCGTAGGCCTTCCGAAGCAGTCCCGCCGCTTCCTCCACGCTAACCCGCTGAATGGGAAGGGCCCCGAAGCCGTTCTTATCCACCACAATTTCCGTACTTCCTAACCTAACCTGCACTTTGCTTTTTTCCATACGTCATTCCTTTCCTGTTTTGATTTTTGCATTTTTATTTTTGTGCTTTTTACTCTTCAAATAACCGTTTGCTGGAATTTAGCCGTTGTTTTCTGCAATTGCTTTTCGCAAATTTTCTTTTTAACACCGTGCAAATTTTTCAGCTCTTCCATTTTTTAATGCTTGACAATCGACTTTCGCGGACACTTCTCCGCGCACACGCCGCAGCCCACGCACTTTTCATAATCAATTTCAGCGTTAAAGTCCGCCACATTCACCGCTTCCTGCGGACAGTTCTTTTTACAGAGCTGACAGCCGATACAACCTACAGTGCAGCCCTTCATGGTGACGGGCCCCTTGTCCTTGGAGCTGCAGGCCACAGCATATTTTGCATCATAGGGAATCAGCTTTATCAAATGCTTAGGGCATACCTCCACGCACTTGCCGCAGGCCTTACATTTTTCCTTATCTACCACGGCAACGCCGTTTTCCACATGAATTGCGTCAAAAGGACAAACCTTCACGCAGCTGCCAAAGCCAAGGCAGCCGTAATTGCAGCTTTTTGCTCCGCCGTTCGGCACGAAGGAAAGCATACGGCAGTCCTCAATCCCGTGATATTCATAGTCAAGGCTGGTCTTATCGCAGTCCCCCTGACACTGAACATAGGCGGTCATTCTGATACTTTCTTCCACCTCCACGCCACAGATTCCGGCAATCACCTTTCCCACCGGCTCCCCGCCCACAGGGCAGGCGTTTACCGGCGCATCGCCCTTTGCAATCGCCGCCGCCAAACCGCCGCAGCCCGGAAAGCCGCAACCTCCGCAGTTGTTTCCCGGAAGCGCCGCTAAAATCGCTTCCTCCTTTTCATCTACTTCCACTTTAAATTTGATGGCGGCAATTCCCAGAAAAAGGCCGATAAACAGTCCCACGCCCCCTACTACGGCTACTGCCATCAAAACTCCCGTCATACTCATATCTATATCTCCTATTTTAAATTCCGCATCTACCTTCCCAATGCCTATCAGGCACTTTTCCATTCTATAACAGCCCCGAAAATCCGCAAAAAGCAATCGCCATCAAACCTGCCGTAACCAATACGATGGCAGAACCCTGGAATGTCTCCGGTACGTCGTTGTATTCGATTTTTTCACGGATGCTTGCCATAAGTACAATTGCAATAAAGAAACCAATGGCGGTAGCCAGGCCGTATACAACCGTTTCCAATACGGTGTAACCGTTGGAAACACTGTTTAATGCAACGCCGAGTACGGCGCAGTTTGTCGTAATCAACGGCAGGAACACACCGAGCGACTGGTATAGGCTGTCCATGAATTTCTTTAAGAACATCTCCACGAAC
>JAMPGS010000081.1 GCA_023663815.1 Clostridium sp.
TAACCCCGCGAACTGCTGAATATTGTCCGGCCTGTACGACAGCTTTGTCTCCGCGTCAAAGGTAAAGCTCTGCCATCTTCTCGCCACATGCGCCTGCAAAAATGTGGAGGCCAAGGACTGCTTTCCATACAGCCGCAAATGCCCCGGACGGTCTTTCAGGGACATAACATCCTCCCCAAGAGGTATCCGCAGGGTCTGGAAATGAATATCCAGCTTTTCCCCGTCAAAATCATCCTTTCCGCTTATCTCATCTCCCTCGCAGGCTACTGCGTCCATGGGGGCTTCCACCTCCATCATTCCCTTATGGCCGCCCACAATCACAGGCCAGCCGTCCTCATCCCATACCACCTTTTGGATTCCCGTTTCTCTTCCAAGGGGGCACCAGCCCCGCACCTCCGCAATGGATTCCGTATGATGATGTAAGGGCCTTCCCATAAGATGCGCAAAATACCATTCCCCGCTTTCCGTCTGCACCAGCGAGCCGTGTCCGGCTTTTTGGATAGAGTGAAAAGGCGCGTCAAGGGTTGTCAAAAACGGCTCCCCCGGCTGTGTCTCAAAGGGCTCCCGCAAGGATTTTGCCCTTGCCACCCGCTCCTGATGGGCATATACCGTCCCGCCCTGAGCCACAAACAAATAGTAATACCCGTTCAGCTTATACAGATGCGGGCCTTCCGTAAAACGGTCCGCCGTCCCTTTGTAAATCACCCATGGCTTTCCTACCAGCTTTTGCTCCTCCTCGGAATACTCCGTGCACATGATTCCATAAAAAGGGTGATGAAAACTTCTAGGGTCCCAATACTGATTTACCAAATACTTTTTCCCGTCGTCGTCGTGGAACAGGGAGGCGTCAAATCCCGCCGTGTTAAGGACGATGGGATTCGACCACGGCCCCATGATATCTTCTGCGGTAATCAAATAATTGATGCAGTCTTTATAAGAACCGTCCGTTACCTTCACGTCGGTATACACCAGATAAAATTTCCCGTCGTACCACGACAAATCCGGCGCCCAAATACCGCCCGAATCTGGATTCCCCCACATATTTAAAAGCCGCTTTTCGTTTAACGGATAAGTAATCAGCTTCCAATGGATTAAATCCTTCGATGCGTGGATTCTCACCCCCGGCCACCATTCAAAGGTTGACGAGGCTATGTAATAGGTATCCCCCACTCTAATCAAGCTTGGGTCTGGATGAAACCCTTTTAATATAGGATTTTTTATTTTCATAGCAATTACTTCTCCCTTCTTTCCGTCAGCCCTTTACCGCACCGGCAACCATGCCGCTCTGCACCTGATTGCTGAACAGCAGATAAATAATTACCGTAGGCAGCGTAGCCACCACAAGCCCCGCTCCCATGGTTCCCCAATCTGTGGTATACTGGCCCACCATCTGCATAATACCCACCGTCAGCGTCCTGTACTTTTCAGAATTAATAAACGTGATGGCAAACATCATTTCATTCCATGTGGATAAAAAGGTAAAAATAGAGATTGTCGCCAACGCCGGTTTTACAAGAGGCAGAATGATAGAAAAAAACGTTCTAAAAATGCCGCAGCCGTCCAAAAACGCCGATTCCTCCAGCTCAAACGGGAGCATTTGGAAAAATCCTATCATAAAGAAAATTGCCATTGGCAGGGCGAACGCAATATACGGGACGATAATCGCCTGATAGGTGTCCAGCATCTTTAAATTGCGGAGCATGATAAACACCGGAAGCAGCACCGCATGAAGAGGAATCATCAGCCCAATAGAAAAAAACGGCTTCACGAAGCGGTTCGCCTTTACCCTCATTCTTGCAATTGCGTAGGATACCATACAGGCAAGCACGTCCGACATCACAATGACAATCGCCGTCACTAAAATACTGTTCAACAAATAATGCCCTACATTAGCGTGGAACAACGCGTTTTCATAATTTGACCAGTGAAATTCTTTAGGCAGACCCATAACGTTCCCGCTATATATTTCATTATTATCTTTCAATGAAAAGAAGGCCAAAAAGAGCAAAGGATAAATCTGCACCACCGCAAAGGCAATCAAAAGGATATGGAGCAGAATCTTTGTAGGTTTTATCTTTTTCATTTTCCTTTCCTCCTAATAAGTAATATTTTCCACTTTAAAGCACTTTTCAATCAGGAAATAGAAAAGCAGACATTCCAGTACGATAAAGATTGCCATAGCGCTGCCTCTTCCGTACTCCATTCTTGAGAAGATAGAGGTATACATTAACGTGCTGGGCACTTCGCTGGCATGAAGCGGCCCGCCCTTTGTCAAAACCCAAATCAAGTCGAACAGCTTAAGGGAGCCAATCACCGCAAAGGTTAAGCTTACCTTCATAGTGCTTTTAATTAAAGGAATCGTCACATGAAACGCAATCTGCCGCTCATTGGCCCCGTCAATCTGCGCCGCCTCGTAAATCTCCGAGGGGACGCTCTTAATTCCCGTATAGAGAATCAGCATGTGATAGCCAATATACTGCCATACAATTGGGAAAAAGGAGGCCGCAAGCACGAAACGCTTATCGCCAAGCCAGTCCGCGCCTTTAAATCCGAAGCTTCTCAATATTGCGTTCAGCGCGCCGTAATCAGGATTATATATTTTCAGGAACAACTGTCCAATCACCACCGTTGAAAGCAGTACCGGGACAAAATAAATCGTCCTGTATGCCTTTTCGCCTTTTATATTCCTCGCCAGCACAAGGGCAAAAAACAACGCCGGTATCAACTGTCCCACAATGGACGCCACCGCCAATATCAGAGAATTTCTCACGGAGGCAAGAAACGCCTCGTCCTTCATTAACTGCAGATAATTGTCAATCCCTATAAAAATCTTAGCGCCAATCCCGTCCCACTCCATAGCGCTGTAGTAGCCCGACATGGCGATTGGCACAAACGCCATTACCAGATAAATCACCAACGCCGGAATCACAAAAACCCAATACGCTTTTTTATTTCCCAGCATCCTCTGCATAATATACCTCCTTCCAAAAATACACCTTTCGCCACGCCTTGCGCGCTATTCTTATGTTCAACGGTAAAAATCATGCTTTCATACTATCCGTATGTTTAATGGGACTATCGCACTAAGGTTCTAAACTACAAGATAGAGTATTAATATATTATCAGATATCACAATATCTTGCATTTATCCGTCTTCTTAATGCGACAGCCCCAATTTGTCATTTATGATATGCGCTTACACTTAATTACTCATTGATTGCCTGAAGGTTTACACAGAATTCCTCCGGCGTCACAGAACCGTCAATCAATTTGGCGATTTCATTCATAATTGTATCTGCCTTTGAGCCGCCGGTTAAGGAATCCAGCCAATACACATACCCGGTTGCATCCGCCGTCAATGTTGCAATTTCCTGAGACAAGCGGTTTAAATCAGCGGTATCTCCCATATCCGCTTCCCATGCGGGCATCCCTGAACCTGCAAGATACTGGTCTTTCGACATCTTCTCGCAAATGTACTGGGCTACCGCCGCCGACTCAGCCGGATGCTCTGTGCTGCTGCTTACAAGGAAGGTCTCACCGGAGCCGCCGTGGAACTCGTCAATGGTTCCTTTTCCGCCCTCAATCACAGGGAATTTGATAACGGAAATTTTACCCTTTACCGCCGCGTCGTCCGCTTCGCAATCTCCGTTAAGCCAGCTTCCCATAAACATCATTGCCGCTCTTCCCTGCTTGAAAGCCGCAACCGCATCGTCCTCCGATGTTCCCATTGCGCTGCTTCCAAAACCGCCTTTAGCCGCAAGCTCCTGCACATATTTTGCCGCTTCCACCAATTCCGGCGTATTGTAGGACGCCGTACCGTTTAACGCGCCGTTAAAAGCTTCCGTCCCGGCCATTCTAATTGCATGGATACCAAAAATCATCAGTCCCGGCCACAAATCCTTTTCTCCTAAAGAAATGGGCGTAATGCCTGCGGCATTAAACGCGTCCACTGCGGCAAGCAGCTCGTCATAGGATTCCGGTATCTTCACGTTGTTCTGTTCAAACAGCTCCGTATTTACATATAAAGAAGCAACCGCAACGCTGTAAGGATATCCATAGGTTTTTCCGTCAAAAATGAAGTTATCCAACGTACCGCCTAAAATCCTGCTTTTTACATCGTCCGTCATGTACTCGTCTAAAGGTAATACCAGCCCTGCGTCAACGTAAGGCTTCATGGTTCCCGCGCCCCAATTGAAAAATACGTCGGGCAGCTCGTTTCCTGCCATTGCCGTCTTTAACTTCACCTTGTAGGACTCTGATTCCGTTCCCTCGTGTACCACTTCCACGTTCGGCATATCCGTCTTGATGGATTCCAGCGCATTGTAAAACGCAACATAATTTCCATCTGTAGAATTAGGGTCCGAGAACTGCGACCACAAAGTGATTGTCACCTTCTCGCCCGACGCTTCCGATTCTGCGCCTGACGTTTCCGCCTCCGCGCCGTCGTTTGAAGCTTCGTCCGCTGCCGGAGCCGCCTCCGCCGTTTCATTACTTTCCGCCTGCTGTTCGCCGCCTCCTGAATTTCCGCAAGCCGTACAGCCTAGCACCAACGCCGCCGACATCATTAAACTGATTGCCTTTAATAATCTCTTTTTCATAGCCTTCTCCTTTCAAAAACAACTTTTTTTGATGAGATTATTCTAGCGTTTAGTGATTTTTTTTAGAATAGAAATGCTTTACCACTTTTTAGATTTTTTTGACTGAAAAAAAATAAAGATAGAAATTTTTGAAATTTGATAGAAATTTTTCCACCGACCTAAAGGCGAGCCTGCCTTAAAGAAATATTTCTATTTTCCCATGCGGAGATTGCCGACTGTCTTGTGTTCTAATTTAATTTGGCCAAAAACTCTATCGCCGCCGTTACAATCGTCCGAAAACTCGTTGGTTACGACGCAGACAACGGCGTTTGTCCCAAAATCGGACGCTTCAAAGGCCAGCTTTGCCCACAGCTTTTCATTATCTATAACCATAAGGGCGCAGGCGTCGTAAACGCTTTTATGATTTGGCGTGACCTCTGCGCTGAAAATGAAATCTCCCGTTACCTCTGTGTAGAAAACCGGTGCTTCCGCTGCGGGAGCATCAAAAGCTCCGTCCACATTCGGCACAGGATTCCGAAACCAATCCTGATGTCCCGGCGCATAAATTGTAATTCCATCTCCACTAACCATAACTTTGCTTTCATTCAACCATTTCCAATTACCAAAATTCATTTTAATCCCTCCCAATCCATGCAGGCAATTGCATTTTATATTCTTTTGTAGTATAATAATAACACCAAATTTTGAGAATTTATATGATAATATCTCCAAATTTTATGATAAAATCATCGAAAGGATACTGTGATGGCTGTTTCCAAGTGTGTCTCTTTAATAAGTCTGCCAAATAGAAATGTAAGCTCTTCGGATATGCTTCCGCATATTGATGAATCCGGCTTGCATGGAACGGCGGATTTTCCCGTAGCTATTTATAATGATGACGTTACTGCAAATGCTGTAAACTGGCATTGGCATGAAGAATTTGAAATCGGATTTGTTACGGATGGGACGATTCGGCTGGAATGTGGAAACAGAAGATATGTATTAAGTGCAGGCGATATTTTCTTTATTAACTCCAATGTGCTACATTCAATGAGTAATGATAATCCCTCAAATAAAGCGACATTCAAGGCTATCGTTTTTCACGGCTTAGTTATCGGCGGTAATGAGAACAGTATATTTTATCAAAAGTACCTGCTCCCTATTTTGAATAACAATAATTTCAGGGATATTGCCCTAACTGTGAACAGCAGCCGTTACCAAAATATATTTTCTTTGCTGAATGTCGTTTGGGATTCCATTTGTTCTGAAACACCGGATTATGAGATAACCGTTCGCAACGAGCTTTCCAATCTTTTTTGTATTCTTAATCATTTGCCGGAAAGCAATATTCCCGTACAAACGGAACACAATTTTATACAGGAAAGCAGGGTACAGATACTTTTAGCTTATATTCATCAACATTATTTTGAAAATTTCACTTTAGACGTTCTCGCTAAATCAGCATCTATTAGCAAGAGCGAAACCCTTAGATGCTTCAAGGGAATTGTCGGACAATCGCCTATCAAGTATCTGAAAACATACAGGCTGCAAAGCGCGGCTCACATGATTCGCAATACGGATTATTCTATCGGCACAATCGGAGAATTATGCGGATTCAGCGACAATAGCTATTTTTCAAAGTCTTTCAAAGAAATATATCATTGCACTCCGCATGAGTATAAAAGGGCATTGGCTAAAAAAGGGTAAACTATTCATCAAATAACCCCTTTTGAAAACTAAATTTTTTCCGTGTTTTTCTTTGAAACATGATATAATAGGTGCAAAAGAAAATCAAGCGAAGCGGCATTTGATTTTCTTGCAGGTTTTTCGAGCGTGCACTACGGATAAGACATAATATAAAAACCATTAAGAAAGGAACTATCACTATGCCTGCAATACAACCGCAGCTTCAAATTACTACGGTAGAAGAATATGAAGCTCTCCCGGAAGACCTCCGGGCGGAAATTTTTGACGGACAAATTTATTACATGGCAAGCCTGTCGCAGGACCATCAGACAATCTCTACAGAATTGACAACAATCTTAAATTCTTATATCAAAAATAGCAATGTTTCCTGCAGGGTATTTCATGCTCCGTTTGACGTAAAGTTGTCTGACAAGCCTCTCACCATCGTTCAGCCCGACCTCATGATTGTATGTGATAAGGACAAATTGGACGGGAAACGCTGCAACGGCGCGCCTGATTTTATTATTGAAATTGTTTCTCCCAGCAATCCTGCAGACGATTATATCAGAAAACTGTACTACTACAAAGACGCCGGAGTGCGCGAATACTGGATTGTTGACCCCCGGCGCAAGATTGTCATTGTCAATTATTTTGAAGGGGACAAGTTCAATATCCAGTATTCCTTTGAATCCACAATCAAGGTGAATATCTACGATGATTTATACGTCGATTTCTCAGATATCTCCGAATTGCTGAATCCTTAGCAATTTGTTTTCTTGAAACCATATACCGCCAGCCGGATATACAAATCGGGGCCTGCCAGCCAAATCGACCGGCAAGCCCTAATATGTTAATGACGGCCTTTACGGGCAGTCTCCTATTAAATTTTATGTTTTGTTTACAAATAGCACCGAATCAAGCGAAACACCTGTTCTACAGCCGCGGTCATGTTTTTCCTTGCGTTTTCCGGGTTGCACGCTTCGTCAAGCGTTACCACACCACGCAGGATTGGGAAAAAAGCGTCGATGCCATGCTCGTTGCATATACCTGCATCTTCCGTCACGCACCCGGAAAACGCCAGAACCTTCTTGCCATATTTTTTTGCCAGTGCCGCCACGCCGCTTGGGGCTTTTCCCATGGCCGTCTGTCCGTCCAAACGCCCTTCCCCGGTAATCACAAGGTCCGCCCCTTCGATATAGCTTTCCAGCTCCGTCTCTTCCAGAATCATTTTAATCCCCGATTCCAGCTTTGTATTCATGAAGGATAAAAACGCAAAGCCAAGTCCGCCGGCCGCGCCGGTTCCCGGCTGCATCCTGTCGGCTTTAGGAAAGCTTTTCGCCGCCAGAACCGCATAATCCTCCAGCCATTTATCCATCTGAAGAATCATACCGGGGGTAGCTCCTTTCTGCGGGCCGTAAACCGCGCTCGCGCCATACTCCCCGCAAAGCGGATTGGTTACGTCGCAGGCAATCTTAAAAGAACATTCCGAAAGCTCAGGAATTACATTATCGTCCGTGATGGAAGCCAGCTCCTGCAGCCCTTTGGCCCCAAGCTTAATAGGGAGCCCTTCCCGATTCCAAAAACCGTACCCCAGCGCCTGCAGCATCCCTGCGCCGCCGTCGTTCGTCACGCTTCCGCCGATACCCACAATAAATTTCCTGCAGCCTTTATAAACGGCGTCCCGAATCATCTGCCCCACTCCATAAGTCGTGGTGTCCATGGGATTTTTTTCTTCCTCGGAAATCAGGACAATCCCGGCTGCGGCGGCTATCTCAATGACTGCGGTTTTTGTATTGTCAAGGATTCCATAGACAGCTTCAACCGGCCTGCCCAAAGGGTCTGATACAACAACCTTTTCCATATGTCCATACATTCCAAGCGTAAGGGCTTCCACCGTGCCCTCTCCGCCGTCGGCTACGGGGCGCACTACCACCTGCGCGTTCGGCATAACCTTATGGATACCCTCCCGGATAGCTGCGCCGGCTTCCAGAGAGGACAAGCTTCCTTTTAAGGAATCAATAGCAACTACAACATTCATATTTGGTTCTCCTTTTCAATCAGGTCTTCGCGAATTTCCTTTTTGATGTTTTTATCATAGCAAAATAGAGAACAATGTGATATGTTATATATAACAATAATTTGCATCATTAATAGACTATTTTTGTTATTTAAGACAAATGTCCATCAAGCCAATGACCTCCCGGCAGTCGTTAAATGTCTGGCAATTCTTTCCCCTTCCTGCACCGGAAAGCCGCCATGCCCTCCACGGACTTCACTTCCGCTTTCCAGTACATGGATTTTAAGCGTTCCCGCAAACTCCCCATTGTCTCATAGGGCGGTGTGAAAAATCCCAGCGGCGCATATAATTTTTCAATAAACCAGTCCGTCCGCCGGTTTTCCCCTTTCACATAAAAGCATCCGCAGAAAATCCCGCCCGGTTTCAGGACGCGGAATATTTCACTGTACGCCGCCTCCTTATCGGGAAAAGCGTGGAATCCGTTCAGCGACAACACAAGGTCAAAGCTGTTGTCCTCAAAAGGCAGGGCCCCCACGTCTCCCTGCTGAAAACGGACATTTGCAAGCCCTCTTTTTTCCGCCCGCCGTTTTGCCTGCTCCATCATATCCGCAGAGTAATCCAGACAAGTAATGTCCGCATTGGGTAAGGTCTCATACACCGGCATGGAAAGAACCCCCGTGCCTACAGGAACCTCTAACATGCGCCCCGCAAAATTCTCCGGGATACCGGAAAGGGCAAGTCTAAGATAGTGGTCGCTTTTCTTTTTATCTAAATTCCACACCAGCTTACAGACTGCCTTTCCCGGCAGCGTGGAGCAGGTAATCACCCCGTCGTAAAAGGTTGCTTCTTTGCCAAGATATTTGTAAGCGTTTTGAATTTCGCCATGCCTTCCCTTTTTTCTCTCCGCCGGAATACTTTTCTGCAGGGAATCCCATGCTGGCATATTTTTTCGTAAAGAATCCCATACCGGCATAGAGGGTACAGCCGTGGAGGCCGCATCCATTTTTTCTGCGCGCAGCTCCTCCCACGCGCTGTCAAGGGCGGACATCTCGCTGACCGCATGGACGCAATGGTCGGTAGCCGCCAGCCGTCCTAAGGGCGTTTTGCACATCACAAACATAACCGCCTGCCACAATATCCGCTTGGGCCCGCCTGTGGAAAAAGTCTCGTCCTCAGCAGGCTTTACGGGATACCCCAGCGATTTCAGCAGGGAAAGGCCCTCCGCCGTGGCATCCACCGTTGCTTTCCTCTGAGCCTTCGACGCTCTCGGCAAATGGCAGTCAACGGCATAAGATACATATACAATTGGAAGAATCATCGCTATGTGACATTTCAGCCATGCGTCCATCTTGTTTTCCCATGTCAGACTGCAGCCTGAACCTGAAAACGCCTCGGATATGCGCTCCCGGAATCCATATGACAATTCTCCTTCTCTTCCGCCTATGGTCAGATGGGAGCGGACATGGATACTCACAACCTGTCCGTTCTCGCGCCTTCCTCCCGCCGTCATAAAGCCAAAAGCAATTTCCTTTTTGACGGGAGAATCCGCCCTTGCCGCGTTTTCTGTTTTTTCCGCCCATGGATTATTGCCTATAAAAACAACATAGCGGCTTACATTTGCCGCAATCATTGGAAGAACGGCCGGAACTTGGTCGGCCTGCATGACAACAAAAATAATGTCGTACTCATCATCATGATTCAGACATCCAATCACCTTAATTTCGTCCGTTGTGCTTTTCCTTTGCAGGTAATGGCGAATCACAAGGCCCCTCTTTTCAAGAGTTTCCTTCCACTCCCCTCTGGCAAGCAGCGTTACGTCGTTCCCGCCCGCTTTCAAAACGTGGGCCAATTCGCAGCCAATCACGCCTGCGCCGTAAACCAATAATTTCATACCGTTGTAACCTCCTATTCTTTTTTTATTATCACATTTTCGTCATTATATTTTTGTCATCATAAGCAATCGCCTTAAGTATTCTGCTTTATGGACTTGTCAAAGCCTGCCTCTGGCTCCTTCATGAAGTTTGTTTCAGCCTTTTCTCAGCACAACCAGTTTATTTGAAATATTTTTTACCGCCGGTATCCATCCGAACAAATGGTACGCGGGCATAATGATTTTCATTCCCTCCGCCAGACTTACATCCTTTATCCATGCGTACTCCGGCGCTATAGGCTGCAGCTCTTTTCCTGATTTTATACCCCATGTAAACTTTGCCTTTGTTTTCTCAATGGATTTTTCTTTTATATTTTTTACAATCCAGGGATTCATAACTTCCATAATGACTTCCACAGAAGCAAACCGTTTGCTGATAATCCCAAGTATCTTTTTGACGTCCCGTTCCGACAGATACATTGACAGTCCCTCTATAACCACCAACGTCCTGCCCTCTGGTTCCTCCACCATCTCCGCCCAGCTTTCGTCCATTGCCGACTTTGCAATCATGGAAATATGCCCCTCCTCCTCCAAGAAAAGGCGGCGGACCTCTATGGTTTCTGGCAGGTCAAGATTATACCAGCGGATAGACGGGCCGATATTCAGCCGATACGCCCTTGTGTCCAGCCCGCAGGCAATATTGACTACCGTTCCCGTGGGATTTTCCCGAATAAAATCGCCCGCCATGCGGTCAAGCAATATGGTTCTGGCAATCACCCCTTTAGACATCACGGCGTCATTTTCCGCAAGAGAAAAATCGTAATCCATGCAGGACACAATCTCCACAGCCTTATCATCGTAAAATTTAGCGTTTTTCTGTCTGGAATACGCCGCCCGCGCATATAGGGTCTGCAGCATTGTCTCCGGCACGCCCTGTATTTGTATTTTTTCCATCTTTAACTGCCTTCCCCCCTCTTGGCTCTAATTCTATGTGTAGCAGGCTATTGTTTTTTGCCCAATATAAAACTGCTGCAAAAGCTTCTTTATTCCCGCGAGCAACGGCCAAGCAGCTGCTTGCGGACATTTGCAGCGAGTTTTTGATTTTTTTAGTATGTAATATGAGTTAGTAATCGCTAACCTCTATTTAGTAAAAACTTTAATGCAAGCAGCCGCTTATTTCGTTGCTCATAGAAATATATGCGGTTACACTTTGTTAGTAATTGCTAACTCATCATTAAGTATACCTCTACCGATTTACTTTTGTCAATAACGCTGCGACAGAATTACTGCACCCCTTGCTTTACTTCCCAGCAGATTAATCTCTGCAGCGTAATTCCGGTCAAGCTAACAATTCCCCTACAAATTCAGCGCGTGGCTTAAACTGTTCGGCACCCCTCTCGGTCCGCGCACGGCGTAAATTCCGTAATCTTCCTTCAGCCTGCTAAAAGGAAACTGCTCCGGCGCATATTTATGCAATAGCTTAATCCGCATCAACGCGGTAATCGTCAAATTTCCATCCTGATAATTATAAGGAATGTCCGTCTCTACCACCTTGCATTTATAACAAATTGCCGACACGGGAGCCGCCACATACATAAAAACCGTATCCCCAGCCCTGACGCCGCTTCCCTGCTTCCAGTCAATTACTTCCGCGCTGTCAAAAGCATGTTCAATGTCATAATATTTAGGGTTCGCCGGTACAATCCACTCTTTGGGCAGGCGGATTTTCTCCCGCTTTTTCTTTGAAGCCGTCGCCAAAAAGCTTACGTCAATCAAATCAAAAACCCTATCCTCCGCCACCGTTCCGTCAAGCAGCACCGATATCCAATGCTCTTTGCTCATATGGTAAGCGGGAAAAATGCCTTTTTCACCTATCAGCACATCGTGAAACACCAAATCGTCAATTTTTAAGTTAATCACGTGAACCGCTTCATTTCCCGCAAGCCCCAGCTTGCTTTTTTCCACTTCCATCACCAGCGCAAACCACTTTTTATTATCGCTGTGGCGGAAAACGGCGTTACTGTCATATTTCGCCCAAGGATACTCTGGGAAGGTTTTATACTTTTTTTGAATATATGCAAAAACTGTTTCTAGCATTTTTTGTTTCCTTTGTATTGGCATATGGGTAGTCAACTTTTTATTGACTATCTTTCTGCGAACTGAGAAATTGTACAAAACTATATATCATTTCTATCTGACTTTCCGGCAGAACATTTAACAAATTTATCGTTTTCTCTAACGTTGACATAGTATCCCTCCACTTCCATCCATTACTATTATACACCTTGAAATTCTTTTCATGTGAAAAAAATGTAAAAATCCACAGCTTTACCTGCAATAATTTTACATAAAAGACAACTGCTCGCGGCAAACGTTTAACATTAGACAGCTTTTAAAATCAAAAACCTCGTTGCTCGTGAAAATAAAAAAAGCAGTAAACCTTTTAAAAAATAAAAAGGCTTAAGTGCAAAAATTTAACACGAAAGGGAATCCGCTACGATTACGACGTGTTCAAAAATCCGGACGGCACTACCCGGATTTTGGGCATTTGGGACCAGACCATACAGAGCGGGGAACCGCCTGAGGGGATTCTTTACGGAACAGAATACCGAAAGGAAGTCATTGACCTTGCGCTGCAAAGCGAAAATCCAAGGGAAATTGTACCCAGCTATGACGAAGACGGGCATGGCACCTCCCTTGCCAGCGTGGCGGCGGGAAGCTCCCTTGGCATCGGTCTGCGCTTTTTAGGGGCCGCGCCGGAAGCAGATATTGTGATGGTAAAGCTACGGGAGGCAAAACAGTACTTAAAAGATTTTTACCTGATTGCAGACGGAGCCGCAGCCTATGCAGAGAGCGATATTCTGGTGGCGTTGAAATATCTGGACAGCTATGCCATTTCCCTGTCAAGGCCGCTGGTTATCTGTTTTGCCCTCGGCAGCAATATGGGCGACCACGAGGGACATTCGGTGCTGGCGGGATTTTTAAGCCAGATTGCAACAAGGCGCAGCAGAGCCGTGGTGGTGTGCGGCGGAAACGAGGGGAACAGCTCCCACCATTACACGGCGGCCTCCGTGGAGGGCCTTAGGGAAACCATTGAAAATGTGGAGATTCGGGTGGACGGAAGAGAAAAGGGCTTTATAGCGGAGCTTTGGGGCAGCGTTCCGGCCACGCACGCTATTTCTATCCGCACGCCGGGAGGCGAAGTGACGCCCAGAGTGGATTTTCGGGAGCAGAGCAATCGGGAATTTTTCTTTATTTATGACAGAAGCAGAATTCAGGTAGACCATGTGCTGGTGGAGCAGGGTTCGGGGGAGGAGCTAATCTTTTTCAGATTTATTGACCCTACCCCCGGCGTGTGGACGATTCAAGTTACCATCACCGGCGGCGGGGCGGGAAATTGCTTTCATATCTGGCTTCCTTTGAAAGAATTTTTGGGAAGCAGCACCTACTTTTTGCGGCCTTCGCCCTATCAGACGCTGACGGAGCCCTCCAACGTGAGGGAAGTGATTACCGTCACGGCCTACAACGACGCTAACAACAGCTTTTGGACGGAATCCAGCAGAGGTTATACACGGACGGGGCGAGTAAAACCGGATTTATGCGCGCCGGGGGTGGACATCGATACAATTCTGGGGAGAAAGACGGGAACCAGCATGTCGGTTGCCCTCGCCGCAGGGGCCTCCGCGCTGTTTTTACAGTGGGCCGTGGTGGAAGGATACCAGAACACAGTGGAGAGCCGGGAGATTAAAAATTATTTAATTCGCGGCGCCGACAGGACGGAGGAAGAAAATTATCCCAATCGAGAGTGGGGTTACGGGCGGTTAAACATCGCCGGGACTTTTGACGTGCTGGCGGGGATATAAGGCTGGGCCGATGCTTTTGCGGCAAGACAACTCATTTTTAACGGTTTTACGTGTTTGTGACAAGTCAGCTCGTTTGCGGCTGTTACCGTGTTTGCGACAGGCCAGCTTGTTTTTGACGGTTTGACGCATTTACAGCAGAACAGTCCATTTGATATATAGGATGCATTAAGTATATGAAAGTGTTTGAAGGAAGTACAAAAACGGCACACATCGCAAAGCGGATTTTAGGAAATACAAAATAATTTAGGGCTAGGTTTGCTAACCTTTAGCCAACTTAGCCCTTTTAATCACTTCCTCCACCAAATCTCCATATGCTGCTCGTCAAAAACTTCAACCTTATCAACATAATCCTCTATCAGCTCTTTCCACGGCTCAACCGCCCCATTTCCGACATACTTTATATCTCCGTCGTATCCTCCATCGCCGCCGCGCTTCAAAGCGGAACATGCTTTTTCCATGGCTTGAATTTCCGTATCCAGCTCGGCCAACTCTTCTTCCGCCGATTTTACCGCGGATTCGCTGGATTGAAAATTCTCCGCTTTTCCGCAAGCATAATCCTGATAAGCTTCAAAGCTCTGCCGTTTTAGCCTCGCTATCCCTGCCAATAAAAGCTTTCTTTTTTCCCGCAGCTCTTTGATTTTCCGGCCCAGCCTTTCCGCTTCCTCCATGCGGCGTTTTTCCAGTTCCCCGTCCTTTTCCAGCTTATCCTGCAGCTGCCAAAGGATATACTGTTCCGTCAGCATTGCGTTTACCTTGCCGACGCAATTTTCCATTGCATTTGAATAGCGGTGATAGCAGGAAAAATATGGGTTTAGCCCTCTGCGATATTGCAGGTTCTTCTTACAGCCGCCGCACACCAGCTTCCCTACAAGCGGATGCGTTTGGTTTTTCTGGGGCGGCCTTTTCTTTCCCCGCCCCTCCTGCACCTTATCAAAATCTTCCTTATTAACAATAGGTTCATGATGCCCGTAAGATACCAGCCACTTCTCGCGGGGTTTTATGTGGTTTTTCCCGCCCACAAAATCCTTTACGTACTTTTTTTGCACGATATTTCCAATATAAATTTCATTTCTTAATATCTGGCATATCGTACTGCTGCCCCACAAAAATCTTTCCCCTTTCGGCGTCCTGCTTGTGTTTCCTTTTTCAATTTTAAATTCAACTGGCGTCTTTATCCTTTCCTTATTAAACAGCCTTGCAATTTCCACTGACGTATACCCGTCCAGCGTTAAGGCAAATATCCTTCTGACAATCTCCGCCTCGTCCTCCGCCACTAATAGAGCATGTCTGTCCTTTGGGTCTTTCTCATAGCCAAAAGGAGCGTTTGCACTGAGATACCGCCCCTTTTCTTTCCGCACGGCAAGGGCGGAACGCACCTTCTCCGATAAATCCTTGCTGTACAGGTCATAAAGCAGACCTTTAAAATCCACGTCAATATCACCGATTCCGCCCTGGTAATCGTTACTGTCGTAACCGTCGTTTACAGAAATAAAACGGACGCCGAGAAATGGAAAGATTTGCTCAAGGTATGAGCCAAGTTCCACATAATCCCTTGCAAACCTTGAAAAATCCTTTACGATAACGCATTTTATCTCGCCGTCTCTTATCTTTTCCAGCATTTTTTTCATACCGGGACGCTCGAAAGCTGACGTTAGATAACGATACTTTTGAAAACACTGAAAAATCAAGGTTT
>JAMPGS010000082.1 GCA_023663815.1 Clostridium sp.
GGGAGATGGAGTATGCGGGAATTAAAGTGATTTATGATGTGAGAAAAGTGCGGTAGGCGGAAACAGAGGGGAAGAAAATGGCGGAGAGGATTCACATAACCAATAAAACAATGGAACTGCAGGACTGCAAGGGCGATTGGTTTTTCAATGAAAAGCACGGCTGCTGGTGCTTGGAGGATATTTTATACACAGAGAAAGCAGCCGCGCCTGAATTTCAAAGGTTGAGCATTTACATTCCGGCGGAATATATGAAGGAAAAGGGGGAGGTAAGCCCGGAGGGCAAAAGCGGCAAATATACGGCCTTGACCGCCCCGGTGATTCTTCAAAACAATTCCGCGGGCTATATGCAGATGCCCCATTTGCGGCTGGACAATCCCCGGTGCAGCGCAGGGCAGTTCCTTGACAGGGGATTTGTCTTTGTGACTTGCGGAAACAGGGGAAGCGAATCGAAGGACGAAAAAGGAAATTGGTGCGGAAAGTCGCCGGCCAATCTGGTGGACTTAAAGACGGTTATCCGGTTTTTGCGCCACAACAGGGCTTCCCTTCCCGGTGATTTGGAGAAAATTATTTCCGTGGGAACAAGCGCAGGGGGCGCAATGTCCTCCCTTCTTGGCCTTACGGGGAACCATGAGGACTATCTGCCCTATCTGAAAGAAAACGGAGCCTTTATGGAGGAACGGGACGACGTGTACGCTTCCCAGATTTATTGTCCTATTGTGGATTTGGAGCACGCGGATTTGGCCTATGAATGGATGTTTTCCGCCGATAAGGAAAACGAAGCTTCCCACGCCGGACCGGCGGGAGTGATGACGCCCTTTGAGGAGGCTCTTTCCCATAAGCTGCGGCAGCGTTATATTACTTACTTTAACGGCCTTGATTTAAAGGCTCCGAAGGGCAGTACTTTTTTAGAGCCGAGAACGCCTCTTAAAATAGGCGATGACGGGAGAAGCGGAAGCGGGTACGAGTATTTAATGAATTTGTTGAACGAATCGGCTTCCCTTTATTTAAGCCGGCTGCAGGCGGGAGAGCTGGAGGAGCGTTATTCGGTTGAGGATTATTTGGCGGGGAATTATGAATATAAGACGATAGCCCCCAGAGAGGAAAGAAAGGAAGAGGCGGGAGAGAAGGAAGCGGGCAAGGAGCCTGCCCTTGGAGATAGGGTATCCCGTCCTGCAGAGGAAACTTTTCTTGAACATGGGGAGCCGCCTATGATAACCGTGCAGGGAAAGGACAAGAGAAAATGGCTGTCATGGGACGGGGAAAAAGCGGAGATAAGCGGCCTTGACGAGTATATTTTAAGCTATCGCAGGCGGATGAAGCCCTGCACTTCCTTTGATACCCTTGGAATGAACAGCGGGGAAAACCGAGTGTTTGGCGACGGTGACAGGCCCTATATGCATTTTAATCCTGAGATTGCGGAAGCGATTGCGGAGCTGAGGCAGGATTTTCTTAAGGGAGTTTCGGGAGATTTATCGGAAGAAGCCCGGAAAGAGGTTCTTGAAAAATGTGAAAGGTATTATGAAGCTTATAAAGCCGTGGCCGGGGATAAAGAGCTGGCAAAGCGGGTTTATCTCTATAATCCGTTGAACTATATAAAAGGGAAAGAGGGTTCCAAGGAAACGGAACATTTCCGAATCCGTGTAGGGGCTTACGACGCGGATACCTCCTTGACTATCAGCATGACGCTGGCGTTAAAACTGGCGGAAGCGGGAAAAGACGTTGACTATGCGCTGGTATGGGATAAACCCCATTGCGACGCGGACTATCCGGGAGAGGTGTGCGACTGGATAGAGAAAATTTGCGGATAGCTCTTAGGACGGCAAAGAAAAAATGATAAGATGAGGATTAAAAAACCTAAGGCAGAACTTAAATGCCTTGGGTTTTTAATTTTTGAGGAAGTATTGTTTTCAGGTTTTTCAGTTTTTTTAATCTATGTTATAATTAAAAAAGCTGTAATAATTAAAAAATTGTAAATGATTTTCATTCCCGCAAGCAGCGCGGCAAAGTCATGCTTGCAGGGAGTTATTGATTTACTGGCGAAGAGGACATAAAAATGGAAAAAGCATTGGGGCAAAGCAGACAGGAACTACTAAATGAAATCGACCGCCGGGTGGAGGACGGCATCATAGAAAAGAGTAACGCCGATTTGATAAAAAAATTAATTATAAATGCGGAATCCTTGACGGAGGCGATTGCCATTGCGGAGCTGGGCACCACCTACAAAAAGACCGGCTTTCATTTTGACAAGAGACTGGAAGCCGTGGGGGATACTATCAAGTATTTTAAAAAGAATGAAAAGCTCAGCTTTTACGACGAGACGGACGAGGCGGTAAATAAGCTTATCATTGGCGACAATTACGACGCGCTGTTAAATTTGCTGATACAGTACAGGGGGAAAATCGACGTCATATACATTGACCCGCCCTACAGCAAGAACAGTATGGGCGAATTTGCAAAGACCAATTACCGTAACGCCCTGACAAGAGACAATCTGCTCTCGATGCTGTACAGCCGCTTGACGCTGGCAAAGGATCTTTTGTCGCTAGAGGGATTTATTTTCTGCAGCATTGACGACAAAAACTATGCCTATGTGAAGTGCCTTTTCGATGATATTTTTGACGAAAGCAATTTTATCAATACCTTTGTCTGGAAAAAGAATTCAAGCGGAAAAACGGAAAAAGATAAATTTACGGTTAATACGGAGTATATTCTTTTTTACTCAAAGAGCAAAGCCTACACGCTTAACTCCGTGTACAAGCCGCTGTCGCAGGCGTCGCTTGATTTGTATAAATATGACGACAACGACGGGAGGGGAAAATATCAGTCGGTCAGCCTGCAGAAGCCCTCCTCCCCCGGACCGGAAACCACCTATGATTATGTCGATAATACCGGGAAGGTGTGGCCTTGTCCCCCCAAGGGCTGGCGGAAAATCCAGTCGAAGGTAAAGGAGCTGGAAAATGACAACCGGCTGATTTTAACGGGGGAGAGGCCGCGGGTAAAAGAATATTGGAACGAGAGGCCTAACGAGGGGAAAAGAGTGGATACCTTGTGGAACGATTTGCCCGAAAATACTACGGGGAGTATGCAGTTGGAGGATATTATTGGGGAAAGAAATTTCGACAATCCCAAACCGGTGGAGCTGATAGAGAGATGTATTAATATTTCTGACAGCAACGCGGTAGTTTTGGACTTTTTTGCGGGAAGCGGGACCACAGGGCAGGCCGTGCGGAATTTAAACGCCAAGGACGGAGGAAACCGCACTTTTATCCTCTGTACGCTTAACGAGATAACGCCAAAGACGCCCAATGGAATTGCTGTGGACGTAACGTCAAAAAGGCTGAAACGGACGATGACCGGGCGGTGTTATGACGGCACGGACAATTTTAAGTGGATTGCAAACCACAGCCCCCTTGGCGGAAGCTTGGAGGTGTACGAGATAGGGACGATTCCCAGCTTTAGCAGTATTCCGGGAAGCACGCCCTTTGACTTGATAGACGAGACGCTGTACGGGAAAGAAAAATTTGCGTCCCTGCGGGAAAAGATAGAATGGATTTGTCAAAATTTTGAAATTACCCAGAGAACCGTGGAGAGCGACGAGGAGTTTAAAAAGCGATTGGAGGAAGAGGGTTAATGGAGCAGGCAGCAAGAGAGCTTCAGGAAAAGGCTGTCGGCGAATTGTCTAGGCAGCTGCAGATAAAAGACGAGATTACCTTTAAAGCGCCGACGGGAAGTGGAAAAACCTATATGATGGCGGATTTGATGGACAGGGTGCTGCGGCAAAATGAAAACGTTGTTTTTATTGTGTCGTCTCTCTCAAAAGGGAATCTGGCGGGCCAGAATTACAGCAGATTTTGCGAGTATGCGCAGACAGGGGCTTTTGGCGCGATAAGGCCCTATTTAATTTCCAGCGAGGTTTCCGGCGAAGAGCGTTTGTTTATTCCCGTTGAGTATAACGTTTATATTCTGCCGCGGGACTTGTACAAAAAGGGCGGAAAATTGATGCAGGGCTCCATGGAAAGCTTTTTGCAGAATCTTACGCTGCACGATTTTTTTGGCGGATTGGGCAAAGAAATTTATCTTATAAAGGACGAGTGCCACATTGCAACTAAAAATCTTGACGGCCTTTCCAATTCTTATTTTGCAAAAATAATGAATTTTTCTGCGACCCCAAATTTGCGCCGTGGACAGAACCCGGACGTGGAAATAAGGGAGGAAGATGCGGTCAACGCCAAATTGATAAAGCGGATTGAAATAGGGGAGGAGGACGCTTCCGTTGCGGACGCGATATGCAAGTTTGAGGAGATAAAGAAGGATTACCGCAATCTTTTAGGGGTAAATCCCTGCTTGATTATTCAGATATCCAACAGTGAAAAAGCGGATTATGAATTAAACAACGTGATTTTTCCCGAACTGAACCGGGCGGAGCATCAGGATTTAAAGTGGATGCTTATCGTTGACGACGATAAATTGTGCGACACCAACGATATCTTTAAGGCAAAGAAAATGCCCGTGTCCAAATGGAAGGATTACGCAAGGGAAAATACGGCCACCGTTGATATCATTATTTTTAAGATGGTGATATCGGAGGGCTGGGACATTCCCCGCGCGTGTATGCTGTATCAGGTTAGGGATTCCAAGAGCAGACAGCTTGACGAGCAGGTCATGGGGCGGGTGAGAAGGAATCCGCGGCTCCTTGATTTTGAAAGCTTATCGGACAAGGCCCAAGAGCTTGCCACCACCGCGTGGATTTGGGGGATTATCCCCGAAGCCCAGAAAAAAGTATTTGCCGTGCGCTTGTGGGACGAGCCGGAGGATATTACGGAGGAAATAAAATTAAATATCACAGGGTTAAAGCCCCTGACCCGAAAAGAAAACTTTGATTTGGAGGACTTTCTTGGGAAGCAAAAGAAAAAGCTTGCAAGCTCCAATATTTTTGAGCTGTACCGCAGGCTTGCAAGGGCGGATAATTCTATTCGGGAAATGTGCTATGCCTATGCCGATAAGGCGGGGAAATGGTGGGAGTTCTGCGAGAATATCGATGCGATTGAGAAGGAGAGCAATCGATATAGCTGCGATTACGCTCAAAGCATGGAAATTGTGACGGACGATGAGCATAAAAGATTGGAGGTTTCTTTTGCGGTGGAATCCTCCTATGTTGACAATGGCAATTATATGAATATAGGCGACTGGGTATGGCGCCGGAAGGATGGAAAAGAGCGTTTTTCCTTTGACAGCGAGGCGGAGCGGGAATGGGCTAATATCATTAAGGATATCGCGGCGGCGGACGTTTCTGATTCCGGGGAGAAACGCGTGGGCAAAAGAGTGCGCACAGGCAAGAAAAATCCTGCTTTTAATCAGTTAAATTTATTTGAGGGAGCGGAGCCCGAACGATTAAACGCGGCAAATAAATATTTGTGGGGAAAAAATTACCCTTCTAATTCGGCCATTAAATTTGAATACTGCCTTGGCGGCGTCCATTCGTCATATCCCGATTTTATTATGAAGGATTGCTTTGACAGAATTCATATTTTTGAAGTTAAGAGCGTAAACAATTCGAGCACGTTTGCTTCAAAGCTCGACGGCGGGGAATATACAGAGAAAGCGTTGGAATTAATAAAGTGTTATAAGCAGGCGTCTCTGCTGACCGGGTATATTTTTTACCTGCCTGTCAAGAAGGAGGATTCATGGCAGATTACGCGCTTGATGAACGGCGGGGAAACGGTATTGACAAAATCGCAGTTCGAGGTATTTATGAAAACGGAACCGTAAAGCGGAGCAGGGAGGATAGAGCATGAAAGCTACGCACAAAGTAAAAGATTCTATGGGAAGTATTGTCGGGTATATTGTGGATGAAAAATTTTATTCCGATGAGTATTTAAAAGACAATATACAGTATATGGATAATTTGTCTCTGATAGAAGATAAAATATTTGCTGTGGACGGGGAACTAACAGAAGTTTCATATAAAACCGCGGTTATTGAAAAGGAATATTGCAAAATTGTAAGCAAGAATCCTTTTGTCAGGGACATACAAGACGATTTGGAAAATTGGAGGCGGGACAGCCTTCACAAAATATTGCAGTTAGAGGGCTCGCGGCAGATTGGAAAAACGACGGAGCTGTTAAAATTTGCATATAAAAATTATGAATATGTAATTTATGTAAATTTAGCTTACGATAAATATAATTTTCTGGAAGTGGTGAATCAGGGGTGCAGCCCGTTGGAGTTTGAAAAATATTGCCGAAGAGCGGGACTGCCGCATTTTGTAAATGATAAAAGGACAATATTGCTTATAGATGAAATACAGCTTAGTGAAAAAATATATAATTCCATAAGAAGTTTGTATTCGGAGATTGACTGTGAGATTATAGTGACAGGGAGCTATTTAGGGCAGATTCTTCGGGCGGGTTATTTTTTGCCGGCGGGAACAATTAGCTATCTTTCTATGTTTCCCTTAAGCTTTCTGGAATTTTGCAGAGTATATAATAAGGAAGAGCAATTAAAAAATATAGATTTGTTTGGTGCAGGCGGCGGAAGGGAATACGAGGAGCTGCTTCATTTGTATTTTGTATACAGACAAATTGGAGGATACCCGGAAGTTGTCAGGCAGTATAAGGAAAAAGAAAGTATTGACGGCTGCTATGATGTGCTCCAAAATCTCATGGAAACTTTTCAAAGGGAATCGGGATATTATTTTCAGACCTCAAAGGAAGTGCTGCTTTTTAAAACGGTATTTACGGAAGCAATAAAAAGTATGTGCGATGAAAAAAGGGGCAGCGGAAATAAACTGACGGAGACGATAACTGATATAGTAAAACGGTCGCAGAAAATGCTTGTGAGCAGAGACGAGATATCCAATGCTATTACATGGCTGGCCTATTCAGGGATTATAGGGGAGTGCGGCTTGTATAATAACGGAGATATCAGGCAGTATATTCCGGCCAGACGCTTGTATTATATGGATTGCGGGCTGGCCGCGTATGTGGGAAAGCAGGCGGAGGTGGCGGAGAGCAGCCTTAACGGCCTGCTTACGGAAACCTTTGTGTACACGGAATTGTATCGATTGTATAAAAAGACATACTCAAAAAAAGCGGTAAAGGGAGAAACGCCTTGTTTTTCATTGTATAATCAGTACGAATTGGATTTTGTCCTTATAGATAAGGATAATAAAATTTATGGGATAGAAGTTAAAACCGGAGACGGCAATCCTGAATCACTGAAGATTTTTATCGATAAGCATTTGATAGATAAGGGAATAGTGGCGAAGCCCGCAAAAGGCGGCCATGGGGAGAAATTTGACACTATACCTATATTTACGGTGGGCTGCAGATTCCCTTATGTCTAAAAAAGTAAAAACACTATAATAGGGGAAGAATCGTTTAATCCATTCTACCTCTTTTTGTCTGCCCTCCCTTTCTCTATTATAGTGATATACACAATATTTCCAAACGAAGGAGGGCATAAAAATGGATAAGAAAATCAGGAAATTTGATGCGGAAACGGAGTTTGCTGCGGAAAACACAAAGCGTTTAAAAAATTGGGCGATTGGCAAAATAAAAAGGGAATATCCAAACGATATTGCGCTGCTGATTGGGGTGAAAGGCCATGAAACGGATAACGACGGGCATGGAAGGGCGTTCGACTATTTTATCCCGGAAACGGAAAGAGGCAATGAGCTTGCGCAGACCTTTATTATTGACGGAATCGGGTACGACTTGTATCCAAGGACGTGGGAGCGCGTGGAGAAATCGGCCAATTTGGACGAAATAGTTTTCGTGCTTGCAGATGCGGAGATACTGTACGCCAAGTCGGAGGAGGATATCAAAAAATTTCAGACGCTGCAGAAAAAGTTGGACGACAATCTTCACAATCCCGTGTTTGTGTATCGGAAAGCGTTAGAGCGCATCGAGGAAGCTATGGGGCTATACCCTACGCTGCTGTTTGAGGAGAAGCTTTACCGCGCGCGGACGCAGGCTAGGTATATTCATCTGTATTTGTCGCAGGCGGTGGCTTATTTAAACCACACTTTTACGGAAGTTCCAATTTTTACGGAAAAACAGGCTTGCGGGGGCGACGAGAAAAATCGCACGTATCATTGTCCCGGCCTTAGCTCGGTTCCCGATTTATTTTTTGAAAACGCCTGCAGGCTGTTAAAGGCTGATAACGTAAAAGAGCTGGCGGAGGTTCTTCACTCCCTGATTTGTACGGTCCGGAAATTTGTGCTTGAGAGAAAGCCTGAATCGGAAGAAAAGCATGAAAAAGCCGGGGAAATTTACTATCAGGGGCTTGCGGACTGGTACCAGGAGCTTCGGCTTACTTGGCGGCGTTTGGATTATTTTTGCAGGGAAAATATGGCGGAGGAAGCCTACAGCGAAGCCTGCTTCCTTCAAGGGGAATTGATTGCCGTTGCCGGAGAATTTCAGATAGAAGAAATGAATTTGGCGGATGCTTTTTCTGTCGGCGGCCTTGAAAAGCTGTCCGCGCGGAGCCGGGAGCTGGAGGAAAATGTACGACGGATTTTGAGAGAACATCAGATAACAATCAAGGAATATGCGTCCTGCGAGGATTTTTTGGCGGCGGAGGCGGAAAAAGAGTAAAAAAGCTTAAAGGAGCCTAAAGGGCTAAACTGCTTTTGGGCGCACGCTGAAAGTATTTCAAATGGAAAGGAGCCGCAAATGAAATACCGCAAAGCTTCGGAAATTTTTCCAGACGAGCTGTTAAAAGAAATTCAAAAATATTCTTCCGGGGAGCTTGTTTATATTCCCAAGGCCGAGGAACGGAACGGCTGGGGAAGCCATACCGGGGCTAGAACCTTTTACGCCCGGCGGAACGGCGAAATCCGCAGAAAATTTCATTGTGAGAAAAAAGGGGTCGAGGAGCTGGCAAGGGAATATCATTTATCGGAGGAGACTATACGGGGGATTATTTATCGTAAGGAGTAAAAGACAGAAAATCGGCGGCATAGACGCAGGCGGCTATCGCGGCGTCTATGCCGTCGAAAGTGTAAGCTCTTTTATGCTGTTCTTTTAATCTCCCGGTTTATCTTGGTAAAATATACAAGATTAATCAAAATGCCAAACACCGTTGCGCAGGGCGCCGCTAAGCCAATCATGGTGAGGCTTGCATTTGGCCGGATGCTCATAAAATAGGACATGGGCAGACGCACAATAAAGGTTTGGGCAATGCCCTGCAGCATGACGAACAGCGTCTTGGAATGTCCGTTAAAGTACCCGATAAAGCTGAACAGGATAGCCGTTACGATTGCCTCCGGCGCAAAGCCCTTTAAGTATTCCGCCGCGCGGATAATAACGGCCGGGTCGTCCGAAAAGATTGCAGCAAGAAGATCTCCTCGGAAAAAGGAAAGTACTGCAATTAAAATACCAACCGTGCCCCCGATGAACATCCCGGAGACCATTGCTCTTTTTGCGCGCGCCTCCTGTTTTGCACCTACATTTTGGGCAACAAAGGAAGCCATGGACTGCATGAGGGCCCCCGGCACCAGCATAATAAAGTTTACAATCTTGTTGGCGACGCCGTAACCGGAGGAGGCGTCCAGACCAAGGCTGTTGATAAAGGCGCATAGAGCCAAAAAGGAAATCTGTGTCAAAATTTCTTGGAACGCAATGGGCGTACCTACACGGACAAAATTTTTAATCTCGGAATTAAACCGGATGTATTTCCATTTCATGGTAAAAGGGGGATCCCTTTTGATAATGATGATAATGGACAAAAAAACGCTGACAGCCTGCGCCAGCACGGTAGCCAGGGCGGCGCCCGCCACGTTCCAATGGAACACCGCGATAAACAAAAGGTCGCCGATGATATTTACAACGCACGCAATCCCTACAAAAACAAGAGGCATATTGGAATCGCCGATGCCGCGGGAAATACTGCTGATTACATTATACGCAATGATGAAGAAAATGCCTCCGCCGCAGATGCGCACATAGAGCACGGTCAGATCCAGCGCTTCCTCAGGGGCCTGCATCAGAACCGCAAGCGGCCTTGCGAAAATAAGCATGGCGGCCGCAAGGACGGCGCCCATCACCAAAAACAGCCAGATTGCGCCTCCGACTACTTCTCCTACTTTTTCGCCTTTCTTTTCTCCAAGGTACTGCCCCATCAGAACCGTAACGCCCATGGTAAGGCCCGTAATCGTAAAGGTGACTAGGTTGACGATGCTGCTCCCCGTAGATACGCCTGAAATTCCTGCGGTTGTTCCAAAACGGCCCACCACAAGAATATCCACCGCGCCATACATGGCCTGTAAAACCAACGCCCCAAAAATCGGAATCATGAATTTTAGCAGCTTGGAAACAATTCCCCCTTGTGTAAAATCATTTTTATTTTCCGCCATACTTTTCTCCGCCTTTCCTGTTGATATTTTTAGTTACACTGCATCCCCCTCGCCGCTCCTATACAATATACATTTTATCGTTTGTGCCGGTATGCGTCAACTATTATTGCCGCGAAAGCCGATGGCCCTGCTGCCGTCGGCAAGGTATACAAGTATGACTTTGATATGTTAACCATGAAAGTCAATTTCCCAAAACATTGCAAGCTTGGAAAGGGCTTAGCAGACAGTCAAACAGGAATTCCCATAGCGTATCATGTAATTTTATTGAATTTATCTCCTTTTCTGGCTATAATAGAAAGGGACTTGCTACGGGAAGCGGTAAGGCCGCTTCCCGTTTTTAGCCGAGAGAATTTCTTTAATTAATTACAATGAATCGAGGTCTTTTATGTATAAAAAATTAGTTTCTTTTATAAAACCGCTTTATTTATGTCTCATGCTGAGCCTTGCGTTCACCGCCTGCGGAGTGCCGGAGGAAAAGATTGCGCAGGCGCAGGAAAAGTATGCGCAGCTTTCCGAGATACATAATCAGGTGGTGGAAGCGCATAAGAATGTGGAGGACAACTCTCTGGACGAGGAGCTGACGCGGCTGCAGTCCCGCGCGGCGGGGGCAGCGGAGTATAATCTGGCGGAAATGACCGAGGAGGAAATTGACAAGCTGGTGCAGGATATAGACGATATGATAGGCGAGTATGAAAGCTATCTTGCGCAGCTTTCCAATATTAAGGGACAGGAAGAGGAGGCCGTGCTGACGCCTATTGTAATCACGCTGCAAAACCGCACGGAGGTTTCTTTTTCCGGTCTATGGCTGTACGAGCAGGGAAGCAGCGGCGCAAGAGTAAACGTCCTTGAGAATCTGGAGCCCCTTGTGCCGGGCCAATATTTGGCGGGCCTTACGGTGATGCGCGATGTAGACAATACGCCGTGGATGCTTGGCCTTGAGGATGAAAGCGGCGTGGAATACGAGATTGAGCTTGCCGTTGGAGAATATGAGGAGGGAAGCATCTCGCTGGCCCTTAGCTTTGACGGGGAGCAGGGAGAGCTTATGGCAAAGACGGCGGAGCTAAGGAGCGAATCTAACGGGGACGGGCAGCAGGAAGGAGAAGCGGCGGAGACTGACGGTGACGGGACGGCCTCCGGCGCAGAGGAAGAGGAAAGCAATGGAAAAAGCCTATGAACTGGAATTTTTTGGCGAAAAAAGCGGCAGCCTGTTCCTAAATTGCTGCGGAATGTCTAGGACGGAGCCTTTTCATTGCTTTGGTCCGGCGATTAAGCCCCATTATGTCATTCATTTTGTGCTGAGCGGGAAAGGGAAGCTGTCCATCGGCGGCAAGGAGTATTTTCCAGAGCAGGGGTATGGATTTTTGATACCGCCGGACGAGCTGGTTTTTTATCAGGCGGACGAGGTAAATCCGTGGACTTATATTTGGGTAGGCTTTAACGGGAGCATGGCGGGAGAACTGATAAAGTCCATGGGGCTTTCCCTGACAAGCCCGGTGTTCCAGTCGGACAAGGAAAAGGAGCTTTCCAAGGCGGTCATGGATATGATGGAACACAATAAAGTAGGGATTGCCAACGATTTGCGCAGAAACGGCCAGCTCCATCTTTTTTTATCTTTGATTGCGGAGAGCGCCCATGTGGAGGAAACGGGCGCGGCGGATAAGGCGGATCGTTACGTGCGGCGGGCGGTGGAATTTATTTTAAATAATTACTGCAACCCGATTAAGATTACCGACGTGGCCGACTATGTTTGTATCAACAGAAGTTATTTATACACGCTTTTCCGCAATTCCATGGGAATGTCGCCGCAGCAGTTTTTGTCAACCTTCCGTATTAACCGTGCGGCGGAGCTCTTGCAGCTCACCTCCCTTTCGGTGGAAAGCATTGCCATTTCCTGCGGCTATTCGGATCCTCTTGTCTTCACCAAATCATTTAAGCAGGTGAAGAAGATGTCTCCCTCTTCCTACCGGAAGGAAGTGCAGAAAGGAGAAAGCAGAAAGAGCAAAGAGTATCTTAAGCAGATAGAGGATTTTATAGGGCAGGTAAATAAGATTAATACTTAACATTTTGACAGGCTTTCTTAACAAGGGAATCTAGTTTTGGAAAAGCGGGCTATTATATAATGAAAAAATAAAAGAATGAAATAAAAAATGAAATAAAAGAGTTGTGCGCGGCAGCCGCTGAGCCTGCGATATGCCCCCTTTACTGGACAGTCAATAAGGCGGTTATGGGGCGCGCCGCGTGCGGAAAAGAGGTAAAAAATGATTGAAACGGTAATGAAAAAATTTGAGGAAGTGTATGGGGACAAGGCGGGAGCCAAAGTGTTTTTTGCGCCGGGGCGCGTAAATTTAATTGGCGAACACACGGATTACAACGGAGGGCATGTGTTTCCCTGCGCTCTTACCATTGGCACTTATGGGGCTGCCAGAGTGAGAGACGACAGAAAGCTCCGTTTTTATTCCATGAATTTTGACCATTTGGGAGTGATTGAGTCAAGTCTTGACGACCTTACACCCAAGAAAGAGGCGGGCTGGACCAATTACCCGAAGGGGGTTATGTGGGCCTTTGAGGGAAGGGGATACCGTATCCCAAGGGGCTTAGATATCCTTTTAAACGGAAATATTCCCAACGGTTCGGGGCTTTCTTCCTCCGCTTCTATTGAGGTGCTGACGGGCTATATCTTAAAAGAATTCTTTGGCTTTGAGGTGAGCAATCAGGATTTGGCGTTGATTGGGCAGTATTCCGAAAACAATTTCAACGGCGTAAACTGCGGTATTATGGACCAATTTGCCATTGCCATGGGGAAAAAAGGCCACGCAATCTTTTTGGATACGGCGGATTTGTCCTACACCTATGCGCCGGTGAGCTTAAAGGGCGCAAAGCTGGTGATTGCCTGCAGCAATAAAAAGAGAGGGCTTGGGGATTCCAAGTACAACGAGAGAAGGAGCGAGTGCGAGACGGCTCTGGCGGAGCTCCAAAAAGTAGTGGACATTAAAAGCCTTGGCGATTTGAGTGAGGAGAAATTTGAGGAAGTAAAGTCGGCTATCAAGGATCCTGTGAGGGTAAAGAGGGCAAAACACGCGGTATATGAAAATCAGCGCACCGTTAAGGCCGTAAAGGCTCTGGAGGCGAACGATATCGAGCAGTTCGGGCAGTTAATGAACGCGTCCCATGTTTCCCTGCGGGATGATTATGAGGTGACGGGCATTGAGCTGGATACATTGGTGGAGGAAGCCTGGAAGGTGGACGGCGTGATTGGTTCGCGTATGACGGGAGCCGGTTTTGGCGGCTGCACGGTAAGCTTGGTAAAGGATGAGGCCATCGACCCGTTCATTAAGCAGGTAGGCGATGCTTATCTTGCGAAAATCGGATATAAGGCTGATTTTTACGTGGTTGAGGTGGGGGACGGCCCTTGCACGCTGGGATAAAGAAAGCGGTACATAAATATAAAATGGGGAGATGGAGCATTATGATACAAAAAAATATCAGAAAACTTGTAGCATACGGTCTTAAAACCGGGCTGCTTGCAACAGAAGATGCGGTTTACACCACAAACCGGCTTCTTGAGCTGTTTGAGTTAGACGAGCTTGAGGATTTGGACGAAAAGAGCCTTGAGGAAGTAGAAAAGACCGATGTGGAGGATTTGGAGGAGATTCTTTGCGGTATGCTGGATTACGCGTATGAAAAGGGAATCCTCAAGGAAAACGGCGTGGTATACCGGGATTTATTTGACACAAAGATTATGAGTATTTTGATGCCGCGTCCGGGCGAGGTGATTCAGAAATTTTGGGAGCTTTATCAGGAGAATCCCGTGGAGGCCACGGATTATTATTACAAATTTAGCAGGGATTCCGACTATATCAGGCGTTACAGAATTAAGAAGGACATGAAATGGGTTACCGCCACGGAGTATGGGGATTTGGATATCACCATCAATCTTTCCAAACCGGAGAAGGACCCTAAGGCCATTGCGGCGGCCAGAACGGCAAAGCAATCGGGCTATCCGAAATGCCTTCTCTGCAAAGAGAACGAGGGCTATGCCGGAAGGGTGAACCATCCCGCAAGGCAGAACCACAGAATTATCCCGGTTACGATTCAGGGGGACACATGGGGATTCCAATATTCGCCCTATGTTTACTACAACGAGCACTGCATTGTTTTTAATGGACAGCATGTGCCCATGAAGATTGACAGAAACGCTTTTTGCAAGCTGTTTGATTTTGTGAAGCAGTTCCCCCATTATTTTGTGGGCTCCAATGCGGACCTGCCGATTGTGGGCGGCTCTATTTTAAGCCACGACCATTTTCAGGGGGGAAATTACGAGTTTGCCATGGCGAAGGCTCCCGTGGAGAGAAGCTTTACCATAAAGGGCTTTGAGGATGTGGAAACCGGAATCGTTAAGTGGCCTATGTCGGTTATCCGCTTAAAGGCTGCCGATACGGAGCGGATTATTGATTTGGCCGACCGTATTTTGCAGGATTGGAGAGGCTATACGGACGCGGAGGCGTTTATTTATGCGGAGACGGAGGGCGAGCCCCACAACACCATTACGCCTATTGCCCGCAGGCGGGGCGGGGATTATGAGCTTGACTTGGTGCTTCGCAATAACATCACTACGAAGGAGCACCCTTTGGGCGTTTATCACCCTCATGCAAAGCTTCATCACATCAAAAAAGAAAACATCGGGTTGATTGAGGTTATGGGGCTGGCGGTGTTGCCCGCCCGGTTGAAAGAAGAAATGGAAGAGCTGAAGGCCGCCATGCTGTCGGGGAAAAATTTGCGGGAGGACGAAACCCTTGAAAAGCACGCCGACTGGGTGGAGGAGTTTAGCGGCAAGTATGAGAAAATAGACGAATCCAACATAAGCGAAATCCTGCACAACGAAATCGGCCATGTGTTTATGGAGGTTCTCACCGATTCCGGCGTGTACAAGAGGACGGCGGAAGGGCAGCAGGCCTTTGACAGATTTATTGATTATATAAACCGTGTTTAAGAGGAGAAAAGATTTTTCACGGGTGAATTTGCGCTGAAGCCAGTGTATGTTGCATATCGCAATTGCATTACATATTGCGTGTGAATCACGTGCTGCATATACATTATGTATTATGATTCGCATACTGCGTATGATGCATTGCTGCGTATGTACACATGTACAGACGGCGCAGGGAGGACTTTGATGCAATTTCTACTGACGGCGGTAAATGCAAAATACATTCATTCCAACCCGGCGATTTACAGCCTTAGGGCCTATGCGGGGGAAGCGCTGCAGCCGTATATTGCATTGGCGGCGTACACCATCAATC
>JAMPGS010000083.1 GCA_023663815.1 Clostridium sp.
AATTGAAATAACCATTAAAGAAGGCTCAGGGATGGAATATGTGATTGAAAAGATGGAAGCTATAAAAATGATTGGATTTGAAAAGCTGATTCCCATGGGAGAGGGCTATCAAAAGGCACCCGAATTTTGGGATGAATTTCATGAAAAATATTCCCAAGCTCCGGCAGCAGAGGCAGGAGAGGCGGAGAAAGAGGTGCGGCGGGCAATTGCCGACAATCAGATAGGAGAATTTGGAGTTTGTATCGACGACAATGTGGAAGAAGGATATTTCCGTTATATGATTGCAGGCAGATACATGGGAGGAAAAGTGCCGGAGGAAATGAAGCTTTTTGAGATTCCGGCCTGCAGCTGGGCAAAATTTAAGTGCGTGGGGCCTATGCCGGAGGCGTTTCAGGCGGTAAATACCCGCATTTTTAAAGAATGGCTTCCCGGAAATCCACAGTATGAGCCGGCTTTTGGCATCAATGTTGAGTGGTATTCGGACGGGGATATGGATAGCGAGAGCTACGAAAGCAGTATTTGGATACCGGTGAAGAGCCGGCATTGAAAAAACTTTCACACCAGATTTTCATTCATTCATTACATTTGCGCTGTTTCGGGCTAATCATGATTTTGATGAATGTCGATAAAATAGAAAAGACGAGGACAAAGGAGTGTCCTAAAAAGGCAGGAGGCAGAAAAATTATGAGAGTGCGGAATACATCAATTTTTATGGGCGATAGCAGCAGAAGCGAGAGGCATAGCGGCGCAGTCGCGGCGGCAGAAAAGGGAAAGCGCAAGACCATTTATGCCGGCGATATGAATAAAAAGAACGATTTGATTGCCCAGAAGAAGCAGGCGGCAAGAAAGCAGGCAATGAAAATTGTAAGGGACGCTTGGGACGGAGACCGCAAGGTGGATGAGGGCATCAACGAGAGCAAGGGCAGGATTGAGGAATATAAGAGCGCTTTAGCGGAGGCGAATGAAGAGCTGAAGCAGTTTAAGGAAAACAGACAGGCTCTTGGGCTGCCGGAGGAAGTGGAAGAGGGCTCGCCGGAAGCCGCGGAATTAAAACGGATAGAGGATTCCATAGAGGCTGCAAAGCAGGGAATACAGTCGGAGAACGCGCTCATCAGGGGAACCAGATTAGAAAAGCTAAAAAGTGACCCTATGGTGGCCGCGGAGCGGACTGCGGACAAGATGCTTGAGGCTTCCCACAAGGAAATTGTCGGCATGTTGATAAACGAAGCAAAAGAACACGTGGACGAGGAGATGGCGGAAAAGAAAGAGGCCGCCGAGGAGAAAGCGGAGAAGAAAAAGGAAGAGGAAGAAAAGCTGGAAAAAATCAAGGAGGAAAAGGACGAGAAGGAAGAATTTGCGGAGCGCGTGGCGGATTCCTCCGAGCTTATGGTGGAGGCGGACAGCGCCATGGACGAGGTGCAGAAGGAGATTCAAAAGGTAATAGAGGAAATGAAGCTGATAGAGGAGGATATCAAGGGCGCTGCGGTGGATGCCTCTATGTAGCTGGAACATATTAGAAAGAGCTGTTTGACGGTTTTCTCTTGGAATGATAGAATAAAAAATAATTTTTATTATTTTCAGGAGAAAACCATGCAGATTGTTTCTATTGAATTTCTTATCTTTTTTGCAGGCATATTAATTATTTATCATATGATGCCGGGTGCGTTCAGATGCACCCTTCTTTTATTAGCCAGTTATTTCTTTTATGGAAGCCAAGACCCATGGTATCTTATCTTTTTGGCGGCGGCGACGATTGTTTCTTACGGCGGGGCGCTGCTTATGGAGCATTTTCGCGGCAATCCCTTTTATAAAAAAATATTGATGTGTTTTTCTATCGGCTTAAATTTGTTGATGCTGGGTTATTTTAAGTATGCTGGATTTTTGACGGGAGGGCGGATAAAAAGCCTGCTTTTGCCGGTAGGAATATCGTTTTATCTCTTCATGTCCTGCAGCTATTTGGCCGACGTGTATTTAGGGAAAATTTCCGCAGAAAAAAATCTGCTTCAATATGCGCTTTTTGTTTCTTTTTTCCCAACAATATTGTCCGGGCCGATTGAGCGCGCCTCTCATATGCTGCCGCAGTTTTCTAAGGAATGTTTTAGTCAGGTGAAGTTTGACACGGAACGGATTCGTGATGGGTTTGTCAGGATGCTTTGGGGATTCTTTTTAAAGCTGGTTTTGGCTGACCGCATTTCTATTTTGGTAAATACAGTGTATCTTTCTCCCGAAAAGTATGGAGGGGCTATCATTGGAGCTGCTTCTATTTTGTATACGTTTCAAATTTACTGTGACTTTGCGGGATACTCGCATATTGCAATCGGGATGGCTAAGGCGCTGGGGATTGGTGTGATGGAAAATTTCAGGCAGCCTTATCTTGCGGTAAGCATACCGGATTTTTGGAGAAGGTGGCACATTTCGCTTTCCACATGGTTTAGGGACTATGTTTATATTCCATTGGGAGGAAACAGAAAGGGAACCTTTAGAAAATATATTAACCTTATGGTGGTGTTTCTCTTAAGCGGATTATGGCATGGCGCCGGGTGGACGTTTGTATTGTGGGGAGGGATACATGGAGCTTACCAAATTGCAGGCGCGCTTCTTTCGCCTGTTATGAAAAAAATCAGCACGTTTTTAAAGATGAAAGAGCAGTCAGGCAGCTTAAAAATAATAAAAATTATGTTTACCTTTTGTCTGGTTAGCTTTGCATGGATATTTTTTCAGGCTGAAAGTCTGGCGTCCGCGCTGCAGATTATCCGCCGGTTTTTAAATCCAAGAATATGGGAGCTGTTTGACGGGACTTTCCACACGCTGGGTTTAGATGCGGCCAATATAGCGGTAATGTTTATCGGCTTGTTTTTGCTGGCGGCTGTAGATTTATTGAATGAGCGGGGCATATTTTTATCGAGGCTGATTGCAAAAGAGCGTCTTTGGATTCGATGGCCCGTCTATATAACGGCAGTCCTTTTTATACTAATCTGCGGCGTTTGGGGCTCCGCGTATGATACGGCCAGTTTTATTTATTACCAGTTTTAAAAGGGAAGTATACGGGAGATGCAGATGAAAAAAGTATATAAGGTTGCTAAAATTGTTCTTTTTTTTCTGATTATATTTGCTTTGATTGGGCTGGCGGCCAATATTACAGAGCGCAAGGAAAGCCGAAATAAATATTTTGAATTTATGGAGCTTGCGGAGCAGGTGGACGTTTTGTTTCTGGGCTCCTCCCATGTGCTTAACGGGGTAAATCCGGTGCAGCTTTACGCGGAGTATGGAATCACTTCTTATAATATGGGAAAGCCCGGCGGGATGGTAACGGAGTCCTATTGGATGCTGATGAACGCGCTGGATTACTGCACGCCTAAGTGCGTGGTGGTTGATTTATGGGCTTTGGATAGAGACTATAAATATTTGGATATTATGAATGGTGTTGAGGAGGAAGAAAACCTTCGCAATTCTGTTTCTCTGCTGCACACGAATATGGATTGCTGGCCTCTTAGCAAAACAAAAATTTCCGCAGTAAAGGATTTGATATCTGACGCTGAGATACGGAAAGAGTTTTTATGGGATTTTTCATTGTATCACAGCCGCTGGCCGTCGCTGACCTCCGCGGATTTTGAAGACGCCAGCCGTCAGACAAAGAGCGGTTATTTGTTGGGAGCGGAACAAAGGACGGAATTGTATTTGAATCCAAGGCTGGATCAGCCGGAAAATACTGCCCAGATTCTTCCGGGAAAATCGGTATGCGCAGAATATTTGGATAAAATAATCGAGGCGTGCGGGGAAAGAAAGATTGACGTTGTATTGAGTTTTCTTCCGATGGCGGTTTCCTATGACGAGGACTGGCAGGCGGTGAACACGGCGGCGCAAATTGCGGAAGAGCAGGATATTCTATTTTTAAATATGCTTCCACATGAAACGCAGACAGTGATTGATTATTATACGGATATGAGCGACGACACGCATTTAAACGCCAATGGTATGCGCAAAATGACTTCTTATATTGGTTCCGTACTTAAAAATGCTTGCGGGCTTTCAGACCACAGGGAGGAAGCTGATTATGTAAAATGGCAGGAAAAAGTGGGGGAATGGCAGGCCTCCGAAATCCATAAAGTGTCAACTCAGACAGATTTGTATACGGAGCTGGGGGAGATTCAAAATATGAACGCAAGCGCGGTCATTTTTATGCGGGGGGATTCAAAAGCAATTCATGATTCGCTGGCGCGCCGTTTTATAAAGCAATTGACCGGTTCGGCGGTAATTGACGATGCGCTTGCGGCAAACGGCCCGTACTTATTGATTCGCGATGCCTCAGGGAGAACCGGCGAAGCTGTGGTTAATTGTGAATTTGGAGGGGAAAACCAAACGGAGGGTTTTGAGACCTTGCTTGGGACGACTTCCTATATTGGTTTAAGGGACTACGGGGCAATCTATGTGGGCGAGGATTACGAAAATAATTATTTGGATATGGAAGAGCATTGCAATGACGAGGTGCAGATTTTAATATTAGGCCAGCAGGGGGAAGTTATCAGCCGTCTGTATTATGGCTCTGACTGGCGGCTTACGGAAAATAAAGAGTAAAGCTTATATCTCCTCAAAATTGATATCTTTTTCCACAAGAAAACGGTTTATAAAATCATCCCAAAGCCTATCCGGCGTCTTGTCGGGAAGGAAAGTATAAAAGGCGGTGGCAGTGATGCAGGTGAGCATACTGCCATCGTATTTTATGTTCAGCACAAAAGCCTTGATATCGGAGAGGGTGACGGCGGCGCTGCCGTCGGTGAGAATCTGCGTTACAAGCTCCGGTTTCAAATGCAAAATAAATTTAAAGCTGACGGGGGTGCGCTTCCCCTTAATCAAATTAAAGCAAAGGGAGCGCATATTTTTCCACTCAGAAAATTCATAGGGAGGCAAAACCGGCTCGTCGTGAATATCTCCCGTAAAAAAGGCTTTTTCCATATGGCCGTCAATTACAAAGGTGTTATAGGTGGTGACGGAGGCTTCCGCCAGCAGGAAAGAGTCGAAGGCCTCCGTGCCTAGGAGCTTTCCCATAAAATTTTTAACGTCTTTTATCCGATAAGCTTTCATTTATCTCTCACTCTTTAATCATGCTGGGATGCCGCATATTTCTGCGCCTGCTCCGCAATCAGCGCGTGGTCGTCAAAGTAGTTGATTTTCATGGCTTTCTTTACATCGTCAAGGGTTTCGGCGGCAGCTTTTTCCGCTACGATACTGCCCTTTTGAAGAATTTCGTAAACTGCGGGAATATCTTGCTCCCATTTTTTTCTTCTGGCGCGGATTGGCGCAAGCTCCTCCTGCAGCACGTTATTGAGGAATTTTTTAACCTTGACGTCCCCAAGGCCGCCTCTGGTGTAGTGGGCTTTCAACTCCTCAAGCCCCGCATAATCGGGAAGGTACTCGGCAAACAGCTCATCCTTGCAGAAAGCATCTAAGTAGATAAACACAGGGTTGCCCTCCACCCGGCCGGGGTCGGAGATTTGAAGGTGGTTAGGGTCCGTAAACATGGACATTACTTTTTTGCGTACCTCTTCCTCAGTATCGGAGAGATAAATGCAGTTGTTTAAAGATTTACTCATTTTTGCCTGACCGTCGATGCCCGGAAGGCGCAGACAGGCCTTGTTGTCGGGAAGAAGAACGTCGGGCTCAACCAGCGTTTCCCCGTAAACGGAGTTGAACTTCCGCACAATTTCTCTGGTCTGCTCCAGCATGGGAAGCTGATCCTCCCCGACAGGAACCGTGGTAGCCCGGAAAGCGGTTATGTCCGCCGCCTGACTGATAGGGTAAGTAAAAAAGCCCACCGGGATACTGGCTTCAAAGTTGCGCATTTGAATTTCCGATTTTACCGTGGGATTCCGCTGCAGTCTTGACACGGTCACAAGGTTCATGTAGTAAAAAGACAGCTCGCACAGCTCCGGCACCTGCGATTGGATAAAGAGGGTGGACTTTGCGGGGTCAAGCCCGCAGGACAGATAATCCAAAGCCACCTCGATAATATTCTGCCGCACCTTCTCCGGTTGCTCGGCGTTGTCCGTAAGCGCCTGCGCGTCCGCAATCATAATAAAAATTTTATCGTACATACCGGAATTCTGCAGCTCTACCCTCCGCTTTAGAGAGCCCACATAGTGGCCTACATGAAGACGTCCGGTAGGTCTGTCGCCGGTTAAAATAATTTTAGACATGTTTTTTTGCTCCTTTTTTGATTTAAATATAAGTATACACTATTGGAAGGAAATTTCCTATTAAATTTTTCTGGCTTACCTGAGATAAAGATTTGCCAACAGGCTGTGGTGAAAATTTGCATGGCAAGCTGCAAAGAAAAGCCGCACGAAAGCAGTATCGGAAGTTGCGCTGTGAGCTGTATCAAAAATCATATCGCAAAGCTGCGTGCTGCCCCCAAGCTATGGCGTCCAGCGTCCGGAAGCCCCGCAGGGGAGGATAAATCCATTGCGGGATACGGGCAATCCGATTTCGGAGGCCGCAGCTTTTCCCCCGTGCTCCTTTACAATGACAGCGTTTAACAGGTAGGCGAGCACAGCGGGCTGAAGGCCTGTAGTGTAGGAATTAATGAGGAAGAACAGCGGGTTTCGGGACAGCAGCTTGGAGGTAAGGGTAAGCAGAGGGTAAATGTTGTCCTCCATTTTCCATATTTCGCCCTTTGGGCCTCTTCCGTAGGAGGGCGGGTCCATGATGATGCCGTCGTAAGTGTTTCCCCGGCGGATTTCCCGTTCCACAAATTTTACGCAGTCATCCACCAGATAACGGATAGGCGCTTCCGCGAGGCCGGAAGCCGCCGCGTTTTCCTTTGCCCATGCGACCATGCCCTTGGAGGCGTCCACGTGGGTAACGCTGGTCCCGGCCTTGGAGGCGGCCAGCGTAGCGCCGCCGGTGTAGGCAAACAAATTTAACACTTTGACGGGACGGTCTGCTTTTTCAATGAGCTCTGATATCCAGTCCCAGTTTACAGCCTGTTCAGGGAAAAGGCCTGTGTGCTTAAAGCTGAAGGGCTTGAGACGGAAGGTGAGGGCTTTATATTGGATACTCCATTCTTGCGGAAGGCTGTGAAATTCCCATTCCCCGCCGCCTTTGGTGCTGCGGTGATAATGGCCGTTTGGCGTTTTCCATTCCGGGGCGTCTTTGGGGGTGTCCCAGATAACCTGCGGATCCGGGCGAAGGAGAATATATTTACCCCAGCGTTCCAGCTTTTCGCCGCAGGAGCTGTCGATGACTTCGTAATCTTTCCAGTGATTTGCTGTCCACATAGTGAATCCTTTCTACAATTAATACGCGCGGCATAACCGGATATAATTATAACAAATTGTAAATACATAAGCCGCAAAACGGCGGTTTATGACACCGCAAAATGACGGTTTGGGACAGTCTGCACATTTACCCATACAGGCCGTGCGGGAAATATACAAACGTGATTGATATAAATAATAGTGAAAGATAGTTAAAAAAGCAAGAATTTTGTGGTATGCTATGGAAGGTCATGTAACAGTTAGGCTGGTCTGCGCGTTCATTCCTATAGGCAGCAGGTTAAGCGGATGCCTGCAGAACTATTTGTTTTTGGAAAAGACGGGAGATTAACCCGTAAAGGCTATATATTGCGGGGCATTGACGGCATAAACTGTGAGAGTGTGAGAGAATGACGTGGGGAGACGGCAGATTATGGCGTTTTTAAAAAAACGGTGTCCGGGCTGTAAGCGGGCAAGCTGTGACGGCTGCGGGATTTACGAAAAAAAGGCTGCGGAAACAGGCAGTTCCAGCGAGCAGATAGATTTAAAAAAGTTAAATACCAACAAGCGGGACATGGTTTGGTTCCCGAAAGGGTTTGCACCGGAGCCGGGGGAGGGGCTGGGAATTTCCTTCGATGTAGGCACCACAACCTTAGCGGGAATGTTGTGGAATCTTGAGACGGGGCTGCTTCTTGAGGCGGAGACGGCTGCAAACCCTCAAGCCATTTTTGGGGCGGACGTGGTCAGCAGAATCCGCAAGGCGGAGGATGAGGATAAGCTTGAGAGGATGCGGGCTCTTTTGGTGGAAAAGCTGGACGCCATGGCCCTTGCAATGGCGGAGCGCGCGGAGGAATCTAAAGCCGTTATTTATAAGGAAAGCAGTAAAAAAGAGGAAAGAGGCTTTATCCGAAGGGTTACCCTTGTGGGCAATACCGCCATGTGCGAGATTTTGCTGGGAATTAGGCCGGAGGGGCTTTTGCGGGCGCCTTTTACGCCGGATTACAGGGAGACTGTCCGAATCAAGGGAAGAAAGGCCGGTTTCCGGTTTTTGCGGGATGCGGAGATAATTGCGCTTCCCCCCATAGAGGGCTTTGTGGGGGCGGACGCTTTGGCGGTTTATGGTTATATAGTCCAGCAGGAGAAAGGAAAATGCGTGCTGGCGGTGGATATTGGAACCAACGGGGAAATTTTGTTACAGTGCGGGGAGAAAAAATATGCTTGTTCGGCGGCGGCGGGCCCAGCGTTAGAAGGGGGGGCCGTCAGTCAGGGGATGAGGGCGGCCAAGGGGGCAATCGACAGAGTGTCGCTGAGCGGAAGGTTTCCTATGGAAGATATTGTTTGCCATACGGTTATGGGCGGCCCGCCCGCAGGGATTTGCGGCTCTGGTTTGGTGGATGCTCTGGCGGCGCTTTTGCAGGCGGGCGTTTTGGAGGAAAGCGGCTATATGCGGAAAAGCCGGGAAGCAAAAGCGGCGGGCGCGCCGGAGCGGCTTTGCCGGAGAATCAAAACTGGCCCCCATGGGCAAAAGTTTCTTTTGACGGATGAAAACTATCCGATTTACTTGACCGGGGATGGCGTGCGCCAGCTCCAGTTAGCTATCGGCGCGATACGCTCCGGCATAGAGGTGTTGCTGAAAAAGGCGGGGCAAAGGGTGGAAGAGCTTGACAAAATTTACCTTGCGGGAGCGTTTGGATGTTACATTGGGACAAAAAGCGCCATGGCAGTGGGACTTTTGCCGGAGATATCGGAGGAAAAGCTTTTGCAGGCGGGCAATCTTGCGGGCGTGGGGGCGGCGATGGCCCTTCTTTCGCCAAAAGCCTTAGAGCGGATGGAGGCGGAGCGGAAAGGCTTTGTGCATGTGGAGCTGGCAGAGGAAGAGGATTTTGAAAAAATATTTCTTGCGAATTTAAATTTTAGGGGAAAAGAGTGAAAATAATGGACAGAGGTTTTTTAAGGGATAAAAAAAGGATTGTGGTGAAAATTGGAACCACCACGATTACCCATGTGGACACGGGGCATTTAAACTTGATAAAAATGGAAAAGCTGGCGAGGGTTTTAACGGATATCAGGAACCAAAATAAGGAGGTTGTTATCGTATCCTCCGGGGCAATTGGAGCTGGGAGGAAGGCTTTGGGAATCAAGGGAAAGCCCCGCAGCCTTGCGGAAAAGCAGGCCTGCGCGGCGGTGGGGCAGGCAAGGCTGATGATGATTTATCAAAAGCTTTTTGCGGAGTACAATCAAACCATTGCGCAGATTTTGATTACCAAGAGGACTATGACGAACGAAATCAGCAGACAGAACGCGGAAAATACCTTTGGGGAGCTTTTAAAGCTGGGGGTGATTCCCATTGTAAATGAAAACGATACGGTGTCCACGGATCAGATACAGGATGAAAATTTTGGCGATAACGATACCCTCTCGGCAATGGTGGCCCAGATGGTTCAGGCGGACATGCTGATTCTTTTGTCGGATATCGACGGGCTGTACACGGATGATCCAAGAAAAAACGGGAAGGCTGAATTCATTAGCTGCGTGGAAAAAATAGACGGGGAGCTTGCCTCCTTTGCCAAGGGGGCGGAGACAACCTTTGGGACGGGGGGCATGGCAACCAAGATTGCAGCGGCCCGGATTGCAGGCGCTGCAAAGGTTGACATGGTGATTGCCAATGGCGACGATGTGGTGAATATCAGCAGGATATTGGAGGGAAAGGAAGTCGGCACCCTTTTCAAAGCTGCTTTTTAAAGCCTGTGAATCAACAGGCCGCTCCGCAGCTTTGGCTCAAACCAAGTGGATTTGGGGGGCATGAGAAGCCCGGCGTCGGCCACGCGCAGAAGCTCCTCAATGGAGGTTGCGTGCATGGAAAAGGCCGCCGTCATATCCTCCGTTGCTCTGCGTTCCAGCTCTTTAAGCCCCCGTATGCCGCCCACAAAATCAATGCGCTTATCGGTTCGCGGGTCTGTGATGTTTAAGATGGGGGAGAGGAGATTGTCCTGCAAAATGGAGACGTCCAGTCCTTTCACCGGGTCGGAGGAAAGCAGTGCCGCTTGAGCGGTGAGCAGATACCAGTTGCCGGAAAGGTACAGGCCGAAAGTCCCTTTTTTGGCAGGGGATACGGGCTCTTTTCCCTTATATTCCACGGTGAAACCGGCTTTTTTTACCGCCTCGATAAATTTTTCCGGGGAGAGGCCGTTTAAATCCCGCACAACCCGATTGTAAGGCATAATGCAAAGCTGGTCGTCGGGGAAAAGTACGGACAAAAAGCGGTTGAATTCCTCGTCGCCGGTGTAATTCTTAGCGGCCTCGCGGCGCATAAGGCCGACTTTTACCGCGGAGGCGCAGCGGTGATGGCCGTCCGCTATGTAGGTGCATGGAAGCTGCGCAAAAAGCAGTTCCAGCCGGGCAATAACGTCCTTATCCGAAATGCGCCATACCCGGTGGGTGACGCCGTCGTCGGAGGTGAAGTCGTATAAGGGGGCTTGCTCTTTGGCTTTCTCCACAATCTCGTTAATTTCCCGCTTTGAGCGGTATACCAGAAAAATAGGGCCGGTGTGGGCGTTAGTGACGTCCACGTGGCGGATGCGGTCAAGCTCTTTATCCTCTCTGGTATTTTCATGCTTTTTAATAAGATGGTTCTGGTAATCGTCTATGGAAGAGCAGGCCGCAATGCCGGTCTGGGAGCGTCCGTCCATCACCAGCTCGTAGATATAATAGCAGGGAGCGGCTTCCATGATAAAGGAGCCCTCCGCAATCATGGCGTCCAAAAGCTCTTTTGCCTTGACATATACTCTGGGGTCGTAGGTGTCCACGTCGTCGGGGAATTGGGTTTCCGCCCGGTCGATTTTTAGGAAGGACATAGGCTGTCTTTGAACCTCGGCCAGCGCTTCCTGCCGGTTGTAGACGTCGTAGGGAAGGGCGGCTATCTGCGGGGCAAGCTCCGGCGCTGGCCGGATGCTTTGAAAAGGGGTGATTTTTGGCATAGGTATTTATTCCTCCGTTGAAGTAGTTGTTTTTTCTTGCATTTTTTTCATTATATCATCAAAACTCGCAAGCTCGCACTTTCAGTGCTCTATCGTCTGCTTCGCAGACTGCTTGCTCGTTAATGGCGCAAGAAAATCAAATGCCGCATCGCTTGATTTTCTCTTGCGCCTATTATATCATAATTTTATCTAAAATCTTCTCAATCCCACAGCCCTTCCAGATATTTATCTTCCATATCTGAAATGCGCCGCTTTAATTTCAAAAGCTTAAAAATTTCTTCGCGAATCAAATCGATAAACGTACATAGAATGTAAATTATCACTGCGGCAAGCAGCACGGAAGCAATTTCCAGCGGCACGGCGAGCTTGGCGCAGAAAGAAAATTGCTGCTCCAAAAAACGGTTCCACAAAAGAGGCTGGCAGTGTATGATGTAAACGCTGAAGGATGCCGGCGCAAAAAAGCGGATTATTTTGTTGGCGGCCTTTGAAGTACGGAGCCGCTCAAACAGCAGAAGGAAGAGGATTCCAGCGGCCAGCATGGGGGGAGAGGTGTGGTAAATCAGATAATTTCCTCCAAGGGATTCTAATATGGGAAGCCATCCGGCTTCAGCGATGATTTTAAACAGCCACATAATCATTATCATAAGAAAGCACATGAGGGAGAGCAAAAAGCTGCCGCTTTTTTTAAATAAGCCGTATTTGCCGATGTAGCCGCCGATAACGTACAGCACGATAAGCCACCACGCGTTGGAGGATACCCCGAAAACGTCTCTGGGGAAGAGGGTCTGCAGAAAGGAAAAGGCAAATATCAGGCCGACAGCCACGGCGGCCAGCTGCTTTTGCGTGAGCTTATTGATTGCGGGATTCAGCAAAGGAAGGAAAAGGAACAGGGCGAAATAAGCGGTAAAGTACCAGTAATTTCCGTTGGTAATTGGAAGCAGGGCCCGAATCCAGTCCTTTAAGGTCACGGAGCCGGGAACAAGGACGGAAAAAATTATAGTGATTCCCACGGTAAAAAAAATTACGCGCAGCCACAGCAGGACGATGCTGTGGTATCTGTATTTTGAGCGGATTCCCACATAGCCGGAAATGAGGGCGTAGCAGTTTACCGAGCAGTACGCGACAATTTCCAAAAACCACGCGGCCAGATACTGCGGGGACATGAAATCCGTCCCGTCCAAAACGCCGCCGGGGCCTAAAATATGTGCGGTTACAACCAAAAGCATTGCCAGCATCCGCAGGGCGTCTATGCCGTAATTGCGCTCGGTTTTTGCAGGGGAAATGTTAGTGTTATTATCGGTCATTTTTGCCTCGTTTCTATGCCGTCTTATTATTTTGCAAATACTTGCTTGTGTTAGCAGAGCGGCTTTAAGCCTTGCGATTATGCGGGAATTGAAACTTAATTGCCTGAAAAATGTATCAGCGGATTATTTTCCGCCGCTTCCCGTATCACCTTTGCCAGTAAAGGGGCGTAATTTCCTAAATGCTCCGCCAAGGTGTTTTCGTGGAGAAGCATAATTTCAACTTCCTCATGTAAATCCGTAAGGCAGTCGTACAAGGCGTCCAGATTTTTGCCGTACCAATCCGGGAAGCCCAAAGAATCGGCCAAGGTATTATGAAGTATTTCCCTGCTTGTAAGTTCGTCTCCGTTTAAGATGCAAGTGCGCATGTTGTCTCCTTATTTTAATAAGACTTAATCGGCTGTTTCGTCTCCGTATAAAAGCTCAAAGGTTTCATAGTGGTCTTCCGTGTAGTAAATCAGCCCGTCGTTGGAAAACACAATGCGTTTCGCGCCCCGCTTGTCGGAGCCTAAGGTGTCGATGTCACATTCCGTGTAGGTGCGGCCGTCTTTTTCGGGCAGCAGGCCTTCATAATTTCCAAAACGGCTTCCGCCAATGCACATGCCGGGGGCGTAAGGCTCAAGGGAGCCGCCGGGCCATCCCAGCTTTTCAGCTTCTTTTTTGGTGATAAAGTTGGACGGCAGACGGCCGTATAGGTGGATATAGAGAGCCACGTCGTCCTTGGAGGAGTAGGAGCCGTTTTCGTCTAATTGCGGGAGGGAGGTTTCCTTGTTTTCTTTTTCAGCGTCATTTGTTTTCGCTGCTTCTGCAGCCTCAATGGCCTTGTCGGAATCTTGCGTTTCCTCTGGCTTCTGCTCTTTTTGCTCTTTCTGCTCTTGTTCTTGTGTTTCTGCTTCCTGTTCCGCTTTATTTTCTGTTTCCTCCGGGGGAGCTTCCTCGTCTGCCTCCGCTGCCTCGTTTTGAATTATCTCAACTGTTTTGAGCGGCTTTTCAATAGTCTCCTCCGCGGCAGGCTTGGAGCCGCATCCGGCGATGGAAAAGGACAGCAGGAATATGGTTAAAAGTTGCAGCCATTTTTTCATAGAGGTTTTCTCCTTTTAAACGCTTGTTTTATATTGTGCTTTTTTGTGCATAGTTTCTTATTTCTATAAGTTTATAAGGCGGCTTTATGGTTTCTCTATTTCTGCGCTATTTTTGCTATGTAACTTTTTTGTTTTTTCATTATAGCTTGTTCGCATTATATCCTTAATTCGCAGTGCACGCTCGGAAAACCTGCGGTTTTCCGAGCTCGCGGGCTTCGCCCTATACATCCATCGGCATATGCGCTCTGCCGTGCAAGCACGCCTCGCGCCTATGCCGATGGATGTGCACTGCTCATTGCCTACGCGTACATTATATCTTGAGAGGATTTATATTACAAGAGCTTTGCAATGCTTCTTGGTTAAGCCGCAGGCAGCAGCCCGGCCAAGCCAAGGTATCATAAAATCCGCAATAACTCGATAAAATTCAAATTACTGCTAAAATTTTGAAAAAAGATAAAAAAAGATAGAAAAAGTACTTGCAACTTCCAAAATTATCATGTATACTGTTAAGTGCTGTGGCATGATAGCGATGAAGCGTGAGGTTGCTGCTCTGCCGAGAGGCATTGCAGGTTTTCCGTGGAGCGAATGTCAAGGGGGCGGCGGATTGCCAGACCCTAAGAACCTGACGGCAAGTCACTGTACAAACATATTGTCTGCATGGGCAGGCCAAAGGCAAGGCCCAATAAGCAGAAACGCGGGCGTTAAGCGTGCTTGACAGATGTGCGGATTCCGCACATAAATTTGTGGGAAAGCAGGACACGCACGGCAGAGTGTACAGTCACCGCTTGTCGTACTTAAATTTTTAAAAGTGCGAAAAGGAGGCGACTTTTTTTATGGCAAGTCAAGTAATGAGAATCACATTGAAGGCGTACGATCATCAGTTAGTTGATGCATCTGCCAAGAAAATCATCGAAACTGTTAAGAAGAACGGATCACAGGTGAGCGGACCGGTGCCTCTTCCCACAAAGAAAGAGGTTGTTACCATTTTGAGGGCGGTTCACAAGTACAAGGATTCCAGAGAGCAGTTCGAGCAGAGAACTCACAAGAGACTGATCGATATCATCACACCTACGCCAAAGACGGTTGACGCCCTGCAGAGACTGGAGATGCCCGCCGGTGTGTATATTGATATTAAAATGAAAACGAAATAAATTTTCGCTTTTCAAAAGCGCTAAAGGCTATTTGGCGCGGCCCCGACACTAGAATGGCCCGATATGGGCCCGCTGTAGAAATGAATGGAGGTAAAGAAATGAAAAAAGCTATTTTAGCTACCAAAGTCGGAATGACTCAAATCTTCAACGAGGACGGAAGTCTGATTCCTGTGACTGTGCTTTCCGCAGGCCCCTGTGTGGTGACGCAGATTAAGACGGTTGAGAACGACGGTTACAGCGCGGTACAGGTTGGATATGTTGACAAGAAAGAAAGAATCACCAACAAAGACAAGAGCGGAAAGAAAGAAATTATCCACAGACACGGCGTTGGAAAAGCTCTGAAAGGGCATTTTGACAAGGCTGGCGTTCCCTGCAAGAGATTCCTCCGCGAATTTAAGTTTGAAAACGCGGAAGAGTATACGCTGGGAAGCGAAATTAAAGCTGACGTGTTCGCGGCCGGCGATGTGATTGACGCATCAGCGGTTTCCAAAGGAAAAGGATTCCAAGGCGCGATTAAGAGACACGGACAGCACAGAGGTCCCATGACCCACGGTTCCAAATTCCATCGTCATCAGGGTTCCAACGGCGCCTGCTCTTCCCCCAGCCGCGTATTTAAGGGCAAAGGGATGCCCGGCCATATGGGGTGTGAGAAGGTTACGGTACAGAACCTTGAGGTTGTAAGGGTGGACGCCGAGAAGAACCTGCTTCTTATAAAGGGCTCCGTACCCGGACCGAAGAAGGCGCTGGTCACAGTCAAAGAAGCTGTAAAGGCTTAAGTTAAGCCGATAGATGAAAGGAGGACCATTCAGAGATGGCAAACGTATCTGTTTATAAT